>JBLUOL010000094.1:0-19738 GCA_048065775.1 Pseudomonas sp. GW6
CCGAACCGGTTTTTAACGAAGCATCACCGAGCGCAGGCACTTTTCGTACAGAGCCTAGCAGTCAGTGGCGCAAGCAGGCAGCCTCTGCCTGTTCACGACGCTGGCGACGCGCCTGAATACGCTGCGCCTGACGACGCGCATCGCGCGACTCAATGGCCTTGGCGTCGAAGTTGAAAGCCCGGGAAAAGAAATCGAAGAACAGGAACATGATGGCGTCTCCTTCAGTGGATACGCCTTCATGCTGCGCGTCGATAGCCTGCTACTTATTGACCTCGGTCAATTTTCGACCCGCCCCACTCGCGGCAGAACGCCGCAGCCGATACAAAGACGTAGCTCGGATGGACCTGTAGGAGCCGGCTTGCCGGCGATGCTTTTATCGATGATCGCCCGCAAGCGGGCTCCTACAGTTGGTACATGTGCAGGTACAGCAGGAAGGGTTTTAGCCGCGACTTTAGTTACTCGAAAAGCGCATCCAGCGCCTGTTCCAGGCGCGTGACGGCTACTATCTGCAAACCCGGCGGTGCTTCCTTGGGGGCATTGCCCTTGGGCACGATGGCGCGCTTGAAACCATGCTT
Source organism: Pseudomonas sp. GW6 (assembly GCA_048065775.1). GTDB lineage: Bacteria > Pseudomonadota > Gammaproteobacteria > Pseudomonadales > Pseudomonadaceae > Aquipseudomonas. Next base: position 576 of record JBLUOL010000094.1, read on the forward strand.
GGCCGCCTCCTTCAGACGCTCCTGACCGCTCGGCACCGGACGAATCTCGCCGGACAGACCAATCTCGCCGAACACCAGCAGGTCATGTTGCAGCGGCCGGTTGCGCAGGCTGGAGATCACCGCCGCCATCAGTGCCAGGTCGGACGCCGTTTCCAGCACCTTGACCCCACCGACCACGTTGAGGAACACATCCTGGTCATAGGTCGGGATGCCGCCATGGCGGTGCAATACGGCCAGCAGCATGGCCAGGCGGTTCTGGTCCAGGCCCAGGGTAACGCGGCGCGGATTCGCCAAGTGGCTGGTGTCGACCAGCGCCTGCACTTCCACCAGCATCGGCCGCGAGCCTTCCCAGGTGGCCATCACCACGCTACCGGGCACCGCTTCCTGGGCGCGGGTGAGGAAGATCGCCGAAGGGTTGGAGACTTCCTTGAGGCCCTTGTCGGTCATGCCGAATACGCCCAGTTCGTTGACCGCGCCGAAACGGTTCTTCACCGCCCGCAACAGGCGCAAACGGCCATCGGACTCGCCCTCGAAATACAGCACGGTGTCGACCATGTGCTCCAGCACGCGCGGGCCGGCCAGCGCGCCTTCCTTGGTGACGTGGCCGACGAGGAAGATCGCCGTACCGCTCTGCTTGGCGAAGCGCACCAGCAGCGCCGCGCTCTCGCGCACCTGGGCCACGCCCCCGGGCGCCGACTGCAGTTGTTCGGTGAAGATGGTCTGGATCGAGTCGATGACCATGACCTTGGGCTTTTCCTGGCGCACAGTGGCGATGATCGATTCGATGCAGGTTTCGGTCATTACCTTGAGCTTGTCCTGCGGCAGATCCAGCCGCCGCGCACGCATGGCCACCTGCTGCTGTGATTCCTCGCCGGTGACGTACAGTGCCGGGAAACGCTGGGCGATGTTGCACAGGGTCTGCAGCAGGATGGTCGACTTGCCGATGCCGGGGTCGCCGCCGATCAGCACCACCGAGCCATCGACCAGGCCACCACCGAGCACCCGGTCCAGCTCGCCGGAAGCGGTGGAGAATCGCGGAATTTCTTCGACACTGACCTCGGCCAGGGTCTTGATATTGGCCTTGTCGCCGGCCCAGCCAGTACGGCCACTGGGCGTCGCGCCCTCGACCACGGTTTCCACCAGAGTGTTCCAGGCGCCGCACTCACCACATTGCCCGGCCCATTTGGGAAAGGTGGCGCCGCACTCGGTGCAGCCGTACATGCGTTTAGCCTTGGCCATGGGAAAATCGTCCTGCCTGTTAGCGAAGGCTGGAACGATACCGAACTACTGGATAGATTTACAGACCACACCGCGCGGAGCACATCCATGCAGATCCAACTGCTGCCCACCAGCGCCGAACAATTGCCGCTACTGGCCAACCTCTACCAGTTCTATGCCTACGAAAGCTCCGACTGGGAGCAGGAGGACGTGGAGACGGACGGCCGCTTCTACATCCATCACCCCCATCTGCAGCGCTATTGGCAGGAGCCGGGCTGGAGCGCACAGCTGATCCTGGCCGATGGCTTTATCGCCGGCTTTCTGCTGGTCGAACGCAGCGAATTGCCGGGTATCGAGGCGCCGGAATTTGCCGACCTGTTCATCCTCAAGAAGTATCGCCGCCAGGGCATTGGCCGCGCGCTGGTGCAACAGGTCATGGGCGATGGCAGCCCGTGGTTGCTGCGCTACTACCGCCAGGATGAACTGGCCTGCGCATTCTGGCAGCAGCTACTGAGCGAGTGGCCCAGGCCAGCGCGCCCCGTGTGGACGGAAGAAGAGACGGACGGGCTGCTCACCTACCTGATCAACCCGCCCGTACATTGATAACGCCTGAGTGCAGGAGCCCGCTTGCGGGCGACCAGTCTGTACCAGGACCGCCGGCACTCAGCCCTTGCAGCCATTACCGCAACCGCAGCACTGCCCGGCAGCGCGCTTGAGCTGGCGCGCCAGCTCGTCCTTCATGGCGACACGATTGAGTTTCAGCGCGCCGAGCGTGACGTCATCGAGCAGCTCGATACCGTCCTCGATGCGGCAAATACGCTTGTCCAGCGCTTCGTATTCCTCGGCCTGGCGCGCGAAATGCTCATCACTCTGGCGCAGACGCTGCAGCTCGCTGCGCAGTTCGGGAAAGTCATGAACCAGCGGATGATGGTCGACGTGCATGATGAAGCCTCTGACAGGAAAGATGGCTCCAGCCTAGCGCCACAGAACAGCCGCTCACTTGATCAGGATCAAGCACTGCCCGCCTTGCGCAGCAGATCGGCGATCTCGTCCTTGAGGCCCACACGCTGCAGTTTGAGCCCCTGCAAGGTCAGGTCGTCGGCGGCCTCGCGACCGTCCTCTATTTCGTAGATGCGCTTGTCCAGCGCTTCATATTCGCCAGCCAGGCGAGGGAAGTGCGGGTGACTTTGCATCAGCTTGCGCATGACGTCGCCTTGCTGAGGGAATTCGCGGGTCAACGGGTGATGTTCAAGCGGCATGGAGGACCTCCCCAGATAGTGTCCCTTTAGCCTAGTCGAAGCTGGGCTACGTGCAGCCAGTGAAATATCGGCAGGCAAGACGTTGGGCAGTGAACGTCAACGGCGCCAGCATGACGAAATGAAATGTTGCAGCTTTTCTGCTTTTTCCAATGCGCTTACGCTAAATTGGCCGGCCCTTGGCCACCTACCCCTCTACATGACACTCCTGATAGCGTTCGCTGTCCTCTCCATCCTGGTTTCGTTCATCTGCTCCATCCTCGAAGCCGCCCTGCTCTCCCTCACGCCCAGTTACATCGCACAGCAGAAGGCCGAAAAACCTCAGTTGTACGAAAGGCTGAAAGAGCTCAAAGACAAGATCGACCAGCCGCTGGCGGCCATCCTGACCCTCAACACCGTGGCGCATACCGTTGGTGCGACCGGCGTTGGTGCGCAGGTGGCGATAGTCTTCGGTGACGGTTACCTGGGTATCGCCTCGGCGGTCATGACCCTGCTGATCCTGGTGCTTTCGGAGATTCTGCCGAAGACCATCGGTGCCCGTTACTGGCGCGCCCTGGCGCCCTTCCTGCCGGCCCTGCTGCGCTTCATGATCCTGCTGCTCAAGCCGTTCATCGTCATGTCGGACCTGATCATGCGCCTGTTCGGCGGCAAGGAGCCGGAGCACGACATTCGCCAGGAGATCAAGGCGCTGACCCTGCTTGGCCGCGAAGTGGGCAAGCTCGACGAAGACGAGCAGCGTGTGATCAGCAATATCCTCGACCTGCACGAGATTCGCCTGCGCGACATCATGACGCCACGCATCGTCTGCGAATCCGCCGCACCGGATGAATCGATCGCCGCGTTCAAGGCACGTGCCCGCGAGAGCCAGTTCTCCCGTTACCCGGTGATCGGCGAGGACGAGTCGCCGCTGGGCGTGGTGTTCCGTTATGACGCTCTGGCGGCCGAGAATGATGGCGAACCGATCACCCAGATCATGAAGCCGATCAAGGTCGTGCCGGACAGCATGAACGTGGAAAACCTGATGACCCTGCTCATGCAGGAGCGCCAGCACATGTGCCTGGTGTACGACGAGTTCGGTAGCTGGCACGGCCTGGTGACACTGGAAGACATCATGGAAACCATCATCGGCAAGCCGATTCTCGACGAGACCGACGATATCCCCAACATGCGCCGCTTCGCCAAGCGCCGCTGGGAACATCGACTCAAAGCGATCCGCGAAGACTGATCACCAGTAGTTTTCCACCGCCACCTGACCCGGCCGCCGGGTCAGGCTCAGATTCAGGCCGCGCACCTTCAGACGCTGACGAATGTCGTCGATCATCTGCGGGTTGCCGCAGATCATCACTCGCGAATATTCGGGCGTCAGCTCAAGCCCGGCGGCGCGCTCCAGCTCACCATTGTCGAGCAGCTCGGTGATACGCGCATTCAGGCAATCCGGCGCCTGCTCGCGAGTGACCACCGGCAGGTAGGTGAGCTTGTCAGCGAATTCGGCCAGGTGTTCCAGCTCGCCAAAACCCCTGATCAGCGGCTGATAGGCCAGTTCGGCGAAGCTGCGCGCGCTGTACACCAGTACGATACGCTCGAAGCGCTGCCACACCTCGAAGTCCTGCAGGATCGACAAAAACGGCGCGATGCCAGTGCCGCTACCCAGCAGCCAGAGGTCACGGCCGTCGACGAAGCGGTCCAGGGTCAGGTAGCCGGTGGCCATCTTCTCCACCAGCAGGCTGTCGCCAACGCGCAGTCGACTCAACTCGCTGGTAAATTCGCCGCCCGGCACCACGATGGAGAAGAACTCGAGAAACTCGTCATGTGGCGCGGACACCAGCGAATAGGCGCGCCAAACCACAGTGCCATCGGTTTTCTCCACGCCCAGGCGCACGAACTGCCCGGCGCGGAAACGAAAGCCCGGGTCACGGGTAGTGCGCAGGGTGAACAGACTCGGCGTCAGGCTGCGTACCTCAAGCAGCGTCTGACGGGTGAACTTGTCTTCGCTGACGGTCATAATCGCCCCCTTCAGGCACCTCCAAACACTATCTGCGTTGTCATCACTGCGTTAAAAACAAGCTCATGCGCGCGTCCGATCAAAATGCTCATTTACAGCTCGTAAAGTCGAGCGCGACTCCGACCGATCGTTTCTCGCTTGTTTTTGCCTTGTGCTGACTGCCTCGCCTACGTGTTTAGAGGCACCTCTTCATTGAATACCTGTCCAGTCTGGCGCAATTGCCCAGCAACAAACACCGAAGGTTTGCATGCCTACTCTCGAAACTCCCTTCGCCAGCCTCGAACTGCAGCGTCAGCCGCACCAGGCGAACGAGCCGCTCCAAGCCTTCGATGCCGCCGACGAATACCTGCTGGGTCATCTTCATGAGCATGGCATCGAGGCAGGTAGCCGGGTGCTGCTACTCAACGACAGCTTCGGCGCCCTCGCCTGCTCGCTGGCCGGACACTGCCAAGTGACCAGCAGCGGTGACTCGCACCTGGGCTTTCTCGCCCTGCAGAAGAACCTCGCCGGCAACGGCCTGAGTGGCGACACTGTGACCTTTCTGCCGAGCTGCGAAACGCCGCAAGGACCGTTCGACTGGATACTGATCCGTGTGCCCAAGACCCTGGCGCTGCTGGAGGAGCAACTGATTCGCCTGCACGGCCAGTTGGCGCCGAATGCCCGCGTGGTAGCCGGGGCGATGATCAAGCACCTGCCGCGCGCCGCCGGTGATCTGCTGGAGCAATACATCGGCCCGGTGCAGGCCTCGCTGGCGGTGAAGAAAGCCCGATTGCTGGTCGCCACGCCTGAAACCAAGGCGGCGCCGCATTCGCCCTACCCGACCCGCTACCGCCTGGATAAACCGGCGCTGGAGCTGGTCAACCACGCCAACGTGTTCTGCCGCGACGGCCTGGACATCGGCACCCGCGCCTTTCTTCCGCATCTGCCACGCCACCTCGGGCGCGTGCGCGTCGCCGATCTCGGTTGTGGTAACGGCGTGCTCGGTATCGCCTACGCCCTGGGCAGCCCGCAGGCCGAACTGACGCTGGTGGACGAGTCGTATATGGCGGTGCAATCGGCGCAGGAAAACTGGCAGGCGGCCCTCGGTGATCGAGCTGTAACGATCCGTGCTGGCGACGGCCTGGCCGAGCAGTCGGCTGACTCGCTGGATATGGTGCTATGCAACCCGCCGTTCCACCAGCAGCAGGTGGTCGGTGACTTCCTCGCCTGGCGCATGTTCCAGCAGGCCCGAGCGGCGCTGGTCACTGGCGGTGAACTGTGGATCGTCGGCAACCGCCACCTGGGCTACCACGCCAAGCTGGCGCGCCTGTTCCGTGGCGTCGAGCAGGTGGCAGCCAATCCGAAATTCGTGGTGCTCAAGGCGAGAAAGTGACCCGTTGATTGTAACGGCCGAAAAGTATCACTAAAGTGGCACTTTCATCTGCGCAGCGGGCACCGTCCATGAAAGTCGAGTTGGTCACCAACCTGAAGCGACAGGCCACCAAGATTCTGGCCGACCTTCACGAGTCCAAAGAACCTGTACTGATCACCGAACATGGGATGCCTTCGGCTTATCTGGTGGATGTCGATGATTACCAGTTCATGCAGAAGCGTCTTGCCCTTCTAGATGCCCTGGCTCGCGGTGAACGTGCCGTAATCGAGGGCAACACCCTGAACCATGAGCAGGCCAAGGAAAGGCTGAGCAAATGGCTGAAATAGTCTGGACGAACACCGCCCTCGAGCAGCTCGACGATCTCGCGCAATACATCGCCCTCGACAAACCGGATGCCGCGCGAGCACTGGTCAGAAGAGTCGTTGAAACAGTCTCACGGTTAGTGGATTTCCCCCTGTCGGGCCGTGTTCCGGATGAGCTTCCACACTCGGTGTACCGCGAAATCGTCGTCCCACCCTGCCGAATTTTCTACCGCTATACAGACACAACGGTTTTCATCATCCACATCATGCGAGAGGAGCGCGTGCTGCGCGCCCACATGCTCAAATGAGCATCATAACGTCAGGGTAAACCGCGACAGCAACGCGCCCGGCAAGGCCATCGAGCCCGTCTGCCTAGCGCCGTAGGTGCCGCCTGGCAGCAGCAGCTCAGGTTCGCGGGTCAAGGCCTCCAGTTGCGGGCCGAGGAAGTCGAACAGCGAGTCGTCGAAACGCATGGTGTTGAGTGGTGCCTGGATCTGCCCATTCTCGACCCAGAAGGTGGCGAAGCGGGTCATGCCGGTCAGGCGTGCCGCGGGCAGGTCGGAGAAATTGCCGTACCACAGGTTGCCGATGCAGAGCCCGGTGCCGAGCCGTTGCAGCACGTCGGGCTCGTCCAACTCACCGCCTCGCATGTGCAAGGACAGCGGGAATTCGCCGCCGCACGCGCCATTGGCGATCAGGCCATATTCCGCGGCACTGCGTGAGCTGACCAGGCGCTCACCAGCTCGCCCCTGGCTGATCAGGCGCAACGGCTGGCGTGGCCCTTCGGAGGTGAAAGCCGGCGCCAGGCCACCCTCGATGCGTTCGTCGATCGTCACCAACGGGCTGAGTTCGGCCTTGCCATTGAACAGACGCTGCAAGGGACTACCGCCCGACGCCAGCGCCTGGGCGCCGAAGCCCCAGCAGCACAGGCTGACCAGTTCTTCCAGCGCCGCCGGTGCCAGGTAGGCGCGATAAGCCCCCGGCTGCAGCGCCTTGGCCGGCCGGCCGAGAAATTCCAGTTGTTGCCGCGCGCGGTCCAGCTTGCGGGCGAACGCCTGGGCGTCCCACTGCTCACCGGCATAGGCGCTTTTCACCGCCTGGCCGTTGCCGTGAAACAGGCTGAATTCGAAGTTGAAACTGCTCGCGGCGTACCAGCCGAATGCGCCCCAGGAACTGGCGAAGCCCTGGTACTGAGGCCCCACGGCCAGAAAGCCGACCAGATCCAGACCAGCAGCCGCAGCGACGATCTGCTGCGCCATGACCGCACTGTCGAGCGAACCTGCTTCATTCGCCACCTCGCTGCGCCAGGCCTCACGGTTCACGCGCAGATAAGGGTCATCACTCAAGGTTGGCAGCACGCCTCGCAGGCGCTGCACTATCTGCTGCAGACGCGGCAGATCCTCATCGAGCACACCGCTGAGTGCCAGTTTGCTCTCGGCATGGCGCTGCCCCAGGTACAGAGAAAGGGTGACGTAGACCTGCTGCACATCGCCGGCCTGGCGCACCTGACCCTGATTGAACCGGATGAAGCTGGACACCTCGGCGCCATAGGCCAGAGTGAAACACTCCTCGCCCACGACTTGTGCCTGCAGATGCTCGAACAACGCGCTGAAATGCTGACGTGCATCCATCAGGCCGCCCCTCCGAAAACGTCGATATCGGCGAATACGCAGGCCGGCGAGGCGTGCCCCACGCGAATCACCTGATTGGGTTCACCCTTGCCGCAATAGGGTGTTCCCATCACCTCGAAAGTGCTGACATCGCCCACCGCGCGCAGGTTGCGCCAGAACCGCGAGCTGATGCCTCGGTAATTTGGGTTCTTCACCACGCCCTTGAGTTCGCCGTTTTCAATCAGTTGGCCCCACTCGCAGCCGAACTGGAATTTGTTGCGCGCGTCGTCGATCGACCAGGAGCGGTTGTTGCTCATCAGAATCCCGCGTTCGATACCGCCAATCAGTTCGGCCAGTGGCTGATCGCCTGGCTCCAGATTGAGATTGGCCATACGGTCGATGGGCGGCCGGTTCCAGCTGCAGGCGCGGCTGTTGGCCACGCCTGGCAAGCCGCTGCGCCATTGCGACAGCGCGCCGCCGAGCGGACGCTGAAGGATGCCGTCTCGGATCAGTAGCTGCCGTTCGGCCAGCGTGCCGTCATCGTCATGGCGGTAGCTGGACAACTCTCCAGGCACATCCGGATCGAAGGTCACGTTGAGCAGCGGCGAGCCATATTGGTAATGCCCGAAATCGCTCTGACGGATAAAGCTGGTGCCGGCGAAATTGCGCTCGTCACCGAGAATGCGGTCCAGCTCCAGCGGATGGCCGATGGACTCGTGGATCTGCAGAATCATCTGATCCGGCATCAACAGCAGGTCACGCGAACCGTTCGGGGTGTTGGGCGCCAGCAGCAGTTGCAATGCTTCGTCGGCGACACGCGCGGCGCTGCCGATCACCCCCAACTGCTGCAACACCTCGGCGCCGCCCTGGCGCGCCAGATGCGTGCCGCCGAAGCTGCGGCTCTGGCTGTCGTGTTCGTCGCTGGCGGTAACGCCCACCTGCGGGAACACATAGCGCTGGGCACGCCGCTGGCAGGCGCCCTCGCTGTTGAGAAATATCTGCTCATGGCAGGTGAACGTCAGCCCGACATGGCTATCGACCAGACGCGCATCCTGGGGAATCAATGCCGACTCTGCCATCAACAGCTCGAACCAGTGGGCAGCGCCCGCCAACGGCTGTTCGTAGTCTGGCATCACATCGTCGCTGTGCTCGGTAGGGTACGGCAGGCTGCCGAGATCCAGCAGGTTATGCCCAGCCAAGGTGCGTGCCATCTGCTCGGCGTGCTCCAGTGCAGCCTGCAAGCCAGCCTGACTGAGATCGCTGGTGGCCGCATAGGCTTCGACACCGGCGATACGCACGGTGAGCATGGCGCCGGCATCGTCGACGAAGGACGGCGCCTGCGCCACACGCCGGCGTACCCAGTAGGATTCCCGACTCTCGCGCACATGGCGCAGCGACCAGAAGTCGGCTGTGGATTTCAGCGCGGCGAAGCGGCGCTGCAGGGTATCGCTGAGGGCGAACATCGGGCCTCCTTGGCTGGCGACGAAAGGAGGCCAGTATGGGAACAAGCACACGCCAGGATCAACCGCGTGCTCAGCCCTGCGTCCCCAACCCCGCCGCGTTCATGAACTGGCGCAACAGCCAGGCCACGATGCCCAGCGCGGTGACGCTGCAGGCCCAGATCAGCACCAGCCAACCCAGACGCTGCCACAGCGGTTTCTTCTCTTCGGTTTCGGTCATGACCGTCTCCTAAGAACCTGATTCAAAGCCTCGCGAGCTAGAGCCATGCAAGGCGCAACGTTGGTAACAGCCTCCGGCTGGTCAAAGCAGGCGAGAACCGGTCGGAGTCGCGTTCGACTGTACAAGTGGTACATGAGCAGGCCGAGCCTGCTTTTAACGCCGCAGGGCCGACGCGCAGCAGGCTTTGGACCGGTTCTCAGTGATAGCCGTCATCCACCGTCACCTTGCCGCGGAACACGTAATAGCTCCAGGCGGTGTACATGAGGATGAAGGGGATGATGAACAAGGCGCCCACCAGCATGAAGCCCTGGCTCTGCGGCGGTGCGGAGGCCTCCCAGATACTGATCGACGGCGGAATCACGTTCGGCCACAGGCTGATGCCCAGGCCGCTGTAACCAAGGAAGATCAGCGCCAGGGTGAGCAGGAACGGCGAGTAGTTGGCGTTGCTGGCCACGGCCCGCAGCAGCGCCCAGGTGCACAACAGCACCAGCACTGGCACCGGCATGAACCAGAACAGGTTGGGCAGGCTGAACCAGCGCTCGGCGATCGCCGGGTGCTCGAACGGCGTCCACAGACTGACGATACCGGTCACCGCCAACACCACGAACACAAGTGGCCGCGCCATGTCATGCATCTGCTGCTGCAGGCGCCCCTCGGTTTTCATGATCAGCCAGGTGCAGCCGAGCAACGCATAGGCAGCGATCAGCGCCAGGCCGCAGAATACCGAGAATGGCGTCAGCCAGTCGAACGCACCGCCGGCGAAGCTGCGATTGACCACCTCGAAACCATCGATATAGGCACCCAGTGCCACGCCCTGGAAGAAGGTGGCAGTCAGCGAGCCGCCGATGAAGGCCTTGTCCCACAGATGGCGCTTGGCGGCCTTGGCCTTGAAGCGAAACTCGAAGGCCACACCACGGAAGATCAGCCCCAGCAACATCAGGATCAGCGGCAAATAAAGCGCGTCGAGTACCACCGCATAGGCCAGCGGGAAGGCGCCGAACAGCCCCGCCCCGCCAAGTACCAGCCAGGTCTCGTTGCCGTCCCAGACCGGCGCGACGGTGTTCATCATCACGTCGCGCTCGCCGTCGTCACGGACGAAGGGAAAGAGGATGCCGATGCCCAGATCGAAGCCATCCATCACCACATACATCATCACACCGAAGGCGATGATCACCGCCCAGATCAGCGGAAGGTCGATGCCCATGTTCAGTTCCTCTGCGGCAAGGTGTCGGTTTCGCCATCTTCCAGGCCTTCTTCGGCAGCCGACAGCGGACGCGCTGGCGTACGCGGTTGGCCAGGCCCACCCTCTGAGGTTTCCTTACCCTCGTCGATCTTCGGCCCCTTGCGCACCAGGCGCAGCATGTAGCCGATACCCGCACCGAACAGCACGAAATAGACCACCACGAACAGCGCCAGAGTGAAGCCCAGCTGCGCCGCACTATGCCCTGATGAAGCATCGGCGGTACGCATCAGGCCATGGACGATCCAGGGCTGACGGCCAATTTCCGTGGTGTACCAGCCCGCGAGGATGGCGATGATCCCGCTGGGGCCCATCCACACCGCCAGGTGCAGGAACGGCCGGCAGGTATACAACCGCTCGCCGCGACGTAGCCAGGTGCCCCACAGGCCGGTGAGGATCATCATCAGGCCCATGGCGACCATGACGCGGAAGGTCCAGAAGACGATGGTGGAATTGGCCCGGTCCTCCGGCGGGAAGTCCTTCAGCGCGGGCACCTGCTTGTCCAGGCTATGAGTGAGGATCAGGCTGCCGAGCGCGGGGATCTCCACCTTGAAGCGGGTTTCCTCGCGCTCCATGTCCGGCCAACCAAAGAGAATCAGCGGGGTCGGCTCGTCGCCGATGTTTTCCCAGTGCCCTTCAATGGCAGCGATCTTCGCCGGCTGATACTTGAGCGTGTTGAGGCCGTGCAGGTCACCGATGAAGGCCTGCACCGGCGCCACCAGCAGGGCCATCCACAGTGCCATCGAGAGCATCTTGCGGATCGCCGGGTTGTCACGCCCGCGCAGCAGGTGCCAGGCCGCCGAGGCGCCAACGAAGAAGGCAGTGGCGAGGAACGCCGCGGTGGCCATGTGCGCCAGGCGATAGGGGAACGAGGGGTTGAAGACCACAGCGAACCAGTCCACCGGGATTACCCGACCATTGATGATCTCGTAGCCCTGTGGCGTGTGCATCCAGCTGTTGGAGGCGAGAATCCAGAAGGTCGAGATCAGCGTGCCGATGGCCACCATCACCGTGGAGAAGAAGTGCAGACCCGGCCCGACGCGGTTCCAGCCGAACAGCATGACGCCGAGGAAGCCCGCTTCGAGGAAGAACGCGGTGAGCACCTCGTAAGTCAGCAGTGGGCCGGTGACCGCCCCGGCAAAGTCGGAGAACGCACTCCAGTTGGTGCCGAACTGATAGGCCATGACCAGACCGGAGACCACGCCCATGCCGAAGTTGACCGCGAAGATCTTCGACCAGAAGTGGTAAAGATCGCGGTACAGCGTATTGCTGGTCTTCAACCACAGACCTTCGAGCACCGCCAGGTAGCTGGCCAAACCAATGGTGATGGCCGGGAAGACGATGTGGAAAGAAATGGTGAAGGCAAACTGGATTCGGGCGAGATCAAGCGCCTCTAGGCCGAACATGTCACATCCTCATTCAGGGTTATTTCGGCCCCAGCACGCAAGCCGATCCATAGACTCCAGTGTTGGAGTCAAACGAACTGAAATTGTTCTTATGGAAATGGTATGCAGCCGAGAAGCTGCTGAGTAAAGCGCGAAAAGGCGTATTGATCTGGATCAATGCACACTAAAAGACTAGCCGCTAAAGGCATAACTGGCGCTGTGGTGATTTGCCGCGCGACAGGCCACCGCAGCGAGGTGGCCTGCATGAGCACGCCGAGATAGATCGATAGCTACTGAGCATCTGGCGTGCGATCGTCGGCACAGACCGAGGTTGGCCCCTGCAGCAACACACTGCGTCTGCGTCTCATGTTGTCCTGATGTTCAGAGGCCAATTGCCCCCGGCGCCTTCGGTGCTGCCAAATGACCCATTCGAGCAATGCCGGATCCTGCTGCCCGATAAGCTTGAGAAAGCGTGGTCGCCAATTGCGATCCCGGTTCGTGCCTTTGCTTTCGGCTATTCCCAGTAACAACACACAATCCTGATGAGTGAAACCTCGCAGCATGAGCTCCACATAAGGGCGCCATAGTTCCATCTGGCCAACCCATTTCAGAGGGGTATCACTCAGGCGATTATGCATGCGCCCGCAGGGCTTGCATCGCCAACGCGGCAGCCCATTGCCAGGTCGTTGAGTGGTCAGCTCCGACGAACCACAGTGCGGGCATGCGCAGGAGGGATCGAAGGGAAAGCGTGCCAGCCAGCCCAGGAAGCGTTGCGCACGCTCTTGGATATGAGCCGGCAGCTCCAACTCCTGGCGATACAGATAGGCACTCCACCAACGATACAGCTCAGGATGCGTCTGCTCCATCAGCAGCAGAAAGCGCTTCACCCAGGTTCGCGCTGTGGTTCCATCCATGCCCAACCGCTCACCCACCACATGCGCAGGCTCACCGGTCAGCCAGGCCTCGACGAAAGGCCGAAAGCGCTCACGGCCTTGCAACCTATTAAGTGGCGTTCCCGTCAACGAATTGAAGCTCCTGCCACAGGTACTGCATAAGCAATGGCGCTTTTGCTTGACCTTGAATGCCGTGCAATCGCAGTAGGGGCATGCCCTGGGTAGCTGATTGAGCAGACTATCCAACAACCGCAGGAAGCTGCGTGCTTCCGAACGCAGATTTTCAGGGAGCAAAGAAGATACGGCACCCATCTGCATCAACTGTAAGCCTCAGACACTAACCCGACACGAAGGCAAAGCATATTTTTCAGCTCCCAACCCTTTACCTGCTGCTCGAACGCTAATGCCGCGAGCCCGCACAGGCCGCCGATGATGGCGTCGCCACCTTGCGAGTTACGGAGCAAAATCAGCGAGCCTTGGTAACCCACCTGTACTTCCAGCATCGATACGGATCGACCAAAGCGCCCGGTCAGTAACCTGCTCCTGCCGTTCTTTTGGTCTGGGCCAGCTCGGCCTCCCGCTCTGCGATAGCGCGTTCCAGCTCAGGCGAGCGCTTGGCCCATTGTTCGGGCGGCAGAGGTTTTGACCATTCGACGACTTCGGGGGCGGTCAGGTCGGGGGACGGAGCCAGCTTTTGAACCTGGAGATAGCCGGCTAGAGGAGCGCCTAGACAGATAATGAAGAACAAATCATAGAGGGCTCCACCAATATCCCCCTTCCTCAATTTCGCACCAACCTGGCTCAGCATCATCCAGAGCACCGAGAAGAACCCCTGGCGCTTCGTTCCGTCGTAGGTGCAGTCAGGAACTGCATCTGGCCCAACCTCCATATAACTGCGGATACATTCCCACATGACCATCGCAGTTCTTCCGCCACCACAACTCAGAGCCAGGGAATATTCCTTGTTCCCGCTGGACTTGCCGTCCCAGTGCGGATTGGGAAAGCCGATGACCAACAGGCCTTGAGTCGAACGGCCATGCTGGCCGACCGACGATACCGCCGTACCGACAGCGTTCACCGATTCCCAGGGTACGAACCAATAAGTGCCATCCTTCTGTGGGACGCAGACTTCGCGGCGCTGCCGATTGAAGCGGATGGGGGGGGGGACTGGTTTTGTAAGGCCATAAAGCAGAATCAGGATCGGGATGCCGAGGATAATGCCAAAGCCAATGAGCAACTCCTTTGCCGCTATGTCCCACCCGAGCCAAATACCCAAGACCGCTGTGACAAAACCTGACCATAGAACCATCACCGCCGAACCCAGCGCCCACGACCCGATATCGATGAATACTTCATTCTTGCGCCAGATGACGTTCAGCACATCCGAAGGTTTCTCGCCTGTGGGGATGGCAGGCGGAGCGAGGTAATCGTCCTGCCACAGAGGGCCAGACCGGGTCGTGCCGGCTTCAGGTAAGTCACTCATCGCGTACTGTTGTCCTTGGGTGCCAGTTGCTCTGGCATGAGGGTAACGAGCTCGCAAGCCTCCAGGCGGGGCGTACGGTCATCGGCATAGAGCGGTGTTACCAATCCGTCCGGGGCAATGGCAAACCGTATACCGCGGGGGCCACCGATAATGGCGTCGTCGCCTTGCGAGCCACTGAGCAGGGGGAGTGGGCTGTGGTAAGCCACCTGTACCTCCAGCCGCGATACGGGCCGAGCAAAGCGCCCGGTCAGCAACAGGCCCTGGCCTTGATCGGCGGGTATCCAGGCGGCGCTTAGGGTGCTTGTCCACTCGCGGCCCAGGTCGCGCTCGCCATAGACCCGTACCCCGACCTTGGTCGAACCCGGTTCAGCGGCGGGCAGAGCCAGGGTCAGGCTGTCGAGAGACTGGCCATAAACCCTGGCATTGGGCGAGTTCGCCGCCTGCGTTGCGCTCAGTGGTGTGGTCACGACGCCGGCCTGAGCCTGGGGGCTATAGAGCAGCTTCAGCAGTGCGGTGAATTCATCGAGCTTCCCCTCAGTGCTGTCATCCCAACGACGGCGGCTTTTATCGGCCGTCCAGCAACACTGGCTCAAAAAGCTTTGCAGCCCCGTTTCCTGCTGCCACCAGGCATAGAGATAGAGCCCGCCTGCGGCCAGCAGCAGCCAGTTGAGGGGGGCCATACCAAGGCGGAAATATTTGATGGCCTCTGCCGTGGACAGCATGCCAGCCATACGCATGGTGGTGAGGCTAAAACCGAGCAAGGCTTGGGAACCATAAAAAAGCACCTGCCCGTCGACAGCAAATCGGCGCAAATCCAAGTAAGGATCTATGCCTGCCTGGGCTTGAGTTATTTGTTTACGAAGACTTTCTCTCTCGAATATCGCAGCGATAAACGAAAGTCCTCCCACAACCCCACCAAACAAAGTCAACGTAGGGGACGTAACGGTGATATTCCCCTGTCGCCCGGAAAGCTCAGCTTTCTTCATCCCCTCCAACACAAACACCTGCATCACAGAAGTCAGTGCCGCTCCGGTATAGAGGTAGGCCGATAGCCGCTCGGCCTGGCGTTGCGTACCCTCTTCCTCCAGCGCCTCGCTGCTGCGTGCATAGGAGTGGGCATTGGCGATATTGAGTGCGAGTACCGTCAATGGCAGTACGCCGCCTGCGCGCTTGGCGCCTTCCCAGCGCTGTACCTGCCGCAGCGTGCCTTGCTTGATGCCATCGGCCACCTGATCGGTGAAGGCTTTCAGGTTCTCGGCCAGTTCTCCGGTGACCCTCCAGACCTTGGTGTTTCGTGCAAAGTCCTTGGCCTTGCCAGCCAGCCCCTCGGTGCCATCGGCAACTTTCCTGACAAAACTAGCCGCGCCATTGAGGCGCACGATGATCATTGGGCCGAGCAACGGCTCCGTTCGCTTGACGATGCCGGCGGCAATGCGTGCCATGGCCAAGCCCCAGAGACCATTCAGATTGCTGGCCAGGCGTGACAGCGCCGCAACCTCGGCAGGGTCCATCATTGCATTGAGCAGGGCGCGGGTATCGGCCACGTTTTCTGCTGCCAGGGCGTTCTCCAGCTCGCCCAGGCGGGTGCCATCATTGAGCAGTTCACTCAGGCCGGGGCTCCAGCCATTGACCAGCAGGCTGAAGACGCCCGCTCCGGCGTTGTCGCGCACCATGTCGTAGGCTTGCACTGCGCCTTGTTCACGCACGCAGAGCGCGCTCAGGCAGGCATAAGCCAGCTCGCCCAGCCAATCCTGATGCTCGGGTATGCGATGGTCGGCAAACCAGGTGCCCAGCGCATGCCGAGGAAGAAAACTCTGGCGGTCGGCATAGAGCAAGGTATGGCGGCGCTCGACTGAGGCATAGTGCGCGGGAGCCTGGTTATCCAGCCAATCGTCCATTCGCCATAGTGAAATGCGCTCGGCGATCTGCGCCGAGCCGTGGCCGCTGGAGAGGTTGTCGAGCTTGTCGTGGCGATATTCCCTCACCACGGCCAACGCTTCACCCTGCAGCTCGTCCGGCAGGAAGGGCCGTACTCGATTCAGTTGCGCCTCACGGCGGTCAGCCAGTTCAACGGCGCTTTCATCGAGCAGGGAGGGCTCCTGATTGCCTCGCAACAACGGGTGATTCTCTCGTTGCAAGGCAGCCTCCTTGGCACGAATGCCAAGGATTTCACGCTGAACGTCCATCATGGTGTCGCCCTGCTCCGGCGTCATGGCGATGTCGTGTTCGCGGTAGCGATAGTTGAGCATGCCTGCGACTTCGGCACCGTCGGTACGGGTGAGGCTGCGGATAAAACCCGCGATGGCGGTGCGATGGGCGTTCTCGCCAAGCCAGGCTTCGTGGCGCGCCTCGGTCAGCTCCTGTTCATGATTGAGGTCACGTAACACACCCAAGTCGTCGTCCAGGGCTGCAAAAACGCCCCACAATGCGCCGGCCTGGCTACGTGCCTGGGTAAGCCAGGCATCCGCCTTGGGGATATTCCACTGCACCGCACTCCAGTCGCCGGGAGCGAAATCAGCGGCTTCAGGATTGTGGGCCGCTGCCTGCTCGGCCTCACGCAACCAGGTGGCGCTATGGGTATAGGCGTCGATACTTTCCTGGGTAGGGTTGGCCATGACCTGCTGACCGAGAGCGTCGACGTCCTTGTGGTGCTGGTCACCATTGACGGCGTAATCATGCGCCAAGGTTAGCTCGCGCACCTTGGGCATAAGTTCGGCGATGACCTGTTCGGCGCTTTTCAGCGGCGGGCAATGCTCGGCTTCCAGGCTCTGCGCGACGGTAGCCAAGGCGATACGGCGCATGCGTTGACGGCGCTCGGCCGGGTCGCTGGCCAGACGCTCGTGAGCTGCTGGGGGCAATGGCCTTTCGCAGTAGAACAGCCAGGCATCGTGGGCTTTGTTCAATGCAAGGCCCGCGAGTGCGCCGCTGGCGATATCGGCATGAACATCATCGAGCCCTTGCTCCAGCAGCTTGCCATCGGCGGCCACCGCATAGCGTTTGAGTGGGCCTTGGTCATGCCAGAGGTAAAGATACCCAGGCCGCAGTTGGCGCAGAGCCATTGCATGGCTTTGACTGGCACAGGCCGGTTTTACGCAGGGATGCTCTACCGGGAGTTCAGCCAAGGCATAACGCACCGGCACTACGAACACTTCAGTCTGCCTGGCCGGGCAGGCGCCTACCGAGCTGCCCAGGTCTTCGGCGGGGAAGTTCTGCTTGGCGGCCTGGTTGGCCGCTGCCAGATTGAGTGCCTGGTTTTGATTCGAGGTGGTCATGCGGTGACTTCCTTGTCGGTCAGCAGTTGCCGTTGCAGTTCCAGAGCCAGGTGTTCCAGGCGCTGTTCGGGGCGCAACTGCGCTGTGTCGAGTATCTGCCGGTAGGCCTGGTGCGTGGGTGCTTGTGGGAAGTCCAGGCCCAGCCCCGCGCACAGGTTGGCCCATTGCACCACCTGATCAGCGCCGCTGTAGCCATGGGCATTGGCGCTTTGTCGACAGCTCTCCGCCCAAGCCTGACGCGCGGCAACATTCTGTCCAGCCAGGCAGTCGGGGAAGTATTGGTCGATATGGGCAAGCACCTGCTCGTCGAAGGCTTCCAGGTGGGCGCGGTTGAGACGTTCGACCGTCTCATCGCCCAGGTGCAGCCAAGGTTCATCGGCATAGCGGGCGGCAGGCGATGCCGTTTGGCACTGCAGTTCGATAAGCTCTTCGCCCTCGTTACGAGGCGCAAGGCGAATGCGCTGGATAGGGCCCATCAGGTGATCACGCTCTTCGCGGGGCAGTTCGACCAGCCAATGGCGCATCACCCTAGGGTCGTAGTAGCGCAGTAGCACCGTCACGCCTTGCACGCTGGCATGCACCAGACTGCGCAGGTGCTCGAGCAACTCCTTAATTTCGGCAGCGCTTTGCAGCCACACCCCCGCTGTGGCCTGCCAATGCTCGCTGAAGTGAGCCTCCAGTTTGCTGGCTGGCAAAAGCTCGACCAGTATCGGGCCCGTATCGGCCAAGGCCTCGTAAAGCGTGCCGCGATAGAGCCGGTGGAGGCTTGGGGCGTCTTCCAGTTGATAGAGCTGGGCCAACAGATTGTCGATCTGAGCGCCGTCGAGCAGCAGGTATTGCCGGGATTGCTCGCTCATGATTTTTGCTCCATTTGCTGGCAAATGGCGCAGAACGGTTGGGCCTGGCTGGCGGCACGTTGCAATGCCTGATTCTGAGCCTGGGTCAGCAGATTACCAGCCTTGTCGGCATCCGCCGGTTTCACCTCACCCGGCAGTATGGGCCTAGCGCCCGAGCCACTGCCCGGCGCGCCGCCCGTGTTCATCTTGATCGTCGCGCCGCTGAGGGTCACGCCGCTGGGGTCGAGCTTGACGAAGCTGCCGCCGCCTGAGGCGGTGAGTTCCATGCCGGCGTCGATGGTCACCTTGTCACCGGCAAAATAGTGCAGCTCTGTGCCGGCCTCGATGAACAGGCCGGTGCCGATCTTGTTGTGCTGGGTGACGGCGACGGTGAGGTGGTCGTTGGCGCGTACCTCTACCTTGCGGTCGAGGTCGGTGGTGCGATGTTCTTCGGCCTGAAGTTCGGTGTAGCTGTTGGCTTCGACCGTATCGTGGCGCTCGTTGCCGACGCGGATCTTCTGGTTGTTTTCGATGTTTTCGTCCCAGTCACGCTGGGCGTGGATGTAGATCTGCTCGGCGCCCTTGCGGTCTTCGATGCGAAATTCGTTGTAGCC
>JBLUOL010000095.1:0-19552 GCA_048065775.1 Pseudomonas sp. GW6
TTCGGCCTGGCCACGCATGCCTGGCAGGAGCGTCTGGAACGCTGCTCGCCAGCCGTGCGCCAGGGCCTGCCACTGCAACCGGGCATGGCCCTGTTCGGCGGCGGTGAACCCTTTCGCCACGCCGGTCAGACGATTGGCGGCATCGGCATTTCCGGGGCATCGGAGGCCGTCGACAGTGAGTGCGCCGGCGCTGCGCGGGAGCGGCTAACGCAGTTGCTCGGGCTTGTCAGTCCCGATCAAAACTAACGGCAGGCAGGAACAAGACGCACCCGGGGCCTCAGGCACTACTATCGCCTCAACACGCAGGTCTTCCATCCCCGCATTCAGGCAGCAGTCATGATCAATATCGAAACGCCTACCTATTACACAGCCACCAAGAAGTACGACCTCAGTTTCCCGTCGCTGGATCAGGATCTGGAAGCGGACGTGGTGGTGATCGGTGGTGGTTTCTCCGGTATCAACACCGCACTGGAGTTGGCCGAGAAAGGCATCACCAACATCGTCGTACTGGAAGCGCGCTATCTGGGCTTCGGCGGCACCGGGCGCAACGGTGGGCAGATTATGGCCGGTATCGGCCACGACCTGGAGAAGATCAAGAAGGATGTCGGTGAAGACGGTCTGCGGCAGATCTTCGAAATCGCCGACACCGGCGCCGACATCATCAAGAACCGTATCGCCAAGTACGACATCGATGCCGACTTCTGCCACGGTTACGGCTACATGGGCTTCAACGCCCGCCAGGAAAAGACCCTGCGCGCCTGGGAGAAAGAATTCAAATCGCTCGGCTCGCCCCATGAAATCCGCTTCCTGGCCGGCTCCGAGGTCAAGCAGATCATCGGCTCCGACGCCTACAGCAGCGCCCTGCTGCACATGGGAGGCGGTCACGTACACTCGCTCAACCTGCTGCTTGGTGAAGCCAAGGCACTGGTCGGCCACGGGGCGAAGATCTTCGAATACAGCCCGGCGCTGGAAGTGACCTACGGCGAGCGCATCACCGTGCGCACCGGCAAGGGCTCGGTCAAGGCAAGCAAGCTGCTGTGGGCCTGCGACAGCTTCCTCAACAAGCTGGAACCGGAGCTGCACCGCAGCACCATCAATACCTACGCCTTCCAGATGATGACCGAGCCGCTGTCGGACGAGATGATCCAGCGCATCAGCCCGATCCGCGGTGCCTACAGCGACATTCGCCCGGTCATCGACTACTACCGCGTGACCAACGAAAACCGCCTGCTGTTCGGTGCCGCCACGCCGTTCATCGAACACATCCCCAAGGATCTCAAGGCCTGGAACCGCAACCTGATGCTGAAGATCTTCCCCTACCTCAAGGACGTGAAGATCGACCTGGCCTGGGGCGGCCCGATGGCCACCAGCGCCAACCTGTTCCCACAGATCGGCAGCCTGCCGGGACGACCGAACGCCTTCTTCGTACAGGGTTACTCGGGCTTCGGCGTAACCCCCAGCCACATCATCTGCAAGGTACTCGCCGAAGGCATGAGCGAAGGCTCCGCGCGCTACGACCTGATCAGCTCGGTCAAGCGCGGCAACATCATCGGCAAGGATCAGATCGGCCCTCTGCTGCTCACCGGTGGCAAAACCCTGCACCAGTTGTCCGGCTACTGGACGGGTCGCCGCTAACACCATCATTGGCGCCGACACTGGCGCCTTCAGTACACGTTCACCCCTCAAGGAGTTACTGCCATGTCTCTCACCGCCATCACCAACGGCATCACCCTCGATCAACTGGACGCCTGGGGCACCGTGGCCGATCTCGGCTCGGAAATCCTCGAAGGTGAAGTCAAATGCTTCGGCAAGATGACCGCCGGTGCCCCGACCGATCCGGTCAGCGCTGCCTATTTCGGCACCACCAAAGGCAAGTTCCGCATGACCTACCCGTTCAACGAGCAGGCCACCGTGGTTACCGGTGAAGTGCTGCTGACCGACGAATCCACCGGCCAGACCACGCGCTTCAAGACCGGTGACACCTGGTTCGTGACCAAGGACACCCCGGTGCTGTGGGAAGTCGTCAGCGACAGTTTCGTCAAGCACTACTACGCGGTAGCCTGATGCGACAGGGCGGCGGCAGACTGCCGTCGCCCCTCTTGATCTCCGAGGCCACGATGAATCCCGTCACGTATCAGAGTCTCGGTCAGCACTGTCTCGGCGCCTTCAAGCATTTCGTGCCGGCCTCCCTGGCTGCCTTCTACCGCATCGATGCCAACCTGCAGGGCTGCGACTTCCAGCTGCGCGGCATGCAACCTCCGATGCACGACGCCTACCTCAACCACTTTCGCGATCTCGACCCGCTCAGCCCCGGCGCCTGCGCGGCATCCGGCCTGCCGGTAATGTCCCTGCAGCAGGGTCTGCGTCGCCAGCCGGCAGCCAGCAATCAGCTGTACCAGGGGTTTCTTCATCGCTATGCGGTGGTCGATGTGGTCGAGGTGATCGCCCATGTCGATGCCCGTCCGGTGGCGGGTATCTCGTTGCTACGGCATGCCGATCTTGGCCCGTTCAGTGCTCACGAACTGAATGGCCTGCTGCCCTTGCACGGCCTGATGCAGATGGCCGCCCAGAGCCTGCCCAGCGAGCATGATCGCCTGCAACAACTGACTCCGCGTGAACGACAGATCGCCCTGCTGCTGCGCGACGGCGCCAGCAACAAGGAACTGGCACGTGAGCTCGGCCTTGGCCTGCCGACGGTGAAAACCCACCTGCTCAACCTGTTTCGCAAGCAGGGTGTGAGCAACCGTACCGAGCTGGTCGCCGCCCTGTTTATCTGATCGACACCGGTTCTGGCTCTTTTGTAGGCGCTGGCTTGCCAGCGATCCACCTGATTTCAGCCGCGCTGATCGTCAGCAAGTTGGCTCCTGCATTCAGCATCCGTCAGGCGCCAGCGCGCCGCTCTGCCAGCGATACCTGCGGCAACACCGCGACATTGGCCTGCTCGACACCCAGCAGATGGTTGACGAACAGGTGGAACAGCTCCGACTGGCTGCCCACGCCAAGCTTGCTGTACAGGTGCTTGCGGTGGTTCTTCACCGTGCCTTCGGCGATGTCCAGATTGAGCGCGATCGACAGGCTGGAATGGCCACGCAGAATCAGCCCGACGATGGCCTGCTCGCGTGCGGTGAGACGATCGGCAGCGAAACCGGCGAACGCCGCCTCGAGCTGATCGGCAATGCTACGCAGCGCCCGACCGCCCTCCGGCAACGCGGCGAACTGGGCATAGTGGCGCTGACACAAGGCTTCGAGCACCGGCTGGCACAGACGCAACATGGCCATCTCGCTCGCCGAGAAAACCGCCGAGCCGTTGCAGCGCATCAGCGAATAGGCGGCATAGGCGCCGCCCAGCAACGGCGAGAGAAACACGATCTCCTCGGCCAAGGTGCCAGACGCCATGGAGATGCACGGATGCACATCGGGCGAGTTGAAGTATTCGCCCTCGAAGAAGTCATCCGGCGCCAGTTCGACCATGCGGTAAAGGCCTGCCGCACGCCCGTGGGCGCAGGCGGTGTAGACCGGATCGAGCAGGTAGGTGCCGTTGACGTAACGCTGCATGGCACCTTCTTCCGGTACGTCCTGCAGGTTGTCGTGCAGCAGGCAGGGCTGGCCCGCAGCGGGGTAGAAGAATACGCAGCTCTGATCGAACGACACCAGGTCGTGCAACGCCTGATCGAGGCGCGCGCTGAAGGCATCGCTCTGCGCAGCGGCGACCAGCTCCGGCATATGCGCATGCCAGGTTTCCAGAGCCTGCCAGCTCTGCAAGGAGGGAAAATCTGTCGCGTGCGCCATCGTCTGCCAACCTGCCGGTGAGTGCCTCACTGCGGTGCCGAAAACAGCGCAATGAGGCGATTAACCCAGAGACAGAAAAACAAGCATATTGCTTGCCAGACAAAGACTTATCGACGCTTATACCGACGAAAAACCATTATCGACGAACAACTGCGCACCGCTGACGAACGAAGCCTCGTCCGAGGCCAGGAACAAGGCCGCACGCGCCACTTCCTCCGGCTCACACAGACGGCCCTGCTGCTGGGCGATATCGGCCTCGCTGGCATTCACGCCCATGGCCTGCAGGTCACGCAGTTCGCGCATGCCATGCTCGGTGCGAATGAAGCCAGGCGCCACGGCGTTGCAGCGAATGCCACGGTCGCGGAACTCTACGGCGATGGCGCGGGCGAACATCTGGCAGGCGCCCTTGCTGGCGTTGTACACCACCTCGCCAGGCGTGGCGTACTGCGCCGAAATCGACGAAGTACAGACGATGCTGCCCTTGCCCTTGGCCAGCATCTGAGGCAGCACCGCGCGGGTCATCAGGAACATGCTCTTGACGTTGACCGCCATCAGCCAGTCCCATTCCTCTTCCTGCAGCTCGAGAAACGGCTTCACGATCAGCGTACCGGCGTGGTTGAACAGGATGTCGGTCGAACCCAGCGCTGCAAGGCTGGCGGCCACTGCAGCCTCGACCTGAGCGGCTTGCGAAACATCCGCGCCGAGACCGATGGCACGGCCGCCTTCGGCCTCGATCTGCGTGGCCAGCGCGCGAGCAGCATCGGCATTACGGTCGATGATCGCCACGGCAGCACCCTCACGGGCGAACAGGCGGCTGGCCGCCTCACCGCAACCACCGGCACCGCCGCTGATGATCGCAACCTTGCCTTGTAGGCGCAGGGAACTGGCTTGCATGGGAAACTCCTCGTCACACGGGTAAAAACGTAACGGCCGCGCCAGGCGCGCCCGTGAACTTGTCACTCACTGTGGATGGCCGTCGCGCCCACCGCTTACGGCGAAGGCCTCTTCCGGCGACAGTACCAGGCGATGGCGACGGTAGAAGGCGAAGTAGGCCATGCCGATCAGGTACCAGGCCGCCGCGCCCAACGCTGCCCATTTGTACAGCGGGTCGAAGAACTGGTAGATCAGGGTGATGCTGGCGATGGCAATCACCACCACTGCGCCGGTCACACCGTAACGGCTGCGATAGGGACGTGGCAGGTGCGGATGTAGCCGACGCAGGCGGATGAAGGCCACGCTCTGCAGGATGTAGGAGATCATCCCGGCGAACACGATCATGCTGACCATGATGCCGCCCATCAGCGCATTGTTCTCACGGCCGAAGCTGAACCAGAACACCAGCAGCAGGGTCAGCGCCAGCAGCGAGCCCGCCAGCAGAGCCAGGTTCGGCGTCTTGTTCTTGGCATGGGTCACCGACAAGCCGGTAGGCAGGTAGCCGGCCCGCGACAACGAGTAGATGTTGCGCCCGGCGGCGAAGCTGCCAGCCAGGAACGAGGCCGCCAGACCGAGTACCGCCACGGCCGCCAGCAGCTTGCTCGCGGTGTTGCCGAACAGCTCGCGGAAGCCGTCGAGCAGTGGCTCGCCAGAGGTGCTCATGGCGAAGCTGCCGCCGCCGATGGAGGCGCTGAAGAACAATACGCCCAGCGCCAGCGCGGCAAGAATCAGAATGCCGAACACCAGCGCACGCGGTACATGGCGGCTAGGGTCATGGGATTCCTCGGCGGTCAGCGGCAACTGTTCGATGGCCAGGAACATGTACACGCCGAACGGCAGCGCCAGCATCACCCCGGTCAGCCCGAACGGCAGCCACGGGCCATTGCCACCCTCCACTTCCACCGGTTTGCCATCGGCGCCTGCGGCCAGGTTCAGGGCATTGCCGGCAAAATCGACATGTGGCAGCGCCGAGATGAAGAAGAACAGCAGCACGGCGATGGCGCCGAGGGTGATCAGCACCACCACGCGCATCGACACACCGAGGCCTCGTACCGAGAGCAACAGCATCAGCGCATAGCCCACCAGCCACCACAGCGGCTGCCACTGCGGGTCGGTGCCGAACAGCGCCGACAGGTAGGAACCCATGAAGAACATATTGGCTGCCGGCGCCAGGATGAACTCGATGTTCTCCGCCAGGCCGGTGCTGAAACCGCCCCAGGGGCCCAGCGTGGTACGCGCGAAGGAATAGGCGCCGCCGGTGTGCGGCAGCGCCGCGGACATCTCGCCGATCGACGAGCACAACAGCAGGTACATGAAGGCGATGATCAGCGTGGCCACCAGCATGCTGCCGAAGCCCTGCGCCAGGCCCAGGTTCCAGCCGGAGTACTGGCCGGCGATCACCGCACCGACCCCGAGCACCAGCAGGGTGAAGAAGCCGGCATGTCGCTGCAGCGTGCGCTGCTCGAAATAGCCGACGGATACGTCCTGATAACTGACACCGCTAGGGTCTGCTGACGGTCTCTGTAGTATGCCGCTGTCGCTCATGATGCGCCCTCCTCGATCGACGGTTCGAATAGGCGTCGATAGTCGCGTCAGGCAACGCAAAGCGATATGTCCCTAAAGGGACATGACTGCCGCAAACCCAACGAAACCACCCGTCAGATCAGGCAACCACACAACGATCAATCCTGCAGGACGATATCGAAATGGCGCTTGCGCCCCAGGCTCACGCGCCAGCGCCCTGCCTCGGTAACAAGTGGCTGATCGACGTTCTCGACCCGCTCACCATCCAGGCGCAAGCCACCACCAGCGGACAGACGGCGCACGGCGCTGATCGATGGTTGGATATCCAGTGTCACCAACAGCGCTGCCAGCGTCGGCGTCGCGGCCAGACGCTCACGGCTCAGCAGCAGCGGAACCAGCTCGCCACCCTCGCCCTGCTCGAACAATGCGCCAGCCGCAGCTCGTGCCTGCTGAGCCGCCTCTTCGCCATGGGCCAGCGCCGTGGCATGGTTGGCCAGCACGATCTTCGCCTCGTTGATACAGGCCCCCGGCAAGGTAGCCAGGCGCTCCACCTCGTCCAACGGCAACTCGGTGAACAGCGCAAGGAAGCGCCCGACGTCGCGGTCATCGCAATTGCGCCAGAACTGCCAGAAGTCGAAGGGAGCCAACCGTCGACCATCCAGCCATACCGCGCCGCCCAGCGACTTGCCCATCTTTTTGCCATCGGCCGTGGCCAGCAGCGGCATGGTCAAACCGAACAGTTGCCGACTGTCACGCCGACGACCCAGCTCGACGCCATTGATGATATTGGCCCATTGATCCGCTCCGCCCAACTGCACGGTGCAGTCATGCTGGCGCGCCAGCTCGGTGAAATCGTGTGCCTGCAGCAAGGTGTAGCCAAACTCGAGGAACGACAGCGAATGCTCGCGATCCAGCCGCTGCTTCACCGCATCGAAGGTGAGCAGCCGGTTGATCGAGAAGTAGCGCCCGACCTGATCGAGAAAACGCAGGTAGCCGATGCCATCGAGCCAATCGGCATTGTCG
This sequence comes from Pseudomonas sp. GW6, assembly GCA_048065775.1. GTDB lineage: Bacteria > Pseudomonadota > Gammaproteobacteria > Pseudomonadales > Pseudomonadaceae > Aquipseudomonas. Next base: position 7,270 of record JBLUOL010000095.1, read on the forward strand.
ACCACCAACCCCAACCCTTCACCCAGTTGCAGGTAGCGAGCGAAGGTCGCGGTGATGCCGGCAATATTGGCCTGGATCTGCTCCTCGCTGAGCAGCGGCCGGCTCTCGTCACGAAAGCTCGGGTCACCGATGCGCGTGGTAGCACCACCGATCAGCATGATCGGCCGATGCCCGGCACGCTGCAGCCAACGCATCAGCATCAGGCCCTGCAGATGGCCGACGTGCAGGCTGTCGGCCGTGGCATCGAAGCCCAGGTAGATCGTCCGCGGCCCACAGGCCAGGTGTTCACGCAGACCGTCCAGGTCGGTGCACTGATGGATGAAACCGCGCGCTTGCAGAAGCGCGATCACATCGCTGCCTTGTTGTGTCATTACCATCTCTCGAATCTCGGGTATCAGGGGTGAAGCAGGGTCGTTTCAGGTCTTGTCGGTCGCCGCCAGCAACATCGAATCAGCCAGCAGGCGAAGCAGGATTGCGCTACGGCGCTGGCACTTTTCCGGACTGGCGTAGAACAGCTCTACATGCAGGCTGTCAACGACGCCCAGATAGGCCTCGGCGTATTCCTCACTCAACCGGCTGTCATTTCGAGCCCACGCATGGCGCGCCTGCAGCAGCTCGACATAAGCCAGACGGATCTGCTCCAGGTAGTGTTCGAAACCGGTGGTAATCGTCTTGCGCAACTCCGCTGGCGGCAGATAGGCCGTACGCAACAGGAAGCGCAGATGCGCCGACTGCTCATAGCGGCCAATCAGGCGCTGCGCATAGATCGCTCCGGCAATCGCCGAGCTGGCGGGCTCATCGTCAAAACACGCGACGACATGCTCCAGCTCGCGTACCAGAGCGATCTCGAAGACCTGGTTGAACAATGCATCCTTGCTGGCGAAATGGGCATACAGAGACGCCTTGCGCATACCTGCCAGGGTGGCGATTTCGTTCAGCGAAGAAGCGTCGTAGCCATGATCGGCAAAGTGGCCGACAGCCATCGCACAGATATTCGCCGCAGAAGGCGTCAGGGTTTTCAGCAAAACTCTCTCCATGTTCGATTCAGTAACTGTTCGTGCGCTGGTCAGGCCTAGGCAAAGCCTGCTGCCCCAGAGAAAAGCGCTTCACAGCAAGACACAACCTACCGATAGGTAGGGATAATAAAAAACAAGACTGCGCAGTGCAATACGCACTGTCAATCCGTAAGTCGTCGAGCCAGTGCATCAGGGCTGCATACGCGCAAGAGCGACCGCATCTGCCACGTCAACGGGCACCTGCGGCGTGGTTCCGGCGAATGCTTCACCCTGCCAGGTCAATTCGATTTCCCGGCGCCGGCTGCTGCCATGGAACTGCGCGATGAACTCATCGACCTTGGCCAGCAACGCCGCATTCTCGCCACGCTCGGCCACGCCGACGCTGTAGCACCACAGGCGCTCGCCGACGCTCTGCGCCAGCACCTCGACCTTGCCGTGCCAACGGCTTTGCAGATTGCTCGCCGCCCAGTGATAGATAGGTCGCTCGACCACGAAGGCATCGACCACGCCTTCGGCCAGCGCATCATGGATACGGCTTTGATCGGAGAACGCCACCAGATTGGCCAATTCGATACGCCCACCCGCCTGGCGCTGATTGGCCGACCAGCGCACACCCAGTTGCGCCAGGGTTTCCAGCACCAGTGGATCGTTGCCGCAGCCCAGTACCCTGCCCTGCAGATCGGCCAGGCTGCGAATGCTGGTATCGCCACAACGTCTGGCCATGATCAGCGGTGACACGCTGTAGGGCTGTGAAAAAGCCACGCCCTCGAATACCGACAAAGCCGGCAGTGCACTCCACATCAGGTCTGCCGGTGGCTCACCGAGCCGCTGGCCAAAGTCCAGCGCAGCCAGGCATTGCTCCCAGCTCTGCTCGACGAACTCGACCTCGACGCCCAGCCATTGGCCGAAGGCGCGGGCATAGTCGGCGTCCAGCCCACGCAGCGGCTCGCCCGGCGTGGTACGAAATGACAAGCCGATAAAGGCCGGCTCGATGGCCACGCGAATGCGCCCACGCTGCAGGATCGCCGCCAGGGCATCATGCCCCGGCTCGATGGCGACATGCTGGCTGCGCAGCAGCCGTTTCAGCCCGGCCTCGCCCTCATCCACAGCGGCCGCGTCACGCCCCAGCTTGCTGGCGCGCTCGGCCAGCTCGGTCAGGCCATCCAGACGCCGCTGCAGTTGCGGCACGCTTTCCAGAATCACCCGATTGGTCTGCTGCAAGCCCTCGACATTGCCCGAGACGGTGCTGAACAGGCCATCCATCTGTTCCAGCGACAGGTTGAGTTGCTGGGTCAGTGCCAGGAAACGCCCCTGGCTGTGCGTGGAAACGGCCAGCATGCGCCGCTGCAGATCGCTCAGATCCATGCGCGCGGTGGCATCCTGAGCGCTGAGCAAGCTACGCTGGGCCAAACGCCGAACCTCGTCGGCGACCACGGCAAAACCGCGCCCGGCCTCCCCGGCGCGGGCCGATTCGATGGCCGCGTTGAGCGCCAGCAGGTTGACCTGTTTGGCGATGTCGCCGATGTCATGCAGCACCGCGATCACTTCTTCCGACTTGGCCGTGACCTGCGCCGCCACTTCGTCCAGGCGCTGGCGAATGTCACCCTCCGCCTGTTGCAGTTGTTCGCTCAGGGCCTGCTGCATGGTCACTGCCAACGCCCGGCTAGCGTGCATGTGCTGCGCCGAGTCACCCAGCGCCTGCGCCATCTGCTGGCCACGGCGGTCGATCTCCACGCAGGCCTGGCGCCCACTCGACAAGCCGCTGGCCATGGCGCGCTGCAGGCTCGTGAGCAACTGCAGCAGGCGCGAGAACAACCAGTTGCCAGGTGCGCTGGCAGGGGCGGACTGCTCCGGCTCAGGCTGGGCGGCGAGCGCCATTGGCAACTCGGGCGCAGGCCGGGAAAACCAGTGTTTGAACATGCGTGTGCCACTCCAGAATACGGCGCAAGGCGAGCCTGCGAGCTGACGGACATTCTCTGGCGACACTCATACCTGCTGGCAGGCAGGTAAACATGCACCTGCCTGCCAAGGGCTTTGATCTTGCCTGCCGTAACCCGGCGCTTCAGCGCCTGCGCGCTTCGCTGGGCGTCAGGCCGAAGCGGCCTTTGAAGGCGCGGGCGAAATGCGCCTGGCTGGAAAATCCCGTGCGATAGGCGATCTCGGCAATGCCGAGGCGAGCGCCCTGAGCCGAGCCGAGTAACTGGCGGGCGCGCTCCAGGCGCTTTTCCAGCAGGTAGCGGCTGGGCGCGCAGCCTTCCTGGGCGAACAGCCTAGCCAGATGGCGGCTGGAAACGCCGGTGGCCGCCGCCACCTGTTCACAACTGAGCAGCGGGTCGTCGAGGTGCTGCTGGATGTATTGCTTGGCCGCCAGCAGGTAGGCCGCACTCAGACCACTGGCGCGATGCTCGCCAGAGTGGTCGCTGATGATGCTGGCCAGCAGATCGTAGGTCTCCTCCTGAAAGCGCTCGACGCCTTCATGGCTTGGCGCATCGAGAAAACCACTGGCCCGCTGCCCGAGTGCATGAGTCAACATGCGCTGCACCGGGCTTTCGCTGCCAATTTTCAGCGGCCCCTTGAGGTCACGCAGGCAGTGCTCGGCAAAATCGCGCTGAGGCATGTCGAAGATGAACAGGCGCATCGGCCCGGAAAAGCCGAACAGATAGGGCTGGTCGTTGCGGTAGATGACCAGCTCGCCCGGCTGCAGCATTTGGCAGTCACGCCCCTGGTAGAAGAACGACTGGCTGTCCTGCACCAGCGCGACAAAGATCGACTCACTGGGCAGCGCTTGGATCATCGGCATGGTGCGCTCGACCACATGCTCGTTGCCACGGATACGCGCTACCCGCAGCCGGTCGAGGCAGAGGTTGTCCTGCGTCGCTGAAAAACCGGTTTCGGCATAGGACGAACACCTGAGGCCGACCAGGATCGACGCGTTGTAGTCCTCCCAGAAAGCCAGGCGTTGCTCCAGGGGAATGTCCTGGGTGCTGGCTCGTCGGGTTTCGAGCACATGATTCGCGATCATTGTTGTTCTTCTCGTTGGAAACGGCGCTCCCCCGGATGACAGGCGCAAGGTCTGGAGCGTCCGTGCATATCATTAACATATGAATTTTATATCTCGTCAATTCCCCAACTGACACCCCGACCATCGGCATTTGCAGCGATGTCTGGAAAGCGCAAACATCCTGGCCGGCCCGATCAAACCTGTACGGCAACTGCGGCATACAGTCGCCTCACCAATAACAAGTACAGGGTTTCTCCCATGCCTGCTTCCCGTCAGCGCAGCTCCGCTCTGCGCCTGCCCGTCCCCGAATTTTCCCATCGTCGACCTGCCGCACACGCGGCCCAGGCACAGCTGCGCTAGCCCTCGCCGGCTGCCGCTCAATTCGCGTTCCCGTTTCCCCTAACCGGCCATCTGGCCTGGAGATCGTCATGGCGCATAAAAATAATTTCGCCAGTTACGAAAACGTCCTGCTCTGCGTGCTGTTCCTGTCGTTCGGCTTCGTCTTCTTCGACCGCCTGGCGCTGTCGTTCCTGTTTCCCTTTCTGCAGGATGAACTGCAGCTCAATAACAGCCACCTCGGCATGCTCTCTTCGGCGCTGGCCCTGGCCTGGGCGATCTCCGGCGTGGTGGTCGGCGCCTGGTCGGATCGCCGTGGTATCCGCAAGCCGATCCTGATCGTCGCGGTCATTCTGTTCTCGCTTTGCTCGGCGATGTCCGGACTGGTCGGCGGCTTCCTCAGCCTGCTGCTGTTTCGCATCATCATGGGCCTGGCCGAAGGGCCGATCCTGCCGATCTCGCAATCGCTGATGGTGGAAGCCTCCTCGCCCCATCGCCGCGGCCTGAACATGGGCCTGCTGCACGGCTCGGCCGCCGGCCTGCTCGGCGCGGTGATCGGCCCACCGGTACTGATCGCCCTGGCCGAAGCCTTCGGCTGGCGCCAGGCCTTTATCGCCTCTGTGATCCCAGGCCTGTTGATCGCCTGGCTGATCTGGCGCTACGTGAAGCCGGATCAACTGCGCCAAGTGCCCTCCGAAACACGCGAGAAAGCGCAGAAGGTCAGCATTCTCGGGCTGCTCAAGCAGCGCAATATCCTGCTCTGCACGCTGATCAGCTGCATGCTGGTGACCTGGTTCGTGGTGCTGATTTCCTTCACCCCGACCTTCCTGATGAACACTCGCGGTTTCAGCGCCAGCACCATGGGCACGCTGATGAGTTGCCTGGGCGCGGCCTGGGTGGTGTGGGGCTTCGTCGTGCCGGCCATTTCCGACCGCATCGGCCGTCGCCCGACCCTGGTGCTGTTCTCGCTGATCGCCGCCACTTGCCCGATGGTGCTGCTCTACGCACCGGATGCCACCAGCCTCGGCGTGCTGCTGTTGCTGACCTACACCGGGCTCGGCTGCTTCACCCTGTTCATGGCCACGGTGCCAGCGGAAACCGTGCCACGCGGTTATATCGCCACCGCCCTTGGTCTGGTCATGGGCCTGGGTGAGCTGGCCGGCGGTTTCGTCGCACCGACCGTTGCCGGTTTCGCCGCCGACCGTTTCGGCCTGCCCATCGTCATGTGGATCTCCTGCGCCAGTGCATTGATTGCCGCATTCATCGCGCTGTTCCTGCGCGAGACCGCCCCGGCGGTACTGCAACGCCGCGGCCTGACGAGCTCCAGCGCACTGCAGGCCAGCCAGCACTGAGTCCCGTCCGGGCAGGGAGGCCTGGACACACCTGATGCGCGCCTACAACGGTGCGTAGCTCCACACGAATCCGGATCGCCACTGCAAGTGCCATGCGGTCGACAGCGACGCTCGCCGACCGCGTTTTAAAAGAAGAGGAAAACAGCATGTCATCCACTGCCCACCACTCGTTCGACTACATCGTGGTCGGCGCCGGCTCCGCCGGCTGCGTATTGGCCAATCGGCTCTCCGCCGACCCGGCGGTGTCGGTCTGCCTGGTGGAGGCCGGCCCCAGTGACCGCACGCCACTGCCGGCCGGTTACATCCGCACGCCGGCCGGGATCATCCGCCTGATCGCCAACCCGAAGTGGAACTGGATGCATCGCTTCGCCCCGCAAGCCGGCACCAGCGGCCAGCCGATTCCCTGCCCACGCGGCAAGGTCTGGGGCGGCAGCAGCGCGATCAACGGGATGATCTACATTCGCGGCGACCGCAACGACTACGACCAGTGGGCCGCCGACGGCAACCAGGGTTGGAGCTACGACGAACTGCTGCCGTACTTCCGTCGCTCCGAGCATTTCGAGCCGGGCGCCTCGCACTACCACGGCCAGGGCGGCGAGCTGAACATCGCCGAGCAGCGCAGCCCCAGTACGGTCAACAAAGTGTTCTATGAAGCGGCCAGGGAAATGGGCTGGAGCTACAACGCCGACTTCAACGGCGAGCAGCAGGAAGGCATCGGCCCGTTCCACGTCACCCAGAAAGATGGCGAACGCTGCAGTGCCTCACGGGCATTTCTGCACCCGATCCTCAAGCGCCCCAACCTGACCATTCTCAGCAGCGCCCTGACCCAGCGCGTACTGCTCGATGGCAAACGCGCCAGCGGCGTGGAAGTCCATCACCAGGGCGAAGTGCGCCAACTCGAAGCCAGGCGCGAAGTGATCCTCAGCGCCGGCTCGATCAACTCGCCGCAGTTGCTGCTGCTCTCCGGTATCGGCCCGGCCGCCGAGCTGGCCCGCCATGGCATCGTCCAGCGCCATGAGCTGCCAGGGGTCGGCGAGAACCTGCAGGATCACCAGGACATCGTGCTGATGTACCGCAGCGAACCACGCCTGGGCTACGGCCTGAGCGCCACTGGCTGGTGGCCGCTGCTGCGCTCGCCGCTGCAATACCTGTTCGGCCGCCGCGGCCCGATGACCTCCAACACCGTGGAGTCCGGCGGTTTCCTGCGAGTCGACCCGAATGCCCGGTCACCGGAGTTGGGTGTGATCGTCGCCCCGGCGCTGAAAAACCAGCCGCAGCGGGTGATCCCCTTCGGCCATGGCATCAGCCTGCACGTGGCGGTGATGCACCCACGCAGCCGTGGTCGTATTCGCCTGAACTCGCCCGACCCGCATGACAAACCGCTGATCGAAGCCAACTTCCTCAGCGACCCGGCCGACCTCGACCTGCTGGTCGAAGGCTTCCAGCAGATCCGCAAACTGGTGGCCACAGAGAGCTTCAGCCAACACCTCAAGAGCGAGCTGGTGCCCGGCCCGCAGGTCAACAGCCGCAGCGAGATCGAAGCCTGGATTCGCGCCAACCTCGGCACCGTGTTCCACCCGGTCGGCACCTGCAAGATGGGCCATGACGAGATGGCGGTGGTCGATGATCAGCTGCGCGTACACGGCATCGAAGGCCTGCGCGTGGCCGACGCCTCGATCATGCCCAGCCTGATCACCGGCAACACCAACGCGCCGGCAATCATGATCGGTGAGAAAGCGGCTGACCTGCTTCGCGGCAAGAGCAGAGCGTGATGCTTGCCCGGCGTTACCCAGGACGATCTGAAGTAGTCGTCATTCCCGCGCAGGCGGGAGTGACAACACCTGTTTTTTCAGCGTGTCCCTGAGCGGTTTGAACATGATCCGAATTATTCCGAACGTTCGGATAGTCCTGAAAGATGAAAGTCAATAAAGCGTTCACACGTTTCTAGTCACACACATGTTTCCGTGCATTCCAAAAACAATAATCGAGGTATTGTGTCATGAGTTCCAGCAACCAAACGTTTTCGCGTTTTCCTTTGGCATTGGCTCTTGGCATCGCGGCTTCAACCGCTGTTGCTGACGTCAAACCGGATCCGGGTGATTACACAGCGCTGCCTAAAGGCACCGATATCGTCGTGCTCTATCAGCAGAATCCGCGTGGCGACGAGGTGTATTCCGGCGGCAAGAAAGTTGCTGATGACCTGGACTTGAAGATGAACGTCGGCGTGCTGCGCCTGGTTCATTTCACCGAGTTCTTCGACACCGGTTATACCTGGGATCCGCAAATCGTAATTCCTTTCGGCAAGCAGGACGTGGGGCTGGGCGATCAGAAATACTCCGGGCTGGGTGACATCACCTTCGGCGCCACCTTGTGGACGATAGGTGACCTGCAGCGCAACGAGCACCTGGGCTGGTCGGTGTTTGTCACCGCGCCTACCGGCCAGGACAAGAATGAAGGCTTCGCGCTCAGCAACAACCGCTGGGCGCTTGATTTCCAGGTCGGTTACATCAAGGGGCTTACCGACAAGATCAGCTGGGATGTGATCGCTGAAGCGGAGTTCTACCAGGATCAACGCAAGACCGGCGCAGAGCGCGACCCGCTACTGCAACTGCACAACCACCTGCGCTACAACTTCACGCCGCAAACCTATGCAGCCCTGACCTACCGACACAACTGGGGCGCTCGCGAGACGCTGGACGGCCAGACCCTGGCGACCAGTCGTGATAACGGCACTGTCGGCTTTACGGTGGCGACCATGGTCAGCAATCAACTGCAACTGATGGGGCAGTTGATGCGTGATGTGAGCGTGCGCGAAGGCGCCAAGATCGATAATTCCCTGCAATTCCGTTTGGCCTACTTCTATTGAGTGAAGCAAGTCCGGCCTGTGTTCAGCACAGGCCGGCACTTTTACTCTGCGGCAATGAAGATAATGAAACTTCGTTCGCCGTAAAGAACCCAGATGAGTTTGTCATCGAACTTATGGCATATCTCTATATTGTGGAGTTTATTGTTAACTCCACAGTCTTCAGCTTAATCATCAAAAATTATTCTGAATGAGTCTTACAGCCCAATATTCTGAGTCGCTTTCAAATAGTGAAGGACTCAACTAATCGGATAACGATTTGCGAAATCAGGCCCCTCGACCATTGATCGTGAACAGGCTTTAAGCTCTGCATGAAAAGAGCCTAAAGCGCGAAATGCGCCTGCCGCTCACGGTTGCGCAGGTACTGGGCCAGCGCCTCGATGGTCACCAGCACCTTGGCCGGCAGCGCATCACGCCGCGCGGTCACCGCGTACAGGCTGAACAGCGGCGCCTGCCACTGCGGCAGCAGGCGCTGCAGGGCGCCGCTGCGCAGGTGGTTGCGAATCTCCGGCTCCGGCAGTACCGCGCAGCCCATACCGTCGAGGGCGAACTGTTTCACCGCGAGGATGCTGTTGGCATTCAGGCGGCTGCGCATGCGCATCTCGAATACCTCGCCCTGCTCGCCATGCAGACGTAGCAGGTTGGGTTGTGGGTCGGTATTCATCAACAGCCAGTCCATCTGCTGCAACTGGCGTGGCTCACGCAACGGCGCGAAGCCGGCCAGGTAAGCCGGCGAGGCGCAGGGCACGCTGGGCCAGTCGACCAGATGGCGCGCCACCAGGCTGGAATCGGCCATCGGCCCGACACGGATGGCCAGGTCGATACGGTGCTCGACCATGTCGAGGATTTCATCCTGGAACAACAGGCTGATCTGCAGATTCGGGTGCACCTGCAGCAAGGGCTGCAACGCCTCGCTCATCAGCGAACTGGCCAGGCCGGCCGGCGCGGACAGACGCAACTCGCCCAGCGGCGCCTCGCGAAACTCGTTGAGGCGCTGACGCGCCTGTTCGGCTTGCTCCAGCACGCGCACGCAGTGTTCGTGAAAGGCCCGGCCAGCTTCGGTCAGGGTCAGGCGCCGGGTGCTGCGGTGCAGCAGGCTGACATTGGCCTCGCGCTCCAGCCGCGCCAGTTGCTGGCTGACCGCCGACGGGCTGACACCGAGCACCTGTGCGGCGCCGGCCATGCTGCCTTTTTCCACCACGGTGGCAAACAGGGCCATGCCCTTGATGAAAGCATCCATTCGTAAGTTCTTCTAAACATTGAAAGCACAAACAGCGGCTTTAGATAAGAAAAAATACCGATTAAACTAGCACGACTTATCAGATAGCGTTGCCGTTATTCACAGCCCGTGAGCCGACCTCAGTCGCCCGGATCTGCTGGCATCGCCGCTCTCTCGCCCTCCTTCAAATAATTTCAGGCGACAGCGACTGCTCCGGCTTCTGCCGGTAGCGGTGGCTGCGCGGTCGCTGTTCTGCTGAGCTTTTTTTCTGCCGGAATATCGCCCATGACCACGCTTACCCTCGCGGCGCCACGCCGTACCTTCCTTATCGTCCTGCTCGGCATTCTCACGGCCCTGGACGCCATCGCCATCGACATGTACCTGCCGGCCATGCCCGCCATGCAGCAGCACTTCGCCACGAGCAGTGGCTGGGTGCAGGCCAGCCTGGCGATCTTCCTGATCGGCCTGGCCATCGGCCAACTGGTCTACGGGCCGATTGCCGACCGTTACGGGCGGCGCAAACCACTGCTGGTGGGCATGGTCTGCTTTCTGCTCGGTTCGCTGCTGATTCTCGTCGCCGGCAATATCGAGACCGTGCTGCTCGGCCGTTTGCTGCAGGCCGTCGGTGGCGCCGCCGCGCTGGTAATTCCGCGCGCCATCGTCGCCGACCTGTTCGATGACGATCAGGCCGCACGCGTCTACTCGATGCTGATGCTGGTCATGGGCCTCGGCCCGGTGCTGGCACCCAGCCTGGGCGGGGTGCTGGCCGAGCATTTCGGCTGGCAAGCGATCTTCGCCAGCCTGGCGCTGTTCGGTTTGCTGTGCCTGGGCGCCATCTACCTGTGGATCGATGAAAGCCTGCCGCAGGAACGGCGCAACCACGACAGCCTGCTGCGCAGCATGCGCGGCTACCTGCATCTGCTCGATGACCCGCACTACCGCCGCTACACCTGGATCATCAGCCTGTTCTGCGCCAGCCTGTTCACCTACATCAGCGGCGTGCCCTTCGTGTTGATCGAACTGTACGGCCTGTCGCCAGCGAATTTCGGCCTGCTGTTCGCCGCCAACGCCGTGGGCATGTGCCTGCTGAGCTTCATCAACGTGCAGTTGCTGCGTCGTTTCAAGGCGCAACAGCTGCTGCTGGCCGGTGGTGTGCTGCACCTGGGCTTTCTCCTGCCGCTGCTGGCCGTGCAGTTCTTCGCGGCCAGCCACCTGACCTCGATCCTGCTGCTCAGCGGCGCGGTGTGCAGCCTGGGCCTGGTCTGGGGCAACGCCATGTCGCTGGTCATGCAGGGCCAGCAGGCACAGGCCGGGCGCGCCTCGGCGCTGGTTGGCGTGGCCCAGTACGTGCTGGCCAGCCTGGCCGGTGTGGCACTGGGACTGTTCAGCGGGCACGGCGCCTGGCCGATGTTCGTGCTAATGACGCTGATCGCCGTGCTGACGCTGTACAGCCTGCGCCATGCCGTCGCCCTGGAGGACACTCAACCATCCGGTTGATACCCGGCAGATGCCGGTCGGTGCAGCATGAGGAGATTCCCCCAACAACAGGAACATCCTCATGAGCACCACCTCCGACTGGATCACCGTTGGCGCCCTGGCCGACGGTTTCGCCCCTGAAGCCTTCATCCTGCCGCAGCTCGCCGAGCTGGCCGGCAAGCGCTTCAACCTGTTCTTCGAGAACGGCTGGGAAATCAACCATCGCTTCGACGCCGAGCAACTGCACTGGGTCGCTGCCGACGGCCACTCCAAGGGCAGCGCGCCTTACCGCGCCACCTCGGTACGTGACGGCATCTACCTGGTCGATTTCCTCAAGCACGAGGGCGGCAAGGACTACTCGATCAGCCTGGTGCTCGACACCCACAGCCAGTCGTTCACCGCAGTGATCGGCACCCTGCCCAAGGCCGAAGAAACCCGCGAAGGTCTCTATGGCCGTGCCCTGGCCGGCAAGACCCTGACTAGCGTGCAGGCCCACTTCTACCACGGCAGCCTGGACAAGCCCTGGCAGCCCGGTGCCTGTCCGCACACCCGGACCAACGAATTGGTCGGCATCCGCAACCGCTATCGCTACAGCCCGACCGAGGTCTACGAGCACATCTACCTCAACGACAACTACTACAGCTGGCAGTGCCTGAAAGGTGTCGAGCAAGGCCTGTGCGACACCGACCTGTGTCACTACTACAAGATCACCGACGAGCTGTACCTGTTCGTCTGGCGCGAGAAGATTGTGCCGACCCTGGGCCTGGTGATGATCGACCTGAAAAACCACCGCAGCGACGGCAAGATCTTCGGCTACGCCGGCGATAGCTTCGACAAACTGTCCAATTTCCCGGTGTCGTCGTACTGCGACCTGCTCAACCGCACGGAGTACGGCGATGCCTAAGACCGTCGTCATCACTGGCGCCGGCACCGGAATCGGCGAGGCCTGCGCCCGCCGATTAGCCGCCGAGGGCGCCAACCTGGTGCTGATCGGCCGCCGTGCCGAACCGCTGCAACGGG
>JBLUOL010000096.1:0-19433 GCA_048065775.1 Pseudomonas sp. GW6
GGTTCCACCAGGGGTCGAAGTGGATCACGGTGTCGGCGGCGGTCAGGTTGAGACCGCTGCCGCCGGCCTTGAGGCTGATCAGAAAAACCGGAAATTCCCCCGCCTGGAAGCGTTGTACCGGTGTGCGCCGGTCCTGGGTGCTGCCAGTCAGCTTGGCGTAGGCGATCTTGCGTGCCTGCAATTCCGCCTCGATCAGCGCCAGCATCGAGGTGAACTGGGAGAACAGCAGTACCCGGCGGCCTTCGTCGACCAGCTCTACGAGCATGTCCAGCAGGGCGCTGAGCTTGCCCGAGTCGTTGGCACCCAACTCACCATTATCCTCTCCGAGCAGACGCAGGTCGCAGCAGCTCTGGCGCAGGCGCAGCAGGGCTTCGAGGATGACGATATGGCTGCGGGCCAGACCCTGGCGGGCAATTTCGTCGCGTACCTTCTGGTCCATGGCCAGACGCAGAGTCTCGTAGCGGTCGCGCTGCAACTGGGTCATCTCGACCCATTGGGTAATCTCGGTCTTTGGCGGCAACTCGCTGGCCACCTGTTCCTTGGTGCGGCGCAGCAGGAAGGGGCGGATGCGCCCATTCAGATGGTTCAGGCGCTGGGCATCGCCACGTTTTTCGATGGGTGTGCGGTAGTCGCGGGTAAAGGCTTTGGCGTCGCCGAGCCAGCCCGGCATGAGGAAGTGGAACAGCGACCACAGCTCGCCCAGGTGGTTTTCCAGCGGTGTGCCGGTCAGGCACAGGCGCAGGTCGGCCTGCACCTGAGCCGCTGCAGTGGCCGCCTTGCTGCGCGGGTTCTTGATGTTCTGCGCTTCGTCGAGAATCAGCAGGCGATAGCGCTGCTGGTTCAGCGCCTTGAGGTCGCGCGGCAGCAGGGCGTAGGTGGTGAGGATCAGATCGTGCTCGGCGATCTCCTCGAACAGCGACTTGCGCTTGTTGCCATGCAGGGCCAGTACGCGCAACTGCGGGGTGAAGCGCGCCGCCTCGTCCTGCCAGTTGGGTATCAGGCTGGTGGGCATGACGATCAGTGCTGGATTTTTCAGGCGCCCGGCCTGTTTCTCGCAGAGGATGTGCGCCAGGGTCTGCAGGGTCTTGCCCAGGCCCATGTCGTCGGCCAGTACGCCACCGACGCGCAGTTCGGCCAGGGTCTGCATCCAGTTCAGGCCCTGTACCTGATAGGTGCGCAGTTCGGCCTGCAACCCCTCAGGTGGCGCAATTTCACGTACCGCCAGGTTCTGCAGGCGCTGGGCGAAGCCGCGCAATTCATCGCCGCCTTGCCAGCTGAGTTCGGGCCCCTGGGCCAGTTCTGCCAGGCGTGCGGCGTCGGCGCGGCCCAGGCGCAGCGGCAGATGATCGTCGCCAGGGTCGCGGAAATACAGCTCGCCGAGCGTGGCCAGCAGCGGCTTCAATCGGGCGAAGGGCAGGGCGATGCGTTTGCCGCCCTGCGGCAGGCTGACCAGCAGGCGATCTTCGTCTGCGCGCTGGGCCAGCGCTTCGGGCGCCAGCAGCCAGGGCGTGCGGCGAATGGCCTGGAGCAGGATCGGCAGCAGACTCAGGCGCTGGCCCTCCACCTCGATGCCCAGCTCCAGATCGAACCAGTTCTGCTGCGGATCTTCCTCGACTTCCGCGTACCAGTCGTCGACCTCGGCGAGGTTGTACTGGAAGTCCGGGCGCATATGGATTTGCCAGCCTTCGGCGCGCAGCTGCGGCAGTTGCTGCTGGACGAAATCCAGCCAGTCGCGCTCGCGCTCCAGTTCGAACGGCTCGCCGGCTTCGGCCGGCAGCGCCTCGCTCTGGCGCAGGGCTACCTGCAGGCCGAGACTTTCCAGACGTTTGCGCAGGCTGGCTTCGGCGCCGCCGTCGCGGATCAGGCGCAGGTTGGTTTGCTCATCCAGGCGCTTGACCAGATCCTTGGCCGGCTTGCCGAAAACCTTGTGCCCGGCGTAGTTGAAGGCCAGCGCCGCGCGGTGCTGGGTTTGCTCCTGCATGCGCCCTTTGCGTGCGTCGAAATGCACGCGCACCTGGCTGCCAAGGCTGAGGATGGCGGAGGGGGCGATGCCTTCGAGGCGTGTTTCCGCCAGTTCCTTGTTCACCACGATGATGTCCGACAGGTCGCTGCCGGCGCGCTGTTGCGCTTCCAGGATGAGCAGGGCGGCGACCACGTGCTTGCAGTTGAAGCCAACCGGGCAGTTGCAGTGGCCGGTCACGCTCCATTTGCGCCCGTAAGGATGCAGCGTGATGCGCTGCTGGTAGGTCTGCCCGCCGGAACCACGGCAATTGGCGAGCAGGCTGTGGTCCTTGAGGCTGAGCAGTTTGCTGCGTTTTTCTTCGGCGTAGGCAATACCGCGGCGCAGGTCGCCTGCGCCGAACTCGGAACGCCAGTCCTCCTGGCGTAACTGGTGAATATCCAGAGGCATCAACGAAGCCCCGTGGCGAAAAGGAATGGGCGCATGACTGGGCCGTGGCAATGCAAAGCCACAGATTTTCGCATAGCCGCGTGACGATTAGCAGGCGTGGCGCCGAGATTGCCGACGGTAGGGTGGGCGGCGGGTTGTTTTCGTCCTACAGGAATGCAGCGCGGTACTGCCCCGGTGTGGCGCCCAGCGCCTGGCGAAAACGATTGCTGAAATGGCTGGCGCTGGCGAAGCCGCAGGCCAGCGCCACCTCGCTCAGAGCAGGGGCTGGTTGACGTAGCATCTGACAGGCACGTGCCAGGCGCCGGGCCAACACATAGCGATGAGGTGGCAGGCCGAAGCTGCTCTGGAACATGCGCGCGAAGTGGTATTCCGACAGGGCACAAAGCGCGGCCAGCTGGCTCAGCGGCAGTGGCGTCTCCAGATGCTGCTCGATGAACTCGCGCACACGCCTGCGTTGCAGCGGTGCCAGGCCACCCTTGAGGCGCAGGCCCTGGCGCAGGCCAACCTGGTTGAGTAGCGCATGGTCGAGCAACTGGTGAGCCAGGCTGCTGGCCAGCAGGCGTTCGCCCGGTTCCTGCCAGTCGAGGGTGCACAGCTGGCGGAAGCGCGCGGACTGTTCGGCGTCTTCGAGAAAGGTCGCTTCTTCCAGTTGCAGGCTGCGCGGTTCGCGATCGAGCAGGGCGACCGCGCCAAGGGCGAACTGCTCCTGCTCTATATAGAGGTGGGCAAGCTGAATCTCGCCATTGATGATCCAGGCCGACTGGTGTTCGGCCGGCAGGATGCACAGTTTGTCTGGAGCGCCCTTGTTGCCGGGTTGCTCACGGCGAAAGGTGCCAGTGCCGCCACTGAGGTAGCACGACAGCGTGTGGTGGCTGGGGGCAAGGTAGTCACGCGCATCATGGGCGTTGCTCCAGCGTGCCACGGCCATGCCGTTGCCCAGTTCGGCCATGGCGTGCAGCCGCGCGTTGGGCGAGCGGCTCATGCTCTGGAATACCTGCAGATGTTCGAATTGCGCCATCACCATCTCCCGAATGCGGCCATGCTACGCCTGCCGACAGGCAAAACCAGAGGCGAAGAAAAAAATGCGCAAGTTTGTGAAAGTCTGGGGTCGTAATTGCTGGAACGCCTTTGAATGGTGCTTAAGTTTTTTTGCACCAACCCGCGGCGCGGCGCGAGGACTCGGAGTATCGTGGCGGCCATTCAAACAATGATTCGCATCCCGGATGCCGCTCTCGATGAAATACCTGCACCACTTCGCTCTTGCCTCTGCCTTGATCCTCCCCAACCTGCTGGCTGCCGCGCCTTCGGTCGATGACAAATCGGCCTTCATCGCCGATCTGGTCGGCCGCATGACCCTGGAGGAAAAGGTCGGCCAACTGCGTCTGATCAGCATTGGCGGCGACATGCCGCGTGAGCGCATCCGCGAAGAGATGGCCGCGGGGCGTATCGGCGCCACCTTCAACTCGGTGGTACGTCCAGAGAATCGCCCGATGCAGGAGGCGGCGCTGCGCAGTCGCCTGGGTATCCCGGTGTTCTTCGCCTACGACATCATCCATGGCCATCGCACTACTTTTCCGATTGGGCTGGGGCTGGCCTCGAGCTGGGACATTCCTGCCATCGAGAACAGCGCGCGGGTCGCGGCCTTCGAGGCCAGCGCCGATGGCCTGGACATGACCTTCGCGCCGACCGTCGACATTTCCCGCGATCCGCGTTGGGGCCGCACGTCCGAAGGTTTCGGCGAGGACCCCTACCTGGTTTCGCGCATTGCCGCCGCGATGGTTCACGGTTATCAGGGTAAGGATCCCAGCGACCCGCAGCGCATCATGGCCAGCGTCAAGCACTTCGCCCTGTACGGCGCGGTGGAGGGCGGGCGCGACTACAACGTGGTCGACATGAGCCCTATGCGCATGTACCAGGATTACCTGCCGCCTTATCGCGCGGCCATCGATGCCGGCGCCGGCGGGGTAATGGTGGCGCTGAACGCGATCAATGGCGTGCCAGCTTCGGCCAATACCTGGCTGCTGCGTGATCTGCTGCGTCGCGACTGGGGCTTCAAGGGCGTGGCGCTCAGCGACCATGGTGCGATCACCGAACTGCTGCGCCATGGTGTGGCCGCCGATGGCCGTGAGGCTGCAAAACTGGCCGTCACGGCAGGAGTCGGCATGAGCATGGCCGACACGCTCTACGATCAGGAACTGCCTGCTTTGGTGCGCAGCGGCGCGGTGCCGCAGAGCGTGCTGGATGAAGCCGTCACCCATGTACTGAACACCAAGTACGACCTTGGCCTGTTCCACGATCCGTTCCGCCGCATCGGCCGCGCCGAAGACGACCCGGCCGACGTCAATGCCGAAAGCCGCCTGCACCGCGCCGATGCGCGGGCCATGGCACGCAACTCCCTGGTGCTGCTGGAAAACCATGGCGACACCCTGCCGCTGAGCAAGAAGACCACTGTCGCGTTGATTGGCCCGCTCGCCGATTCGCCCGTGGACATGCTCGGCAGCTGGTCGGCGGTCGGTGTGGCCGAGCAGGCAGTGACCCTGCGCAAGGGCGTGGAGGCGGCCCTGCAAGGCCAGGGCAAGCTGCTCTACGCCGTCGGCGCCAACGTCACCGACGATGCCCATGTGATCAATTACCTCAACCAACTCAATTGGGACCGCCCTGAAGTCGTGCTGGACAAGCGCACGCCGCAGGCGATGCTGGAGGAGGCTGTGCGTGTGGCCAACCAGGCCGACGTCATCGTTGCGGCGGTGGGGGAGGCGCGCGGCATGTCCCACGAGTCGTCCAGCCGCACCCGCCTGGATCTGCCTGACAGCCAGCAGGCGCTGCTGCGCGCGCTCAAGGCCACCGGCAAGCCGCTGGTGCTGGTGCTGATGAACGGCCGGCCGCTGGCGCTCGGCTGGGAGAAGGAAAACGCCGATGCGATGCTGGAGACCTGGTACAGCGGTATCGAGGGCGGCAACGCCATCGCCGACGTGCTGTTCGGTGAGCACAACCCTTCGGGCAAGCTGCCGATCACCTTCCCGCGTTCGGTCGGGCAGATTCCCACCTACTACAATCATCTGCGCCTGGGCCGTCCGTACACGCCCGGCACGCCTGGCAACTACACCTCGCAGTATTTCGAGGAGCCCAACGGCCCGCTGTATCCGTTTGGCTACGGTCTGAGCTACAGCGACTTCCTGCTGTCGGCGCCGAAGCTGTCCGCCGAGCGCATGACACCGGATGAGAGGATTCGCGTCAGCGTCACGCTGAAAAACACCGGGTCACGGGCTGGCGCGACCGTGGTGCAGCTGTATCTGCACGATGAGGCCGCTTCGGTGATCCGTCCGGTGAAGGAACTCAAGGATTTTCGCAGGGTCAAGCTTGAAGCAGGTGAGGCGCGCGAGCTGAGTTTCGAGATCGACGAAACCATGCTGCGTTTCTACAACGCCAGCCTGCAGCATGTCAGCGAGCCAGGTGCCTTCCGTGCCCAGTTGGGGCTGGATTCGGAGACCGTGCAGGAGGCGCGTTTCGAACTGTTGCCACGCCAATGAGGGCGTGGCCCAAGGAGGCGAAAAATATACTCGCGCGAGCACCTGTGCCGGACTTCACGATCTGGTAATAATGCGCAGAAAGAATCCGCGCATGCGGAGACGTCACCGTTCGGTTGGCTGTCTGCATCGTGCTCGCGTTGTGTTTGTACCATTCGCCCGTTTTCAACTCCCTGCAGCGGTCGCCCCTGGGCTTGCCGCTGCTTGTCAGTACGTGTTGCCCTGGAGGCTGTGTGTCGATGAGTCGTTGTTCTGGAGCCCATATGGGCAAGGCTGGCAAGCTGGCCCTCTGTGCGCTCCCTCTGTTGTTCGCTGCCCAGAGCTGGGCTTTTGATCTGGATGATGTGGCGGTCAAGGCCAAGGCGCTTGCCGCCGAAGGCTACAGCGCGCCGCAAAGCAATCTGCCGGCTGCGCTGCGCGAATTGCCGTTCGCTGGCTATCAGAAGGTGCGCTTCCTTGAGGAAAAAGCACACTGGGCTGATGGCAAGACGCCGTTCCGGCTGTACTTCTTCCACCAGGGCATGCACTTCGATGTACCGGTGAAGATCAACGAAGTGACCGCCGAAGGCACCCAGGAAATCAAGTACGACCCGTCGATGTTCGACTTCGGCGATCTCAATCTGAACCCGGATGACCTCAAGGATCTGGGCTTCGCCGGCTTCAAGGTGATCAACGAGATCAATGCCAAAGGTACGCACGACGAAGTGATGAGTGTGCTGGGGGCCAGCTACTTCCGCATCGTCGGCAAGGGCCAGGTGTTCGGCCTCTCCGCGCGTGGCCTGGCCATCGACACCGCACTGCCATCGGGCGAAGAGTTCCCGCGTTTCAGCGAATTCTGGATCGAGAAGCCGCAGCCCGATCGCCGCAGCCTGGTGATCTACGCACTGCTCGACTCGCCGCGTGCCACCGGCGCTTACCGTATGGAAATCAAACCGGGGCGCGACAGCGTGCTCGACGTGCAATCGAAGGTCTACCTGCGTGAGAATGTCGAAAAGCTCGGCATCGCGCCGCTGACCAGCATGTACCTGTTCGGTGCCAACCAGCCCTGGCCGCGCCCGAATTACCGCCCGCAACTGCATGACTCTGATGGTCTGGCCATCCATGCCGGCAATGGCGAGTGGATCTGGCGTCCGCTGAACAACCCGCAGCGCCTCAACGTCAGCAGCTATCGTATCGACAACCCACGTGGCTTCGGCCTGATGCAGCGTGGTCGCGACTTCAACCAGTACCAGGATCTCGATGACCGCTATGAGCTGCGCCCGAGCGGCTGGGTGGAAACCGTCGGCGATTGGGGCGCTGGTCATGTCGAGCTGGTGGAGATCCCCACGCCGGACGAAACCAACGACAACATCGTCGCCCTGTGGCGCCCAGAGAAGCTGCCGGCACCGGGTGAGTCGTTGGATGTGGCCTATCGCCTACACTTCAGCCGTGACGATGCCAAGCTGCATGACCCGCAACTGGCCATGGTCAGCCAGACCCGGCTGTCGGAGGGTGATATCAAGCAGGCCAACCTGATTCGTCAGGCTGATGGCAGTACTGCGCTGGTGGTCGATTTCGTCGGTGAGGAGCTGGCCAAGCGTTCGCCCGACGCGGCGCCGACCGTTCAGGTCAGCGTCGACGGCAACGCCGAGTTGCTGGAAGACAGCCTGCGTTACAACCCGGTCAGCAAAGGCTGGCGCCTGATGCTGCGCATCAAGGTCAAGAACCCGGCGCAGCCGGTGGAAATGCGCGCTGCCCTGGTCGAGGACGGCAAGCCCTTGTCGGAAACCTGGAGCTATCAGCTGCCTGCCCATGAATAACACTCTAGACCCTACGCAAATCCAGGAGTATCTGGGAGAACTGCCGCTCGATCATGAGCGGCAGCAGGCTCTGGCTGATCGAGTCGAAGAGGAGGGCGGCGATCTTGCGACACTGCATCGCGCCCTGCACGAGGACGATCAGCTAGCGACCGAGCCCCAGGAGGAAACCCGCGAGATGCTCGACTCGGTGCCAGCCCGCCTGGCTCTGGGCTGGCCGGATGCGCTCGAGCGCGGCTGCCGCATCGTGCAGGACCACCAGGGTCGGCCCACCATCGATTCGACCCCTCCGATCAGACGCACGCGTATGGTGCCGGAGCCCTGGCAGACCAATATCCTGGATCGCGGCTGGCGCCGTCTGAAGGGCGAGAAACCCGCCCCGCGACCTCGTACACGCGAGAGCGAAGACTTCGCCGAAGAGCGTTGGCGGCATGTCGCGGCGGTGCGTCGTGCCGCGCTGCTGGTATTGATGATCACGCAGACCGTGGTCGCTACCTGGTACATGAAGTCGGTGCTGCCCTATCAGGGCTGGTCGCTGGTCGATCTGGGCCTGGTGTTCGAGCAGCCCTGGCAGGAGTCGGCACGGCAGATCCTGCCCTATGTGGTGCAGACCAGCATCCTGGCGCTGTTCGCCCTGCTGTTCTGCTGGGTGTCGATGGGCTTCTGGACCGCGCTGATGGGCTTCTTCCAGCTGCTCAAGGGGCATGATCGCTACAGCATCTCGGCCACCAGCTGCGGTGATGAGCCGATTTCGCCACGGGCGCGTACGGCACTGGTGATGCCGATCGCCAACGAGCACGTGCCGCGCGTGTTCGCCGGTCTGCGTGCGACGTTCGAGTCGCTCAAGGCTACTGGGCAGCTCGATCACTTCGACTTCTTCGTTCTCAGCGACAGCAACGACCCGGATATCTGCGTGGCCGAACAACAGGCCTGGATGGAGCTGTGCCGCGAGGTGGAAGGCTTCGGCCATATCTTCTATCGCCGCCGTCGGCGTCGGGTGAAGCGCAAGAGCGGCAACATCGACGACTTCTGCCGGCGCTGGGGCAGCAACTACCGCTACATGGTGGTGCTCGATGCCGACAGCGTGATGAGCGGCGAATGCCTGACCCGCCTGGTACGCCTGATGGAGGCCAATCCGGGTGCCGGCATCATCCAGACCGCGCCCAAGGCGTCCGGGATGGACACCCTCTATGCGCGGCTGCAACAGTTCGCCACCAGCGTCTACGGGCCGCTGTTCACCGCTGGCCTCAACTTCTGGCAGCTGGGTGAGTCGCATTACTGGGGCCATAACGCGATCATTCGGGTCAAACCCTTCATCGAGCACTGCGCCCTGGCGCCGCTGCCGGGCACCGGTTCCTTCGCTGGCGCGATCCTCTCCCACGATTTCGTCGAAGCCGCGCTGATGCGCCGCGCTGGTTGGGGCGTATGGATCGCCTACGACCTGCCGGGCAGCTATGAAGAGTTGCCGCCGAACCTGCTCGACGAGCTCAAGCGTGACCGCCGCTGGTGCCATGGCAACCTGATGAACTTCCGCCTGTTCCTGGTGCGTGGCATGCACGCGGTACACCGCGTGGTGTTTCTCACCGGGGTCATGTCCTACCTGTCCGCGCCGCTGTGGTTGTTGTTCCTGGTGCTCTCGACCTGCCTGCTGGCGATTCATACGCTGATGGTGCCGGAGTACTTCCTGCAGCCCAACCAGCTCTATCCGCTGTGGCCGCGCTGGCAGCCACACGAGGCCATCGCCCTGTTCTCGGCGACCATGACCCTGCTGTTCCTGCCCAAGCTGCTCAGCGTGCTGCTGATCTGGATCAAGGGCGCGGAGGCCTACGGTGGTCGTACGCGGGTGCTGTTGTCGATGCTGCTGGAGGCCTCCTGCTCGGTGCTGCTGGCGCCGGTGCGCATGCTGTTCCACAGCCTGTTCGTCACCGCTGCCTTCCTCGGTTGGTCGGTGCAGTGGAACTCGCCGCAGCGCGTGGATGACTCGACCCCCTGGAGCGAAGCCTTCCGCCGTCATGGCACCCAGGTGCTGATCGGACTCAGCTGGACGGCGCTGGTGGCCTGGCTCAACCCGGACTTCCTCTGGTGGCTGGCACCTATCGTCATTTCACTGGTGCTGTCGCCGGTGGTCTCGGTGCTGACCAGCCGCACGGCACCGGGCCTGGCAGCACGGCGCAGCAAGCTGTTCCTGATTCCGGAAGAACATAAGGTGCCGGTGGAGCTGAGCAACACCGCCGAGTACGAGCAATTGAACAGCTCACGGGCTCTGCGCAAGGGCTTCCTGCGTGCAGTGGTCGACCCGCTGTACAACGCCCTGGTCTGCGCCATGGCCCGTGCCCGCCACGCCAAGGTGGTGCCGGCTGCCGAAGCGCTGCGCAACGAGCGTATCGATGAGATCCTCAGCGCCGGACCTGAGGGTAAGGTCGAGGCGACCCGCTGGCGTCTGCTCAACGATCCTGACGGCATGGCGCGCCTGCACGCGCGCATCTGGCAGGAGCCGCAATATCACGCCTGGCGCGAAGCCCTGCGCGACGCCTGATCATCCGCCACGCCCCCGCCTGCCGGGGGCGTGGCGTGATGCCCTTCTGACATACCCGCTAACATCTATGAGGCGCATCAACGTTCTGCTGCGCGGCACCATTGCGTCTGGGGCGGGTCTTTGCCTCGTATGGGGCATTCGGCCGTCTGGCCTGAACACCGTTTTCGTACATGACATTGGAGAGGAACCACGATGTCGAATCTGCATGATTCCGCGCAGCGCTATGGTGCGGTTACACGTTGGCTGCACTGGGGTATGGCCGTTTTGCTGGGGTGGCAATTCTTGACCGTACTGGCGCATGCCCTGATGGAAGACAGCGCGCTGGATAAATTCCTCTGGGGTACGCACAAGGCGACCGGGCTGTTGCTCATGGTGCTGGTGGTGATTCGCCTGCTCTGGGCGCTGTACAACAGCAGCCGCCGGCCGGCCCCAGTCAGCACACTGGCACGCTTCGGCCATCTGGCGTTGTATGGCCTGCTGTTCGTGATTCCCTTTGTCGCGCTGCTACGCCAGTACGGCTCGGGCCGCGAGTTCGTCGCCTTCGGCATGACCATCATGCCTGGCTTCAGCGACGCCAAGATCGAATGGATGATCGCGCCCGCCAGCCTGTTGCACGGCAACCTCGGCTGGCTGCTGCTGTTCATGGTCATCGGTCACGCGGCCATGGCGTTCGTCCATCGCCGCCAGGGCGGCGAGGACGTGCTGGCGCGAATGATCGGGCGCTGACTCTGTGTGGTATGGCAAAAGGCTTACACGGCGTGGCGGCAACCACCACTGTTGCCATTGCGAGCCGATCTCTAATCTACACACATCCCCTGCAGCGACGGATCGCTGAGGATCAAGGACGATGACCAAGCCAGGAATGGCTACCGACAGGATGTCGGATGGTTGGGAAGAAACCCGCTTCGGCGGGTTTTTTGTTGCCTGCGATTTTTGGCAACAAGCGCTCGGGCCTCGTAAGCAACGTCAAAAATCCTTCCCGACGGTTCCTGGTTGTCCACAAATGCTCAGCCCAGTGTCAGGTGATTGCGACCGGCCTGTTTGGCCTGATAGAGCAAGTCGTCGACTTGGCGATACAGCTCTTCGCTGCTTTCGCCGTCCATGGCCAGGCGTGCGCCCATGCTGACGGTGAGGTGGTCGGCCGTCGGTGAGGCGGCGTGGGCAATGTTCAGGGTGGCCAATCCGCTGCGCAGTGCTTCTCCGAGTGTTTGCAGCTGTTCAGCATCGCAGTCATATAGCAGCAGGGCGAACTCTTCTCCGCCTAAACGTACTGCCATGTCCATGGGGCGACGAGCGAAATTTTGCAGCAGTCGACCTACCTGACGCAGAGCATCGTCGCCGGCCTGATGTCCGTAGTGATCGTTGAAACGCTTGAAATGGTCAATGTCGAGCATCAGTAGCGCAACCTTGGCCGACTCGCGGTTAGCCTGGCGCAGAACGAGATCCAGATGCTGAGTGAAGCTGCGGCGGTTGTGCAGAGCGGTCAGCGGATCGTGGTTGGCTTGCCAGTCCAGCAATTGCAGCAGCAGAAATTGCTCGCGCTGGGTGTGATCCCTGACATAGGCACCCATTGCACAGATCAGCAGTGCCAAGCTGAAAATGAAGCACAAGCGCAGGTGATCGACGTGTTGTGTCTCCGATAACAGCCACAGCCCAGGCGCCACGACCAGCGGCAGGCTGGCCGCCGCCAGCAGCAGATTGCCGCGAAACGACAGACCGAGCGGGAAGAACAGGGTGATGGCCATCAGTAACAGCACGCTGTTGGAGATTGGGACGCTCAGATTCTGGTAAAAAATGATCGTCAGCGTGGTGCCCAGCACCAGGCTCAGCAGGGTGACGGTGACCACCTGCGGGCCATAGTGCTTACGGCTGCCGTTGAGCAGTAACAGGGCGAGCAGGCAGAGCGTGAAGATGATCGAGCCGCGCACCAATAGCAGGCCCCAGAGCGCTGCTGGATAATCTGGGAAGCGTTGCCACAGATCCAGGCGCAGTGCATCGACAAGGCTGAAAATCATCCATATGCCGAGCCCCAGGAGCACTGCGATTTTCTGATAGCGCGCCTGTACCTGGCTGATGTACTGGTGATATTCCTGTTCCAGCGGCTGGCTGAAACGCAAGAAACGAAAACCGCGGCGTAACTGTTCGGCGTAGCGGTTTTCCGGGATTGCACGGAGAGCTTCCGGGGCTGAATGCATGACGACTCCTTGTTTCACTGAGCATAAGGTGCCCGGCGGGATCGTCAATCAATAACGCTATGGCAAATGTCTTACACGCTCTGGAGCCAACCGCTGCTATTGCTACTCAGGCACGATCATTAATCTAGACACATCCCCTGCAGCGACGGATCGCTGAGGATCAAGGAAGATGACCAAGCCAGGATTGGCGACCGACAGGATGTCGGATGGTTGGGAAGAAACCCGCTTAGGCGGGTTTTTTGTTGCCTGCGATTTTTACACTGCGCCGGCGCCTTCACTTCTCCTTGCCAATGAATGCCAGCAGTGCCAGCAGCGGCAACCCGGCGGCCAGTAGCGCCGTGCCTGACCAGCCGAAGCGCTCGTAGATCGGGCTGGCCAGTGCCGAGCCGATGGCGCCACCGACGAAGATGCTGGTCATGTACAGCGCATTGAGCCGGGCGCGGCTCTGCGGCTCCAGTGCGTAGATGCTGCGCTGGCCGAGCACCATGCTCATCTGCACGGCGAAATCCAGCACGATGGCAGTGACGACCAGGCCGATCCAGCCCAGTCCGGCGCTCAACAGGTTGGGAGCGAAGGCCAGTGGTGCCAGGATCAGCGCCACCAGGCTGGCGCGCCAGGTATGGCCGGCATCGGCCAGACGCCCGGCGATAGGCGCTGCGACTGCGCCGATGGCGCCGGCAAGGGCGAACAGGGCGATGTCCTGCTGGCTCAATCCGAGGTGGCGCGACAGTTCCAGCGGCGCGACCGTCCAGAACAGACTGAAACTGGCGAACATCAGGCCCTGATAAAGCGCACGGCGGCGCAGTGTCGGGTAGCGGCGCAGCAGGTGAGCCAGCGAGGCCAGCAGTTGCCCGTAGCTGGCGCGGTGGCTGGGGGCGTGACGCGGGATGGTGGTGGCGATCACCAGGGTGATCAGCAGCATAAGCCCGGCTGCCATCAGGTACACCGCGCGCCAGCCGAATTCGCCGGCTACCAGGCTGGCCAGCGGCCGCGCCAGCAGGATGCCCAGCAGCAGGCCGCTCATGATGTTGCCCACCACGCGGCCACGGTTGGCCTCCGGTGCCAGGTTGGCGGCCAGGGGGATCAGCATCTGTACCGAAACCGAGCTGAGGCCGATCAGCAGTGCCAGGCCAAGAAACACATCCGGCTGATTCGCGAAGGCCGCCGCCAGCAGGCAGAGCAGGGCGGCTGCGGTGGTGATCAGCATCAACCGGCGGCTTTCCAGCAGGTCGGCCAGCGGCACCAGGAACAGCAGGCCGAGGGCATAGCCGATCTGCGTCAGCGAAACGATCAGGCTGGCGCGCTCGGCACTGAGGCCGACATCCGGGGCGATCAGCTCGATGATCGGCTGGGCGTAGTAGAGGTTGGCGACGATGGCGCCGCAGCACAGGGCGAACAGCAGCACCAGTGCCTGCGGCAGGGCTGGCGACTCGCTCGTGAGTGAGGAGGTCTGGCTAGTCATGATGGGATCTCGGTGAGAGGGAACGACCGGCGCAAGGTTAGGCAGGTGACGCCAGGCGGAGAATCCGTCGAATCGGCAACAGTGCGTTGCGCACTGTGCAAAGGCGCTCAGCGCTGCAGCAGCGCCTGAAGGAACTCACTGAATGCGGCGATGCGTTTCGAACCCCGGTGATTGGGCAGATACAGCAGGTGGATGGTGCCTTCGTGCGGGCCTGGGGCGACTTCGTAGTCGGGCAGCAGGCGCTGCAGCTTGCCACTGTCCACATCATCGCGTACCAGCCAGTCCGAC
Source organism: Pseudomonas sp. GW6 (assembly GCA_048065775.1). Classification (GTDB taxonomy): domain Bacteria; phylum Pseudomonadota; class Gammaproteobacteria; order Pseudomonadales; family Pseudomonadaceae; genus Aquipseudomonas. The sequence goes on from JBLUOL010000096.1 coordinate 14,215, forward strand.
AGCAGTGCTACGCCCTGACCGGCCAGGGCCGCCTGGCGCAGGACGTCGGCGTTGTTGCTGCGCAGGCTCCCCGTGACCGGCACCTGCAAGGTCGTTCCGTCCTGCTCGAAGCGCCAGTAGTGCGCCGGGCTGCCGTAGTCATACTGCAGGCAGGCGTGCGCCTGGAGTGCATCCGGATGTTCGATGGGCGAGGTGCGCGCCAGATACTGCGGACTCGCTACCAGCCAGCGCGTGAAACTGCCGACGCGCTGGCTGACCACGTCGTCGCTGACGATGGAAGAGCCCAGGCGCAGCGCCAGATCGACCCGTTCGCTGAGCAGGTCGACCACCTCGTCGGTCACGCGCAGGGTCAACTCCAGCTGCGGGTGTCGTTCCAGCAGTTCGCCTAGGTGCGGGGCGATGATGCGCCGGGCGAACTCCACCGGCACGCTTACCGCCAGGCGACCACGCACCTCTTCGCCGTTGTCGGTCACGGCCGCATCGGCTTCGTCCAGGGCATCGAGGATGGCCAGGGCGCGTTCGAAGTAGTCGCGTCCGGCCTCACTGACGCTGATCTGCCGCGTGTTGCGGTTGAGCAGTACGCAGCCCAGTTCCTGTTCAAGAGCGTTGACCGCACGGGTCACCGACGAGGTGGCCAGGCCCAGCTGCCGCGCCGCAGCGGAAAAACCACCGCAGCGAACGGTGGCGACGAAGGTGCGCAGAGCCAGCAGTTTGTCCATGGGAACGCCTGAAGTGCCGATCAGCCTGAAGCTTGCGCGATTGGCCGGCTCGCTGCCAAGCACTGCGTGGCGCCCTGGGCCTTGCGCGTGTACCACAGCACGCGGCTTACGCCACGGGTGATGGCTACGTAGGCCAGGCGCCGGGCTTCGTCCTGCATGGCCTGGTCGTAGCTGCCGGCGAAGAAGCCGCAGTGGGCGTAGAGCGCGTTGCGCAGCGGGTGCTTCTCCACCGGCAGGCAGTCGTCGAGGATGATCGCCACTTCGGCCTGCAGGCCCTTGGCGCGGTGGATGGTCATGGCTCTGACCGGCAGCGTCTTGTCCAACTGCGCGCGCACCTGCTGCAGTGGCTCGTTGCGTCGGCTGAGCAGCAGCACGGCGGTACGATCCGCATTGGCGCGCTGGCTGACATGCTGGCACTGCGCGGTGATTTCCTTGAGCAGCGTCGGCAGGCCGCTGGCCAGGTCGAAGCGCTGGATCAGCTTGACGCCATGATCGCCCGGTTGCATTGCCTTGGCCGCGACGCAGGTCTTGGCCTGCTTGTTGTGCACTTCAGCGAGCACCTTCTCGCCATCGCGGATCACCGGCTCGATGCTGCGGTAGTTGGTGCCCAGCAGCAAGGTGCTGCTCTTGCTGCGGCCACGGCTGGGGAAGTGCCGGTCGAAATCGATGAACAGCTCCGGCGAGCTGCCGCGCCAACCGTAGATCGATTGCCAGTCGTCGCCGATGGCCATCAGGCTGATGCGCTCGCCCGCAGCATGCAGGCGACGGTGCACGGCCTGCAGCCACAGCACGATCTGTGGCGAGATGTCCTGGAATTCGTCGATCAGCAAGTGGCTCAGGGCGAGCAGGGCGGGGCCGGGTTTTCCATTGTCGGCGTTTTGCAGGCGTTCGCTCAGTTGCGCGAAGGCACCGTTGAAACTGATCAACCCTTGGCCTTGCAGCAGAGCGCTGAAGTGTTGGTGAAAACGCTGCATGGCTTCGATGAAGTCGCGTTCGCGGGGCGCGCAATCCAGGGCTTTCACCTCTAGACGGTCGAGGCGAATGCCCAGGCTCTCGGCGAAGTCGATCTGCCCGTGCAGGAGCTCGAACAGAGGCAGTGCAGTGAATTCACCGGCCAGCTTGCAGGCATCCAGCGGCGCCTTGGCCTTGCCCTTTGGTGGCTCCTCCGGGGCAGGCAATTTGAGCAGGCGGTGAGTCAGGACGCGAAAGCGTGCGTCCTCTGCGTAGGCATTCTGGTAGGCCTGCTTGAGCAGGCGCTGCTGTGCGGGGCGCAGGCGCCCGCCAGTGAGCGGGTTATCTGGTTCGTCGCCGGGTTCGTCCAGTTGCTCGAACCAGCGCGGGTTGCCCAGGTGTTCCTTGGCCAGCGTGGCCATGGCCGCATGGAAGGTGCGCACGCACTGGCGTGCATCGTGCGGGTAGTGCCAGAAGTCGAGCAGACGTTGCAGGCGCTCGCGCAGTTCGTGGCAGGAGGCGTTGGTGAAGGAAATCACCGTCAGGCGCTTGGGGTCGACCTCCAGGTGACAGAGCAGGAACACCACGCGCAGTACCAGCGTGCTCGACTTGCCCGAGCCGGCGCCGGCGAAGATACGTGCCAGCGGCGCACGGCAGAGGATCATCGCCCATTGTTCGTCCGACGGTGCGCCGATCAGCCTGGCGTTCACCGCCTGCGCCACGCGTTCGCGCATCGCCTGTACCTGAGCGTCTTCGACCTTCAGCCGGGTGCCGGGGTAGATCCCTGCTGGGCCGGGTTTACCGCTGTCAGTCTTGCGACCGCTGGCTTTCTTGTTGCCCGTGGATTTTTTCTTGCTTTGCTTGCGTGCAGGTTTACGTGGCTGCGCGGCTTCGCGCTCGGCACGCAGGTAAGCGGTGGTGTGAGGGAAGTAGCGGGCGAGGGCGCTGGACAGCAATTGTTTGTAGCGCGCGACAGCAGAAAGCATGCGTTGAGAATGACCTGATGGATAAAGCCCGCATGATAAAGCCTGCAGCGCGATGGCAGGCAGTGATGGCGCAGCGATAAATGCGCAACTTTGTGCAAGCACACGGCGCCTATCGCTTCCAGACTGTGCTCAGTCTTGGGAGATACTCGATGAACCTGTCGCTTTACCTGCTGACCGTACTGATCTGGGGCACGACCTGGATCGCCATCAAATTTCAGATGGGCGAGGTGGCCGTTGCCGCTTCCATCGCCTATCGCTTCGCGCTGGCCTCGGCGGTGCTGTTCGCCATGCTCTGGTTCAGCGGCCGCCTGCAACCGCTGGATCGCCGTGGGCAGGGCATCTGCCTGGTGCAGGGGTTGTGCCTGTTCTGCCTCAACTTCCTGTGCTTCTACACCGCCAGCCAATGGATACCCAGCGGCCTGATCGCAGTGATCTTCTCCACCGCCACCCTGTGGAACGCGATCAATGCGCGGTTGTTCTTCAAACAGCGCATCGCCGCCAACGTACTGCTCGGTGGTGCGCTGGGGCTGGTCGGTCTGGGCTTACTGTTCTGGCCGGAGCTGGCTGGGCACGAAACCAGCCGCGAAAGCCTGCTGGGCATCGGTCTGGCGCTGTGCGGTACGCTGTTCTTCTCCGCCGGTAACATGCTTTCCAGCCTGCAGCAGAAGGCCGGGCTCAAGCCGCTGACCACCAACGCCTGGGGCATGCTCTATGGCGCGCTGATGCTGGTGGGCATCTGCCTGGTCAGTGGTACACCGTTCGCCTTCGAGTGGAATACGCTCTACGTCGGCTCGTTGCTGTACCTGGCGATTCCCGGCTCGGTGATCGGCTTTACCGCCTATCTGACCCTGGTCGGGCGCATGGGCCCGGAGCGCGCGGCCTATTGCACGGTGCTGTTCCCGGTAGTTGCGCTGAACATCTCGGTGTTCCTCGAGGGCTACCAATGGACGACCCCGGCGCTGCTCGGCCTGGGCCTGGTAATGCTGGGCAACGTGCTCGTGTTTCGCAAGCCGAAGCCGGTGCTTGCCGAGGCCAGGGCATAGGGGCGATCGAAATGCTGGGTGCTCGTCGTAGGGCGGACTCAGCGTGTAGGGCGGACCGGGACACCGGCCGCTCGTAGCGCCAGCGAACAGTCCGCCGGTCCATGCCGAGCCTGAAAACGGCGTACTGCTTCGCGAGTACGCCCTACGTTACGTTAACGGATCGATGCCCGGTACCGTCCCATATCCCGCGAATCAGTGCGTAGGGCGGACCGGGACGCCGGCCGCGCGTAGCGCCAGGGAACTGCGTGTAGGGCGGACTCAGGAGCGCCAGCGAACAGTCCGCCGGTTCATGCCGAGCCTGGTACCGAAACGCTCCATTGAAACTTAAACGGCGTACTGCTACGCGACGACTGCATGGATGCAGGAGGTAGAGCGACGCAGGAAGCCAAAGCCGAGTACGCCCTACATCACTGCCTGGGTGATCAACTCCCGCGAATCAACTTGCGCAGCATGAAGCGATTGGGGTGGCAGGCCTCGGCCACCTCACGTGGCAGCGGCAGGGGCTCGTTCTCCAGCCAGGCGGCGATCAGTTCGCCCGACAGCGGGGCTGTGATCAGCCCGCGCGAGCCGTGGCCGCTGTTGATGTACAGGCCGTGCAGCCAGGGGCAGGGGGCGTCCGGTACCTGGCGGGCATCCTTGGCCAGTACTGCATAGGTCTCGGCAAAAGCCTCGGCATCGGCCAGCGGCCCGACTATCGGCAGGTAGTCCGGGCTGGTGCAGCGGAACGCGGCGCGGCCTTCCAGCGTCGCCGGGTCGAGTGTCTGTGCGTCCAGGCGTTCGGCGAGATCCGTGGAAATTTCCCGCAGCAGCTCCAGGTTGCCGACATGCTCGGCGACGCTGGGTGTGAGGTCGTCGCTGTGGAAGTCGAAGCTGGCGCCCAGAGTGTGCTCACCGTCGCGTGGCGGCGCGACATAGCCTTCGGCGCAGACCACGGTGCGCAGTTGACTGCTGAGCGCGTTGGCCGGTAGACGGCTGATCTGCCCACGGATGCGCTTGAGCGGCAGGTTCGCATCCGGCAACAGGCGGCCGATTTCGGCGGCGCAGGCCAGTACCAGCACCGGGGCTTCGACCAGCGTGCCGCTCGGCCCGTCGACGCGCCAGCGGTCATCCTGCCGGCTCAGACTCAGCGCCTCCTGGTAGGGACGCAGTTCGATCAATGGGTGTTGCACCAGTTGCCGGCACAGCGCCGGTGGGTGTACCCAGCCGGCGTCGGGGTAGAACAGACCGCCGGCTGGCAGACCAATACCGGCCAGCACTTCGGCCTGCTCGCGCCCCACGGAATGCAGCAGATCGGCAGGGAAGGCGGCGGCCAGCTTGCCCTGGCGCGTGGCTTCCTTGTCATCGAAGGCCAGCTGCAGCACGCCGCAGGCGTCCCAGTCGGCACCGCGCTGCAGGCGTTCGAGCAGCCGGCGGGTATGACCGAAGCCGGCGACGATCAACTGCGACAGCGCGGTGCCATGGGCCGAGAGCTTGAGGTAGAGCACGCCCTGCGGGTTGCCCGAGGCCTCGCAGGCAACTGC
>JBLUOL010000097.1:0-18955 GCA_048065775.1 Pseudomonas sp. GW6
CCGGCTTCGGCCGCAAGCGCTGATAAACGAAAAGGGACTCCGCGGAGTCCCTTTTTTCATTCTGTGTCCCGAATCTAGCTTGAACCATTGCCTTCAGAGTATTCCCGTTTCATCCGGGCTACGCAGGGCGGCCTCTCAGCCAGCCATGGACAGGCGGTTACGGCCTTCGCGTTTGGCCACATAGAGTGCGTTATCGGCGCGGCGCAGCAGGCTTTCGGCAGACTCGCCCGGCAGCAGGCTGGAGCAGCCCAGGCTGATGGACACGTCGATGGCGCGGCCGGCATCCAGGCATTGCAGTTCCATCACCGCAAAGCGCAGGCGCTCGCCTACCAGCGCAGCCCCCTCGCGGTTGGTGCCGGAGAGAATCACCAGAAATTCCTCGCCACCGTAGCGAAAGACCATATCGATATTGCGCAACTGGTTCTTCAGAGTCTGGGCGACCGCTTTCAGTACTTCGTCGCCAAGCGTGTGGCCATGGTTGTCGTTGATGCTCTTGAAGTGATCGATGTCGAGCATCAGCAGTGACAGCGGTTGCAGGTTGCGGCGGGCCAGATCCACCTCACGCTGCAGCACCTGGTCCATGGCGATGCGGTTGCCGGTGTCGGTCAGCGGGTCGCGCAGCGCACTTTGCAGCGCGGTGCGGTAGAGCAGGGCATTGCGCAGCGGGAACAGCAGGCTGGCCAGCAGCGATTCCAGCTGGATCAGTTCGTCTTCGGCAAAGCGCTGCTTGCGGCGGAAAATCAGTTCGCCCAGGTATTCCCCCTCATGGCTCAGGCGATAGCCGGCCGAGTGCGGGGCGCGCTCGCCCAGCTCGAGGCGCAGGTCATGCGACGGATGCTGAAAAGCCAGCGCATCGAGCGCCACCAGGCGCTGTACTTCGCGAAAGAACAGCGTGAGGATTCGTTCCACGTCCAGGCTGGTCTGCAGTTGCAGGCTGAGTTGATGGCGCAGCTCTATCAGGTTCGCGGGCTTGAGCGGCAGATTGCGACTGCCGGTAAAGCCGAGACGCTGCAGCTTGGCGGCATCGAAATCGATGGTGTTGGATTGGCTGGGGGGAACCATGGAGCTGAACCTCTGGCGCTGATGGTGCGACGAGAGGGTTAGAGCGAATTTCGTGCCAGGTGGTTCAAGTGAGCTTAAAGTCTTGTGAAGTCAGTCACTTAGGTATTTTTTAAGGCGCTGATCGGCAAGGGGTTGCCGGTTGCCTGACGGCGATGCTGGCAATGTGCTGCCGCTTGGCAAGGACGACGGCGGATTTTTGTCGTGCCATGGCTCGCTGACTGGCAGCGGGCCATGGTCGGTAATCACTGGGCGTCGAACGCCTGGCCGTTGATGCCCTTGCTGTCCGGGCCCATCAGGTAGAGGTAGAGCGGCATGATCTCTTCCGGCAGTGGGCGGGTCGCCGGGTTTTCCCCTGGATAGGCCTGGGCGCGCATGGCGGTGCGGGTGGCGCCCGGGTTGATGCTGTTGGCACGCACGTTGGCGATGCCGTCCAGCTCGTCAGCCATGACCTGCATCAGGCCCTCGGTGGCGAATTTCGATACCGCGTAGGCGCCCCAGTAGGCGCGGCCCTTGCGACCGACGCTGCTGGAGGTGAAGGCGACGGAGGCGTCCTCCGACAGTTTGAGCAGCGGCAGCAGGGTGCTGCTGAGCATGAACATGGCGTTGACGTTGACGTGCATGACACGCATGAAGTTGTCGCCGGAAAGCTGCTCCAGCGGCGTGCGCGGGCCGAGGATCGAGGCATTGTGCAGCAGACCATCGAGGCGGCCGAACTCGTTCTCGATCATCACCGCCAGTTCGTCGTACTGGTGCGGCAGGGCGGTTTCCAGATTGAAGGGGATCACCACCGGTTGCGGGTGGCCGGCCGCCTCGATCTCGTCATAAACCTGGCTCAGGTTGGCCTCGGTCTTGCCCAGCAGCAGCACCGTCGCGCCATGGGCGGCGAAGCTCTTGGCGGCGGCGGCGCCAATACCGCGGCCGGCACCGGTGATCAGGATGACGCGATCCTTGAGCAGGTCTGGGCGGGCGGTGTAGTCGAACATGTGAGGATCCTTCGGAGAACTCTTGAGGGTAGGGCGGGTGAAACCCGCCAAATTGGAGAATGGCGGCCTGCGCGATCAGCAACTGCACAGGGCGCGATCGAGCACCGCACGCAGTTCCTGGGGGTGGTCCACGACCACGTCGGCGCCCCAGTTGCGTGGGTTGTCCTCGGGGTGGATATAGCCATAGGTCACCGCTGCCGTGCGGCAGCCGGCGGCGCGGCCGGATTCGATGTCGCGCGCGTCATCGCCGATGAACAGCACTTCCTCGGGTTTGACGCCCATCTGCTGGCAGGCGAGCAGTAGCATGTCCGGCGCGGGTTTGCTTTGCTCGACATGGTCAGGGCAGACCAGCACTGCAGAACGCTCGGCCAGATTCAGACCCTGCATGATCGGCTCGGCGTAACGCACCGGTTTGTTGGTAGCGACGCCCCACAACAGGCGCGCCTGTTCGATGTCGTCGAGCAGGGCTTCGATGCCGTCGAACGGGCGGGTGAGGACTGCGCAGTGTTCCTGGTAGCGCTCCAGGAACTCCTGGCGCAGGGCTTCGAACGCGGCCGAGTCCGGGTCTTCATCGAAAGCGCAGGCGACCATGGCGCGAGCGCCGCCGGATACCTGGTCACGTATGGCCTTATCTGCCAGTGGCGGCAGGCCGCGAGTGGCGCGCATGGCCTGGGTGATGGCGATGAAGTCCGGCGCCGAGTCGAGCAGGGTGCCGTCCATGTCGAACAGTACAGCGCGCAAACGCATCAGTCTTTCCTCAGCGTCTGGATCATGTAGTTGACGTCAACGTCCGCCTCCAGCTTGTAGTGCTTGGTCAGTGGGTTGTAGGTCAGGCCGATGATGTCCTTGACCTCCAGCCCGGCCGCGCGGCTCCAGGCGCCGAGTTCGGACGGGCGGATGAATTTCTTGAAATCGTGGGTGCCACGCGGCAGCAGGCGCAGGATGTATTCGGCGCCGATCACGGCGAACAGGTACGCCTTGGGGTTGCGGTTGATGGTGGAGAAGAACACTTGGCCGCCCGGTTTGACCAGTCTGTGGCAGGCACGGATGACCGAGGAGGGATCGGGTACGTGCTCGAGCATTTCCAGGCAGGTGACGACGTCGAACTGTTCCGGCATTTCTTCTGCCAGTGCTTCGGCGGTGATCTGTCGGTAGTCGACTTCGACGCCGGACTCCAGCTGGTGCAGCTGGGCGACCGACAGCGGCGCTTCGCCCATGTCGATACCCATCACCGTTGCGCCGCGCTGGGCCATGGCTTCACTGAGGATGCCGCCGCCACAACCGACGTCCAGTACGCGCTTGCCGGCCAGGCCGACGCGCTCGTCGATCCAGTTGACCCGCAGCGGGTTGATATCGTGCAGAGGTTTGAACTCGCTTTCGCGGTCCCACCAGCGGTGTGCCAGGGCCTCGAATTTGGCGATTTCGGCGCGGTCGACGTTGCTCATAAGCATCTCTATTCAAAGCATGGAAAGCGTATCGCCGCTATGTTGCCAGTTTAAGAACGGGCGTGGGGCGGCGCGGATTCGTTCAATGTATGTCAGTTTGTCGCAGTCGTTCCGTGAGAGTAGCCCAGATGCAATCCGGGGCGATTGCATTCTTCTCAGGCTGCATCCGGCGACCTTTGGGCAATCCTGGCTCCCCATTCCCTGGCCTTGGCGATCAGCTCGCTTTCGTCCATGCGCGTCAGGCGGCCGTCGTCCAGCAACTGCTTGCCGCCAACCCACAAATGCTTCACGCAGTCGCGACCGCTGGCGTAGATGAGCTGCGATACCGGGTCGTAGATCGGTTGCTGGGCCAGGCCGGAAAGGTCGAAGGCGACCACGTCGGCCAGCTTGCCCAGTTCCAGCGAGCCGGTCTGTGTTTCCAGTCCCAGTGCGCGGGCGCCATTCAAGGTGGCCATACGCAAGGCGCTGTGAGCGTTCAGGGCGGTGGCGGAGCCGGCGACGGCCTTGGCCAGCAGGGCGGCGGTACGGGTTTCGCCGAGCAGGTCGAGATCGTTGTTGCTGGCGGCGCCATCGGTGCCGATGGCGACGTTGACGCCGGCCTGCCACAGGCGTTCGACCGGGCAGAAGCCGCTGGCCAGTTTGAGGTTGGACTCGGGGCAATGCACGATGCTGCAGTTGTGCTCCACCAGCAGTGCCAGGTCCTCGTCATCGATCTGCGTCATGTGCACCGCCTGGAAGCGCGGGCCGAGCAGGCCGAGACGAGCCAGGCGCGCCAGCGGGCGTTCGCCGTGCTTGGCGACGGCTTCGGCCACTTCCTGCGCGGTTTCGTGCACATGCATATGAATGCCGGCATCCAGCTCGTCAGCCAGTACGCGAATCTGTTCCAGCTTGTCGTCGCTGACCGTGTAAGGCGCGTGGGGGCCGAAAGCGATGCGAATACGCGGGTGTTGCTTGAGGTCATCGAACAGCTGCAGGCCCGTACGCAGCGCTTCGGCAGCGTTGAGTGCGCCGGGTACCGGAAAGTCCAGTACAGGGACGGTGATCTGCGCGCGCACGCCGGCGTTGTGCACGCGTTCAGCGGCGGTCTGCGGGTAGAAGTACATGTCGGAGAAGCAACTGATGCCCCCCTTGATCTGTTCTGCGATGGCCAGATCGGTGCCGTCACGGACGAAATCCTCGTCGACCCACTTACCTTCGGCGGGCCAGATATGTTCGTGCAGCCAGGTCATCAGCGGCAGGTCATCGGCAATGCCGCGCAAAAGCGTCATCGCGGCGTGGCCGTGGGCGTTGATCAGGCCGGGGGCGAGCAGGCACTGTGGCAGCTCTCGCACTTCCGTTGCCGGGTGGCGCAGCGCCTCGGCACGTGGCGCGATCAGTGCGATCTGCCCGTCGCGGATTCCCAGGCCATGGTCGCGTAGCACCACGCCGGCCGGCTCAACGGGCACCAGCCAGGTGGGCAGGAGCAGCAGGTCGAGAGGGGCTTCGGGCATGGGGGATTGTCCGTCTGGCTTGATCGATGCAATGAAGGTCGCCAGTGTATAGATGAACGCACCTGGCTTGAAGTCGTGAGGGCGAGCAGGATTGTTCGGTTGGTCTTGGTCGGTCTGCGTATAATCCGCGATTTTTTGGCGGTGACAGATGGAGTGCGCGATGCGCGAGCAATTGCTGGCGGTGGAGAAGGTTCAGGCAATCGAGTGGCGCGATGGTGCGTTGCACCTGCTCGATCAGCGCCTGCTGCCGCATCAGCAGACCTGGCTGCGTTTCGACTCTGCCGCCGAGGTGGCCGATGCGATTCGCGACATGGTGGTGCGTGGAGCGCCGGCTATTGGCATCGCTGCTGCCTATGGGCTGGTGCTGGGTGTCCGTGCTCGTCTACAAGACGGTGGTGACTGGCGTGAGGCGTTGGAGGCCGATTTTGCCTATCTCGAGCGCTCGCGCCCGACTGCGGTAAACCTGTTCTGGGCTCTGCAGCGCATGCGTGAACGCCTGGCAAGACTCAAGGATGGCGATGACATCCTGGCGCTACTGGAGGCTGAGGCGGTGGGGATTCACCTCAGCGACCGTGAGGCCAACCTGACCATGGCGCAGTTGGGCATGGAGCTGATTCGCAAGCATCAGGGCAATCCGCAAGTGCTGCTGACGCACTGCAATGCCGGCGCCCTGGCAACCGGCGGCTTTGGCACCGCGCTCGGGGTGATCCGTGCGGCGTATCTGGAAGGTTTGGTCGAGCAGGTCTATGTCGATGAAACCCGCCCCTGGCTGCAGGGCGCGCGACTGACTGCCTGGGAATTGGCGGGTGACGGCGTGCCGGTCACGCTCAATGCCGATGCAGCGGCGGCTCACCTGATGAAGACCAAGGGCATCACCTGGGTCATCGTCGGCGCTGATCGCATCACTGCCAACGGTGATGTGGCCAACAAGATCGGTACTTATCAGCTGGCGGTCAACGCCATGCACCACGGCGTGCGGCTGATGGTGGTGGCGCCAAGTTCGACCATCGACATGAATCTGGAAAGCGGCGAGGACATCTTGCTTGAAGAGCGCGATGGCCTTGAGTTGCTGGAGGTGGCGGGGCATCGAGTCGCGGCCGATGTGCATGCCGTCAATCCGGTTTTCGATGTGACGCCGGCTGATCTGGTTGACTACATCGTGACCGAGAAGGGCGTGATCGAGCGTCCAGATAGCGCCAAGCTGGCGCAGTTGATGTGCCGTAAGCGCCTGCATTGAACCTGCCATGCGCGCGCCGTCGCGGGGTAGGTGTGTAGCACGCTTTGTGGTAATCTCCGGCAGTTTTCAAGGGGGCTGACTGCAGCCTCCTTCACTGCATCGAATCGTGACATAACTCGTTGATTTGTCGTGAGTCGCTGATGGCCTGAGGCTATCGCGACGAGCTCCATGGCGTTCAGGAAGAATGGCGCGGAGTTTCACCAGAAAAAGGAACCAGGCTTCTCATGGGCGAACTGGCCAAAGAAATCCTCCCGGTCAATATCGAAGACGAGCTGAAACAGTCCTACCTCGACTACGCGATGAGCGTGATCGTCGGGCGTGCGCTGCCGGATGCGCGCGATGGCTTGAAGCCGGTACACCGTCGTGTGCTCTACGCCATGAGCGAGCTGGGCAACGACTGGAACAAGCCCTACAAGAAATCCGCCCGTGTGGTCGGTGACGTGATCGGTAAATACCACCCGCACGGCGACACCGCGGTGTACGACACCATCGTACGTATGGCGCAGGACTTCTCCCTGCGCTACCTGCTGGTCGACGGTCAGGGCAACTTCGGTTCGGTGGACGGCGACAACGCCGCGGCCATGCGATACACCGAAGTGCGCATGACCAAACTGGCCCACGAGCTGCTGGCCGACCTGGAAAAGGAAACTGTCGACTGGGTGCCCAACTACGACGGCACCGAGCAGATCCCTGCTGTCATGCCGACCAAGGTGCCGAACCTGCTGGTCAACGGCTCGTCCGGTATCGCCGTGGGCATGGCCACCAACATCCCGCCGCACAACCTCACCGAGGTGATCGACGGCTGCCTGGCGCTGATGGACAACGCCGAGCTGACTGTTGATGATCTGATGCAGTACATCCCCGGCCCTGATTTCCCCACTGCGGGCATCATCAACGGCCGTGCCGGCATCATCGAGGCCTATCGTACCGGCCGTGGGCGCATCTATATCCGCGCTCGCGTCGAGGTCGAGGACATCGACAAGGTCGGCGGTCGCCAGCAGCTGGTGGTCACCGAGCTGCCGTACCAGCTGAACAAGGCGCGTCTGATCGAGAAGATCGCCGAGCTGGTCAAAGAGAAGAAGATCGAAGGCATCACCGAGCTGCGTGACGAGTCCGACAAGGACGGTATGCGCGTGGTGATCGAACTGCGTCGTGGTGAAGTGCCGGACGTGGTGCTGAACAACCTGTACGCCCAGACCCAGATGCAGAGCGTGTTCGGCATCAACGTCGTGGCGCTGGTCGACGGTCAGCCGAAGATCATGAACCTCAAGGACATGCTTGAGGTGTTCATCCGTCACCGCCGTGAAGTGGTGACCCGCCGTACCGTCTACGAGTTGCGCAAGGCGCGTGAGCGCGGCCACATCCTCGAAGGCCAGGCGGTAGCGCTGTCGAATATCGATCCGGTGATCGAGCTGATCAAGGCCTCGCCGACGCCGGCCGAAGCCAAGGAGCGCCTGATCGCCACTGCCTGGGAATCCAGTGCAGTGGAAGCCATGGTCGAGCGCGCGGGCGCCGACTCCTGCCGCCCGGAAGGGTTGGATGCGCAATACGGTCTACGTGACGGCAAGTACTACCTGTCGCCGGAGCAGGCTCAGGCCATCCTTGAATTGCGCCTGCACCGCCTGACCGGCCTGGAGCACGAGAAGCTGCTGGCCGAGTACCAGGAAATTCTCAACCTGATCGGCGAGCTGATCCGCATTCTGACCAACCCCGAGCGCTTGATGGAAGTCATCCGCGAGGAGCTGGAGAAGGTCAAGGCCGAGTTCGGTGATGCCCGTCGTACCGAGATCGTCGCTTCGCGTCTGGACCTGACCATTGCCGATCTGATCACCGAAGAAGAGCGTGTCGTCACCATTTCCCACGGCGGCTACGCCAAGAGCCAGCCGCTGGCGGCCTATGAGGCGCAGCGTCGCGGTGGCAAGGGCAAATCTGCCACTGGCGTGAAGGACGAGGACTACGTCGAGCACCTGCTGGTCGCCAACAGCCACGCAACCCTGCTGCTGTTCTCCAGCAAGGGTAAGGTGTACTGGCTGCGTACCTTCGAGATCCCCGAGGCCTCGCGTGCTGCGCGTGGTCGTCCGCTGGTCAACCTGCTGCCGCTGGACGAGGGCGAGCGCATCACCGCGATGCTGCAGATCGACCTTGAAGCGCTGCAGCAGAGCGCCGGCGCAGACGAAGATCTTGATGACGAAGGCGTAGTGATCGAGGGCGAAGCCACCGAGGTGGTCGAGGCCGAGGAAGTCGAAGAAGTCGAGGGCGAAACCCCTGAACTGGTCGCGGAACCGACCGGCGCCTTCATCTTCATGGCCACCGCCTTCGGTACCGTGAAGAAGACCCCGCTGGTGCAGTTCAGCCGTCCGCGCAGCGCCGGTCTGATCGCCCTGAAGCTGGAAGAGGGTGACACCCTGATTGCCGCCGCCATCACTGATGGTGCCAAGGAAGTCATGTTGTTCTCCGACGCCGGCAAGGTGCTGCGCTTCGCCGAGAGCAAGGTGCGCACCATGGGCCGCACCGCGCGCGGTGTGCGTGGCATGCGCCTGGCCAAGGATCAGCAACTGATTTCCATGCTGATTCCGGAGTCTGGTGCGCAGATCCTCACCGCCTCTGAGCGCGGCTTCGGCAAGCGCACCGGTCTGGGCAAGTTCCCCCGTCGCGGTCGTGGCGGCCAGGGCGTTATCGCCATGGTCACCAGCGAGCGTAACGGCAAGCTGGTCGGCGCCATCCAGGTGCAGGACGGCGAGGAAATCATGCTGATTTCCGATCAGGGCACCCTGGTGCGTACCCGTGTCGACGAAGTCTCCAGCTCGGGCCGTAACACTCAGGGTGTGACCCTGATCAAGCTGGCCAAGGACGAGACCCTGGTCGGCCTGGAGCGTGTGCAGGAGCCGACTGCGGTGGAAGAGGACGAGCTGGTCGAAGGCGAAGAGGGCGCTGAAGTCGCCGAAAGCGTCGAAGCACCAGTCGCCGACGCCGAGGAAGGCAGCGAAGAGTGAAGTCGGGCTCTGTGTGAGGGGCTTTAAAAGCCCCTCCCACAGACACGGTGACAGTGTGGACATGCCATCGCCTGGTGGTGGCGTTCTGTGAATCTGAGAGAGACAGACGTGAGCAAGCGAGCTTTTAACTTCTGCGCCGGCCCGGCCGCGCTGCCGACCGCTGTACTGCAACGCGCCCAGGCCGAGATGCTCGACTGGCAAGGCAAGGGCCTCTCGGTGATGGAGATGAGCCATCGCAGCGACGAGTACGTGGCCATCGCCAGCCAGGCCGAGCAGGACCTGCGTGATCTGCTCGCTGTACCCAGTGACTACAAGGTGTTGTTCCTGCAGGGCGGTGCCAGCCAGCAGTTCGCCGAGATTCCGCTGAACCTGCTGCCGGAAGACGGCGTGGCGGATTACGTCGAAACCGGCATCTGGTCGAAGAAAGCCATCGAAGAAGCGCGTCGTTACGGTGCCATCAACGTCGCCGCCAGTGCCAAGGCGCACGACTATTTCGCCATTCCCGGTCAGAACGACTGGCAGCTGTCGAAAGACGCTGCCTACGTGCATTACTGCAGCAACGAGACCATCGGTGGTCTGCAGTTCGACTGGGTGCCGCAGACCGGCGATACCCCGCTTGTCGCCGATATGTCCTCGGACATCCTCTCGCGTTCGCTGGATGTTTCGCAGTTCGGCCTGATCTATGCCGGTGCGCAGAAGAACATCGGCCCGAGCGGCCTAGTGGTGGTGATCGTCCGTGAAGACCTGCTCGGCCGCGCCCGTTCCAGCTGCCCGACCATGCTCGACTACAAGATCTCCGCCGACAACGGTTCGATGTACAACACCCCCGCGACCTATTCCTGGTACCTCTCCGGCCTGGTCTTCCAGTGGCTGAAGGAGCAGGGCGGTGTCGAGGCGATGGAGCGTATCAACCGCGCCAAGAAGGACCTGTTGTACAAAACCATCGATGACAGCGACTTCTATAGCAACCCCATCGCCCACAACGCGCGTTCCTGGATGAACGTGCCGTTCCGCCTGGCCGACGAGAAGCTGGACAAGGCCTTCCTTGCTGGCGCCGATGAGCGTGGCCTGCTTAACCTGAAAGGGCATCGCTCGGTCGGTGGCATGCGCGCCTCCATCTACAACGCCGTAGGTATGGATGCGGTCGAGGCGCTGGTGGCCTACATGGCCGAGTTCGAGAAGGAGCACGGCTAATGACGGATGTAATCTCCGAGCAGGAACTGCAAGCGCTGCGCGTACGCATCGATAATCTCGACGAGCGCATTCTCGAGCTGATCAGCGACCGCGCGCGCTGCGCCGAAGAAGTCGCCCGCGTGAAGATGAAGGAGCTGAAGGAAGGCGAATCGCCGGTCTTCTATCGTCCTGAGCGCGAGGCTCAGGTGCTCAAGCGCGTGATGGCGCGCAACCAGGGCCCGCTCGGCAACGAGGAAATGGCGCGGCTTTTCCGCGAGATCATGTCCTCCTGCCTGGCGTTGGAAAATCCGCTGAAAGTCGCTTATCTCGGCCCTGAAGGCACCTTCAGCCAGGCCGCGGCGATGAAGCACTTCGGTCATGCGGTGATCAGCGTGCCCATGGCTGCCATCGATGAGGTGTTTCGCGAAGTGGCCGCTGGCGCTGTCAACTTCGGCGTAGTGCCGGTGGAGAATTCCACCGAAGGCGCGATCAACCATACCCTCGACAGCTTCCTCGAGCATGACATGGTCATCTGTGGCGAGGTGGAGCTGCGCATTCACCACCACCTGTTGGTGGGCGAGACCACTCAGACCGACAAGATCACCCGCATCTATTCCCATGCCCAGTCGCTGGCGCAGTGCCGCAAGTGGCTGGACGCGCACTACCCGAACGTCGAGCGCGTGGCGGTTTCCAGCAACGCCGATGCGGCCAAGCGGGTCAAGAGCGAGTGGAACAGCGCGGCCATTGCCGGTGATATGGCGGCCAATCTGTATGGTCTGATCAAACTGGCCGAGAAGATCGAAGATCGCCCGGACAACTCCACGCGCTTCCTTATCATCGGTAGCCAAGAAGTGCCGCCGACCGGCGACGACAAGACCTCGATCATCGTCTCGATGCGCAACAAGCCGGGTGCGCTGCACGAGCTGCTGGTGCCGTTCCATAACAACGGTATCGACCTGACTCGCATCGAGACTCGTCCTTCGCGCAGTGGCAAGTGGACCTACGTGTTCTTCATCGACTTCGTCGGCCACCACCGTGATCCGCTGATCAAGGATGTGTTGGAAAAACTTGCCCAGGAGGCCGTGGCGCTGAAGGTGCTGGGCTCATATCCGAAGGCGGTGCTTTGAGACAAAGGCACCCTCACCCCCGGCCCCTCTCCCGAGGGAGAGGGGAGATGTACGGTGAGGGTCTGATCAATCACGTGCAGTCAGTGCGATCGTTAGCCTGGACATAGATTTCAGCCCTGCGCCGTTTTGCTTGTCCTCCTTCTCCCAAGGGAGAGAGGAGGTGTACGGTGGGGTTTGATCAAGTGTGTACAACTTCATGATCTTCGTGGCGAAGAGATTGCGGCCTAGCGCGGCCTTGCTTGCCTCCCCTCTCCCTCCGGGAGACGACTGCATGGATGCAGGAGGTAGGGCGACGCAGGATGCCAAAGCCGAGGGGCCGGGGGTGAGGGCAGGGGTTATCACAATTTAAAGAGAGGGCAAGGATGCCACCCAAGCACAGACCGCTTCCTGCATGGCATAAGCAGCGTGCGCGGGAATTGCGCACGACGGCAACCGATGCCGAGGTCCGTCTGTGGTATTGCCTGCGCTCGGGGCGGCTGGACGGTTTGAAGTTTCGCCGGCAGCACCCGTTGCCGCCTTATATCGTCGACTTCTACTGTGAGGCGGCGAAATTGGCGGTCGAATTGGACGGCTCGCAGCACGGTGGTGAAGGCGACGCTGCAAGAACGTTGGATTTAGAGCGTGAAGGCGTCATGGTGCTGCGCTTTTGGAATGATCAAGCCTTGAAAGAAACCGAGGCTGTTTTGCAGGAGATTTATCGGGTGGCTAACGAGCGGATTGCTTCTGATCGCTGAAAGCCCCCTCACCCCCAGCCCCTCTCCCGGAGGGCGAGGGGAGTGAATCGCGGTCGCTTCGCATTTGTGGGCATGCTTGTGAGATGTATTGTTCTGTCGCTGGGTGGTTGGTAAGTGCCGGATCTAGGTGGGCTCAAGTATCGGGCTAGCTGACGGAATGAAGATATGGCTACCGCCGCCGAACGGTTCCCCTCTCCCCTTGGGAGACGACTGCATGGATGCGGGAGGTAGGGCGACGCAGGATGCCAAAGCCGAGGGGCTAGGGGTGAGGGTAGGGCGTGCCGCGAGCAATTGGATTGAAGAGGTTTGTACATGAGCTGTGATTTCATCGCCCTGGCGCAGCCAGGCGTACAAAAGCTGTCCCCCTACGTACCTGGCAAGCCAGTCGATGAGTTGGCCCGTGAGCTGGGTCTCGACCCGGCCGGTATCATCAAGCTGGCCAGCAACGAAAACCCGCTCGGCCCCAGCACCAAGGTGCTGGCAGCGATTCGCGCCGAACTGGACGAGCTGACCCGCTACCCGGATGGCAATGGCTTCACCCTCAAGACTGCGCTGGCTGCCCGTTACGGTGTCGACGCTGCGCAGGTGACGCTGGGTAATGGCTCCAACGACATCCTTGAGCTGGTTGCTCGCGCCTACCTGGCGCCCGGCCTCAACGCTGTGTTCAGTGACTACGCCTTCGCGGTTTACCCCATTGCCACGCAGGCGGTCGGTGCCCAGGGCAAGATCGTACCGGCCAAGGATTACGGCCACGATTTGCAGGCGATGCTTGCCGCCATCGATGACAACACCCGCGTCGTCTTCATCGCCAACCCCAACAACCCGACCGGTACCTGGTTTGGTCCGGACGCGCTGGAAACCTTCCTAGCCAAGGTGCCGGAGTCGGTGCTGGTGGTGCTGGACGAAGCCTATATCGAATACGCCGAAGGCGACGAGTTGCCGGACGGCCTTGATTACCTGGCGCGCTACCCGAACCTGCTGGTCTCGCGCACCTTCTCCAAGGCCTACGGTCTGGCCTCGCTGCGCGTCGGCTATGCCATCAGCTCGCCGGCTATCGCCGATGTGCTCAACCGCGTGCGCCAGCCGTTCAACGTCAACAGTCTCGCGCTGGCTGCTGCCTGCGCGGCGCTGAGCGATGCCGACTACCTGGCTGAAAGCCGTCGCCTAAACGATGCCGGCATGCAGCAGCTGGAAGAGGGCTTGCGCGCTCTGGGGCTGAGCTGGATTGCCTCCAAGGCCAACTTCATCGCCGTCGATTTTGGCCGGGATACCGCCGCGATCAACCAGGCGCTGCTGCGTGAAGGAGTGATCGTGCGACCGATGGCCGGTTACCGCATGCCGAATTTCCTGCGCGTTTCCATCGGTTTGCCGCGCGAGAATGCGCGCTTCCTCGAGGCACTGACCAAGGTGCTATCGGCGTGACTGTCACTGCTGTGCAATCCAATGCCCCTAAGATCGGCCGCCTGGTGGTGGTCGGCCTCGGTCTGATCGGTGGCTCCTTCGCCAAGGGCCTGCGTGAGCGTGGTCTGTGCCGGGAGGTGGTGGGGGTCGATCTGGATGCCGAATCGCGTCGTCTGGCGGTACAGCTGGGCGTTGTCGATCGTTGCGAGAGTGACCTTGCTGCCGCCTGTCAGGGGGCCGATGTCATCCAGCTGGCAGTGCCTATCCTGGCCATGGAGAAGGTGCTTGCTCAGCTGGCCGCGCTGGATCTCGGCAATGCCGTGCTGACCGACGTCGGTAGTGCCAAGGGGAATGTCGTGCGTGCGGCACGTCTGGCATTTTCCGGCAAGGCTGTGCGTCTGGTGCCCGGCCATCCCATTGCGGGGTCCGAGCAGAGCGGGGTGGAGGCGGCCAACGCCGAGCTGTTCCGGCGCCACAAGGTCATCCTGACGCCCTGCGAGTACAGCGATGAGGCGGCTCTGGCGCTGGTCGAAGGATTGTGGCGCGAGCTGGGGGCGGATGTCGAGGCGATGGAGGTCGAGCATCACGACCAGGTGCTTGCCGCCACCAGCCATCTGCCGCACCTGCTGGCCTTTACCCTGGTCGACTCGCTGGCCAAGCGCAGCGAGAACCTGGAAATTTTCCGCTATGCCGCTGGCGGTTTCCGCGACTTCACGCGGATCGCCGGCAGTGATCCGGTGATGTGGCACGATATCTTCCTCGCCAATCGCGAGGCCGTGCTGCGCACACTGGATACGTTTCGCGACGACCTCGACGCCTTGCGCGATGCGGTCGACGCCGGGGATGGGCATCAACTCCTGGGTGTGTTCACGCGCGCCCGCGTTGCCCGCGAACATTTCAGCAAAATTCTGGCCCGCAGGGCCTATGTGGACGCTATGCACTCGACCGATCTGATTTTCCTGGCAAAACCTGGTAGCTCGCTGGCTGGACGTATCCGCGTACCGGGTGACAAATCCATCTCGCACCGTTCGATCATGCTGGGTTCGCTGGCCGAAGGCACTACCGAGGTCGAGGGTTTCCTCGAGGGTGAAGACGCCCTGGCCACGCTGCAGGCCTTCCGCGACATGGGCGTGGTCATCGAAGGCCCGCACCACGGCCGCGTGACCATCCATGGCGTCGGCCTGCATGGCCTGAAAGCGCCGGCCGGCCCGCTGTACATGGGTAACTCCGGCACCTCCATGCGCCTGCTCTCCGGCTTGCTGGCTGCGCAGCCGTTCGACACTACGCTGACCGGTGATGCGTCGCTGTCCAAGCGCCCGATGAATCGCGTGGCCAAGCCGCTGCGTGAAATGGGCGCGGTGATCGAGACCGGCCCGGAAGGTCGCCCGCCACTGAGCATCAAAGGCGGTCAGCGCCTGACCGGCATGGCCTACGAAATGCCCATGGCCAGCGCCCAGGTCAAATCCTGCCTGCTGCTGGCCGGTTTGTACGCCGCTGGTAGCACCTCGGTGACCGAGCCGGCGCCGACCCGTGATCACACCGAGCGCATGCTGCGCGGCTTCGGCTACCCGGTCAGCGTCGAGGGCAGCACTGCCAGCGTCGAGTCCGGCCACAAGCTGACCGCCACGCGTATCGAAGTGCCGGCGGATATTTCCTCGGCTGCTTTCTTCCTGGTCGCTGCCAGCATCGCTGAAGGCTCCGAGCTGGTGCTGGAGCACGTAGGCATCAACCCGACCCGCACCGGTGTGATCGACATTCTCAAGCTGATGGGTGGCGACATCACCCTGGAAAACCAGCGTGAAGTCGGCGGCGAGCCCGTGGCCGACATTCGTGTGCGTGCGGCCAAGCTTAAAGGCATCGATATCCCGGAAGATCTGGTGCCGCTGGCCATCGATGAATTCCCGGTACTGTTCGTCGCCGCTGCCTGTGCCGAAGGTCGCACCGTGTTGCGCGGCGCCGAGGAGCTGCGGGTGAAAGAGTCCGATCGCATTCAGGTCATGGCCGACGGCCTGATCGCGCTGGGCGTGAAGGCTGAGCCGACCCCGGACGGCATCATCATCGAAGGCGGCGCCATTGGTGGCGGCGAAGTCTGGGCGCATGGCGATCACCGTATCGCCATGTCCTTCAGCGTCGCCTCGCTGCGCGCCAGTGCGCCAATTCGTATTCACGACTGCGCCAACGTCGCCACGTCCTTCCCCAACTTCCTGGCCTTGTCGGCTGAAGTCGGCATCAACGTGGCTGTAGAGGACAAGGCATGAATGCCCCGGTAATCACCGTCGACGGGCCGAGCGGCTCCGGCAAGGGCACGCTTTGCGCCTTGCTGGCCAAGCAGCTGGGCTGGAACCTGCTCGACTCCGGTGCGCTCTATCGCCTGCTGGCCTTCGCCGCTGGCAACCACGGCATCGACCTGACCAACGAAGAGTCGCTCAAGCAGCTGGCCGCACATCTGGATGTGCAGTTCATCGATAAGCGCATCATCCTCGAAGGCGAGGAGGTGACCGACGCCATCCGCAACGAACAGATCGGCGCCGGTGCCTCCATGGTCGCTTCGCTGCCGGCTGTACGGGAAGCGCTGCTGCAGCGTCAGCGTGCCTTTCGCGAAATGCCCGGCCTGGTGGCTGATGGCCGCGACATGGGCACCGTGGTATTCGCCGACGCGCCGCTGAAGATCTTTCTCACCGCCAGCGCCGAGGAACGTGCCCGCCGCCGCTACTTGCAGTTGAAGGGCAAGGGCGATGATGTTAATCTCGCGAGTCTTCTCGACGAGATACGGGCGCGCGATGAGCGCGATACCCAGCGCGCGGTGGCTCCGCTGAAGCCGGCAGCCGACGCAATCGTGCTGGATTCCACCGAGCTTTCCATCGAGCAGGTGCTTGAACGAATTCTGCGCGAGGTCGCTGATCGCGACCTGGCCGGGTAAGGGCTTTCGGTTGCTCTAAATCGAACAGTCCGCAAGGAGGCATACGGGAGACCAGTCCTTGTCCCGTAGGCCTCTTTTTACATGAACGAACCCACATGGTCTGGAATGTGGTTTGGGCGAATCCCCGCCCTTGATCAACAGGAATCAACATGAGCGAAAGCTTTGCAGAACTATTTGAAGAAAGCCTGAAAACCCTCGACATGCAGCCGGGCGCCATCATCACCGGTATCGTGGTCGACATCGACGGTGACTGGGTTACCGTCCACGCCGGTCTGAAGTCCGAGGGCGTCATCCCGCTCGACCAGTTCTTCAACGAACAAGGCGAGCTGACCATCAAGGTCGGTGACGAAGTCCACGTCGCGCTGGACGCGGTTGAAGATGGCTTCGGTGAAACCAAGCTGTCCCGCGAGAAAGCCAAGCGCGCTGAGTCCTGGCTGGTTCTGGAAGCTGCGTTCAACGCTGAAGAAGTGGTCAAGGGCGTTATCAACGGTAAGGTCAAAGGCGGCTTCACCGTTGACGTCAACGGCATCCGCGCGTTCCTGCCGGGTTCCCTGGTTGACGTCCGTCCGGTGCGTGATACCACTCACCTGGAAGGCAAAGAGCTGGAATTCAAGGTCATCAAACTGGACCAGAAGCGCAACAACGTTGTCGTTTCCCGTCGCAGCGTCCTGGAAGCCGAGAACAGCGCCGAGCGCGAAGCTCTGCTGGAATCCCTGCAGGAAGGCCAGCAAGTCAAAGGTATCGTCAAGAACCTCACCGACTACGGTGCGTTCGTTGACCTGGGCGGCGTAGATGGCCTGCTGCACATCACCGACATGGCTTGGAAGCGCATCAAGCACCCGTCCGAGATCGTCAACGTTGGCGACGAGATCGACGTCAAGGTTCTGAAGTACGATCGCGAGCGTAACCGCGTATCCCTGGGCCTGAAGCAACTGGGCGAAGACCCATGGGTTGCCATCAAGGCTCGTTACCCGGAAAACACCCGCGTTGTTGCCCGTGTCACCAACCTCACCGACTACGGCTGCTTCGCCGAGCTGGAAGAGGGCGTGGAAGGCCTGGTACACGTTTCCGAAATGGACTGGACCAACAAGAACATCCACCCGTCGAAAGTCGTTAACGTCGGCGACGAAGTGGAAGTCATGGTTCTGGACATCGACGAAGAGCGTCGTCGTATCTCCCTGGGTATCAAGCAGTGCAAGACCAACCCGTGGGAAGACTTCTCCGGTCAGTTCAACAAGGGTGACAAGATCTCCGGCACCATCAAGTCGATCACCGATTTCGGTATCTTCATTGGTCTGGACGGTGGCATCGACGGCCTGGTTCACCTGTCCGACATCTCCTGGAACGAAGCCGGCGAAGAAGCCGTGCGTCGCTTCAAGAAGGGCGACGAGCTGGAAACCGTCATCCTGTCGGTTGACCCGGAGCGCGAGCGCATCTCCCTGGGCATCAAGCAGCTGGAAGACGATCCGTTCAGCAACTACGTCTCCATCAACGACAAGGGCACCATCGTCCGTGGCGTTGTGAAAGAAGTAGACGCCAAGGGCGCCATCATCGACCTGGGCAACGAGATCGAAGCTACCCTGAAAGCCTCCGAAATCAGCCGTGACCGCGTTGAAGACGCGCGCAACGTCCTGAAAGAAGGCGACGAAGTAGAAGCCAAGATCATCAGCGTCGACCGCAAGTCCCGCGTCATCAGCCTGTCCGTCAAGTCGAAAGACGTTGAAGACGAGAAGGACGCGATGAAGGAACTGCGTAACAAGCAAGACGTTGAAAGCACCGGCCCGACCACCATCGGTGACCTGCTGCGTGCTCAAATGGAAAAACAGAACTAAGTTCGGTTAATCCATTCAGGAAAAGGGCGACCCTCGGGTCGCCTTTTTCGTTGTGCGCCAGGCATGGCGCGTAGCGCCGTGACTGGCGCTGTTCGGTTCACTGTGGTGGTGGACTGGACGACTTGGAGGTGAAAGTCCTCTACACACCCGGCAAGGGGAAGTGTTAGCCAGAGGCAAGGGTGTCGCGGGCGACTGCGAATCTGAAGGAAGCCCGAGGCAAAATGCTGGCCTGACGAACAGGAAGCGGATAGAGGCGGCGTAGCGGGGTGAGGTAGCAACGATTGCCAAAGCCCGATACTTGCACGGAACGCTACGACGTAAATCCGACAGGCATAAGCAGGAAGGTCGCGCGAATTACCCTGGGAGATCTGTTTGGCCTGCCATGTGCTACCGGCCCCGAGAGGTGACGGGATGGGCGAACAGAAGTCAGCAGAGGCCGTAGTAGTTGCTGGAAACCGGAGCGATGAAGGGCTGAACCTGTCATGAGTGGATAGTCAGGTGTGCTCTCTGTTGGAGCGTAAAGCAGAAACGCCGTGAACAGCGGTGGTCGAGACCATC
>JBLUOL010000098.1:0-18864 GCA_048065775.1 Pseudomonas sp. GW6
GCGATCAGCGCGCAGGCGCCCGGCACCGGCACCACCGCAATCCCCGCGGCGCGCGCCTGGCGCACCAGGTGGTAACCCGGGTCGGAAATCAGTGGCGTGCCCGCATCGGAAATCAGCGCGACATCCTCACCGGCCTGAAGGCGCGCCAGAAAGCGCCCGCCCTGATCGCGCTCATTGTGTTCGTGACAGGCAGCCAGCGGCGTCTCGATTCCAAAATGCTGCAGCAGGCGCACCGAATGCCTGGTGTCTTCAGCAGCGATCAGCGCCACCTCGCGCAAGATCCGCAACGCCCGCGCGCTGATGTCATCCAGGTTGCCAATGGGCGTGGCGACCACATACAGGCTGCCTGGCTGGACGCTTGAGACGGCGGGCTGACTCACTGGAAACACCTCGTTAATTGAAAGAGCGCTCATTCTAGCCGGTTCCGCCCCAGCGGCATCGCACGGATGTCGCCCCTTGGGTACAATCGCCGCTCGTTTTGCTCAAGTATCAGGATGACCCGATGATCGCTAGCCTGCGCCCTCTTTCTGCTCTTTTCCTGGCCGGCCTGCTCGCCGCCTGCGCCAGCTCGCCTTCCAACAACCTGGGCCAGCTGCCGCGCACGCCACAAGCCAGCATCGAGCAGATGCTCCAGCAAGCTGACGAGAGCAAGCCGGAACAGGCTGCCCTGCTGCGCCTGTCCGCTGCCGACCAGAGCTATCAGCAGAACGATGTGGCCCGCGCCACCCGCATTCTCGAGCAGATCGACATTGCCAGCCTGCAACCCGCCCAACAGATCTTCGCCAGCACCCTCAAGGCCGAGCTGGCCATGGCCCGCAAGCAACCCAAGAGCGCGCTGAAAGCCCTGCAGCACCCCAGTCTCGAACGCCTGGCAGAGCTGCCGATCGAGCAGCAGATTCGCACCCAACTGGTCCGCGCGCGCGCCCTGGAGGCCGATGGCCAGACCCTGGCCGCCGCCCGCGAACGCGTGTTCATCGCACCGCTACTGAGCGGCCAGGCCGCCGCCGACAACCACGAGAACATCTGGGAGCTGGTCTCCAGCCTGCCGCCACAAACCTCTGCCGGCGCCGACAGCGACCTGGCCGGCTGGCTGGAATTGGCTCGAGCGACCAAAAGCGGTGCCACCCTCGAACAGCAGCAAGCAGCCATCGACCAGTGGGTCGCACAGAATCCGCAACACCCGGCCGCCGAGCAGTTGCCCGAAGCACTGGGAAAACTGCGCGAACTGGCCAGCCAGCCGCTGACCCGCGTCGCCCTGCTGCTCCCCCAGGAAGGCCAGCTGGCCAGTGTCGCCCGCGCCCTGCGTGACGGCTTCCTCGCCGCCCATTACGAAGCGCAGCAGGCCGGGCAGAACCCACCGGAAATCAAGCTCTACGACAGCTCCCGGATTGGCTCGCTGGATGCCTTCTACCAACAGGCACAAGCCGATGGCGTACAACTGGTGGTCGGTCCGCTGGAAAAACCGCTGGTCAAGCAGCTCAGCGACCGCGAACAACTGCCAATCACCACCCTCGCCCTGAATTACAGCGACGCAGGCCAGGAAGGCCCGGCGCAACTGTTCCAGTTCGGCCTGGCCGCCGAGGACGAAGCCCGCGAAGTGGCTCGCCGCGCCTGGAATGACGGCATGCGCCGCGCCGTGGCACTGGTACCGCGTGGCGACTGGGGCGACCGCGTACTGGATGCCTTCCGTCAGAGCTGGCAGGCCCAGGGCGGTACCCTGATCGCCGCCGAACATGTCGACCAGCCGGTGGAACTGGCCCGGCAGATCGCCGATCTGTTCCAACTGCGCGAAAGCGAAGCTCGTGCGCGCCGCCTGCAGAACACCCTGGGTACCAGCCTGGATGCCCAACCGGCGCGCCGGCAGGACATCGACTTCATCTTCCTTGCGGCCACCCCGCAACAGGCGCAGCAGATCAAGCCGACCCTGGCCTTCCAGTACGCCGGCGACGTGCCGGTCTACGCCACCTCGCACCTGTTCACCGGCGCCCATAGCCAGGCCCAGTACCAGGACCTGGAAGGCATCCGCTTCTGCGAAACGCCCTGGCTGCTCGACACCCACGCCCCGCTGCGCCAGGAAGTCAGCAACCAGTGGCCGCAGGCCGGCGGCAGCCTCGGCCGTCTGTATGCCATGGGAGTCGACGCCTACCGCCTGGCGCCACGCCTGGGCCAGCTCAAAGCCCTGCCGGACTCGCGCATCGACGGCCTGTCCGGCAGCCTCAGCCTCAATGCCACGCAGCGGATCGAGCGCCAACTGCCCTGGGCCGAGTTCCGTGGCGGCCAGGTTCAGCGCCTTCCTGACAGCATCAATTGAGCGCACACAACGATCTGGGGCGAGCCGCCGAACAGGCGGCTCGCCAGCATCTGGAACGTAACGGCCTGCGCCTGATCGAACAGAACTGGAGCTGTCGGCGTGGCGAGCTCGATCTGGTCATGCTCGACGGCGATACAGTAGTATTCGTCGAGGTCCGCGCCCGTCGCCACAGTGCCTGGGGCGGCGCCCTGGAGAGCATCGATGCGCGCAAGCGTGGCAAGTTGGTCATCGCCGCAGAACTCTTCCTTCAGCAACATTCACGCTGGGCCCGCTACCCCTGCCGCTTCGACGTGGTCGCCATCAGTACCGACGGTGCCACTCGCCTCGACTGGATCAAGAACGCCTTCGATGCCTGACGGCCGTAAATTCAAGGTTTAACCGATGGACATGCAATCCCGAATCCGCCAGCTCTTCCAAGCCAGCATTGACACCAAGCAGCAGGCCATGGAGGTTCTGACTCCATACATCGAGCACGCCAGCCTGGTGATGGTCCAGGCCCTGCTCAACGAGGGCAAGATTCTTTCCTGCGGCAACGGCGGCTCCGCCGGCGATGCCCAGCATTTCTCCTCCGAGCTGCTCAACCGTTTCGAGCGCGAGCGCCCCAGCCTGCCGGCCATCGCCCTGACCACCGACAGCTCGACCATCACCTCCATCGCCAACGACTACAGCTACAACGAGATCTTCTCCAAGCAGATCCGTGCACTCGGCCAACCGGGCGATGTACTGTTGGCGATTTCCACCAGCGGCAATTCCGCGAATGTCATCCAGGCCATTCAAGCTGCACATGATCGTGAGATGACCGTCGTCGCCCTCACCGGCCGCGACGGCGGCGGCATGGCCTCGCTGCTGCTGCCGGAAGACGTCGAAATCCGCGTTCCAGCCAAAGTCACCGCACGCATTCAGGAAGTCCATCTGCTGACTATCCACTGCCTCTGCGACCTGATCGACAGTCAATTGTTTGGGAGTGAAGAATGAAGCGTTCCGCCCTGATTCTGGCCGCCCTGGCCGTTACCCTGACCCTGGCAGGCTGTGGCAGCCGCAGCATCGGCAACAAGATCGATGACCAGTTCCTGGGCCCAGAGGTCGCGTCGCGCATCAGCAATGCACACGCCGACCTGTCCAGCCCGACCTCGCGCATCGTGGTCACCAGCTATAACGGCGTGGTGCTGCTCGCCGGACAAACCCCGCGCAGCGAGCTCAAGGATCGCGCCGCTCAGACCGCCCGTGGCGTACAGGGCGTGAAGAAGGTCTACAACGAGCTGCAGGTGCAGCAACCGGCATCCCTGCTGGCACGCAGCAACGATTCGCTGCTGACCACCAAGATCAAGACGCAGATGCTGGCTGACAGCAGCGTACCGAGCGCGCGGGTCAAGGTCGTGACCGAGAACGGCATCGTCTACATGCTCGGCCTGGTCACGCGCGAAGAAGCCAACGCAGCCACTCGCGTGGTACAGAGCGTATCGGGTGTGCAGCGGGTTGTGCGCCTGTTCGAATACACCAACTGATTCGAACGGAGAAACGACAAGGGCGCCCATGGGCGCCCTTTTCATTGCTCACTTGACCACTTTCAGACTTGGCCGGCCGCTGGGACGCGACGGCTCGCCGCCGGAAGGCCCATCATCATCCGGCTCTGGCTCTTCCGGACCACCCGCAACCGACGGCTCCATATCGAAGACCATACCTTGACCGTTCTCCCGCGCGTAGATCGCCAGGATCGCCGCGGCCGGAATGTACAGGCTGTGCGCAACACCACCGAAGCGCCCTTCGAAGCTCACCGCCTGATTGTCCATATGCAGGTGTCGCACGGCGCTGGGCGAGGCATTGAGCACGATCTGGCCATCGCTGGCGAAGCCTGGTGGCACCTGCACGCCCGGATACTCGGCACTGACCAGCAAATGTGGCGTGCAATCGTTATCGACGATCCATTCGTAGAGGGCGCGAACCAGATAGGGGCGACTGGAATTCATGGTTTTCTCCTTCTCAGCGCATCGCGCGCTCGGCAGCAGAAAGACTGGCCTGAAAGGCCTCACGGACGAACTGACGCTCCATATAGTCGAGCAGCGGCTTGGCCGGACGCGGCAACTCGATACCCAGAACCGGCAAACGCCAGAGAATGGGCAGCAGGCAGCAATCCACCAGACTCAGCTCGTCACTGAGGAAGAATGCCTTGTCCGCGAACAGCGGCGATACACCGGTCAGGCTCTCGCGCAGCTCCTTGCGCGCCAGTTGGCGCTCGGCCTCCTTGCTGCGCTTGTCGAGAATACGATCGACCAGCACGCACCAGTCACGCTGGATACGGTGCATCAGCAGACGACTGTTGGCGCGAGCAACCGGATAGACCGGCAGCAGCGGTGGATGCGGGTAGCGCTCGTCCAGATACTCCATCACCACGGACGATTCGTACAGCGCCAGGTCACGATCGACCAGCGTTGGCACACTGCCGTAGGGATTGACCTCGGCAAGCTTGGGCGGACAACGGCCCTGCTCGACATCGATGATCTCGACGCTGACACCTTTCTCGGCGAGCACCAGACGCACGCGATGGGAATAGTGGTCGGCGGGGTCGGAGTAGCAGGTCAACCTATTGGTCACCGCCATGGCGATCCTCCTCGCTTTTTTTGATTTTGCAGAAACACGAAGAATTGCCCAAGGCAATTCTTGAAGTTGCAAGTGACGGCACCGCAAGGTGGCCACCTGGAATGGCAGAGCATAAAAGCCTGCGCGCCCATAAGGGCGCGCAGGTGTATGCAGAGAACTGCAACGGCTTAATGCACGTCCTTCCAGTACTCACGCTTGAGCAGGTAGGCGAACACGAAGAAGAACGCCAGGTACAACAGCACATAGGTGCCGATGCGCTGGGACTTCAGCTTGACCGGGTTGGCCGAGTAAGCCAGGAAGGTCACCAGGTTCTTGATCTTCTCATCGAACTCGGCCTCGCTCAGCTTGCCGGTATTCGGCTCTACGGTCAGCTGATCGCAGGCTTCGTGAGTGATCGGTGCGCCAGTCAGCGGGTCGAACTGCTTCTTGCCATCAGTGACGACCTGAACCTGCTTGCAGCCGATCACCTGCTTGCCCTGCAGACTGACCAGCACGTTCGGCATACCCACGTTCGGGAACACCTTGTTGTTGGCGCCCAGCGGACGAGATGGGTCGTCGTAGAAGGTACGCAGGTAGGTGTACAGCCAGTCGTTGCCACGCACGCGAGCGACCAGAGTCAGATCAGGCGGCGCCGCACCGAACCAGGCTTTGGCGTCGTCTGGCTTCATGCCGATCTTCATGTGGTCACCGATCTTGGCGTCGTTGAACACCAGATTATCGAGCATGATTTCGTGCGGGATGCCGAGGTCATCGGCAACACGCTCGTAACGCTGGTACTGGGCGGCATGGCAGCCCATGCAGTAGTTGGCGAACGTACGCGCGCCGTCCTGCAGAGCAGCCTGGTCGCGTAGATCGATGTCCACCTTGTCCAGCGGATAGTTACTGGCAGCGCCCATGGCCAGAGCCGGCAGCGCAGCGAAAACAAATGCAGCGAAGAGCTTTTTCATCAGCCAGTCACCCTTTCCGGAACCGGTTTGGTCTTCTCCATCCTGGTGTAGAACGGCATCAGGATGAAGTACGCGAAGTACAGGAAGGTGCACACCTGCGACAGCAGGGTACGACCCGGAGTCGGAGCCAGCACGCCCAGCACGCCGAGGATGACGAAGGAGATGCAGAACACCAGCAGCCAGATCTTGCTCATCCAACCCTTGTAGCGCATGGATTTGACCGGGCTACGGTCGAGCCAGGGCAGCACGAACAGAACGGCGATGGCTGCACCCATGGCGATGACGCCGAGCAGCTTGTCCGGCACCGCACGCAGAATCGCGTAGAACGGCGTGAAGTACCAAACCGGGGCGATGTGCTCAGGGGTCTTGAACGGGTTGGCCGCTTCGAAGTTCGGCTTCTCGAGGAAGTAACCGCCCATTTCCGGGAAGAAGAACACCACGAAGCAGAACACGAACAGGAACACCACTACGCCGACGATATCTTTCACGGTGTAGTAAGGGTGGAAGGCGATGCCATCGAGCGGCACACCGTTCTCATCCTTGTGCTTCTTGATGTCGACGCCGTCCGGGTTGTTCGAACCGACTTCGTGCAACGCCAGGATGTGCAGTACGACCAGACCAAGCAGAACGATCGGCAGTGCGATCACGTGCAGGGCGAAGAAGCGGTTCAGGGTGATACCGGAGATCAGGTAGTCACCACGGATCCACTGGGTCAGGTCGTCGCCGATGACCGGAATAGCACCGAACAGCGAGATGATCACCTGGGCGCCCCAGTAGGACATCTGGCCCCAGGGCAGCAGGTAGCCCATGAAGGCCTCGGCCATCAGCACCAGGTAGATCAGCATGCCGAAGATCCACACCAGCTCGCGCGGCTTCTGGTAGGAGCCGTAGAGCAGACCGCGGAACATGTGCAGGTAGACCACCACGAAGAACGCCGAGGCGCCGGTGGAGTGCAGGTAGCGCAGGATCCAGCCGTACTCGACGTCACGCATGATGTATTCGACGGAGGCGAACGCGCCTTCAGCCGAAGGTTCGAAGCTCATGGTCAGCCAGATACCGGTAACGATCTGGTTGACCAGCACCAGCAGAGCCAGCGAGCCGAAGAAATAGAAGAAGTTGAAGTTCTTCGGGGCGTAATACTTGGAGAGATGGTCTTCCCACATCTTGGTGGCGGGGAAGCGCGCATCCACCCATTCCATGAATTTGCTCATCACGCGTTCTCCTGGTCCACACCGATGATGATCACATCATCCGTTTCGTAGGTGTGCGGCGGCACTGGCAGGTTCAGCGGTGCAGGCTGCGCCTTGTACACGCGACCGGCGAGGTCGTAACGCGAACCGTGGCAAGGGCAGAAATAACCACCCACCCAGTCCGGGCCCAAGTCTGCCGGGGCTACTTCCGGGCGGAAGGACGGCGCACAACCCAGGTGGGTGCACAGGCCTACCAGAATCAGCAGCTCTGGTTTGATCGAGCGGGTTTTCTTGTCCACGTACTCCGGCTGCACGGAGGCAGCGGACTCGGGATCGGCGACGCTGCCTTCGATCTTGGTCAGATTGGCCAGGATCTCCTCGGTACGGCGCACGATGAACACCGGCTGACCGCGCCACTCAGCAACCATCTGCTGACCTGCCTCGATCTTGCTGACGTTCACCTTCACCGGTGCACCGGCCGCCTTGGCCTTGGCACTGGGGAACCATGACCCCACGAACGGAGTCGCAGCACCTACCGCTCCTGCTGCACCCACCACGGAGGTGGCTGCAACCAGGAAGCGACGCCGGCCTGCATTCACGCCGTCATTGCTCATTCAGTCGTCTCCCATCAGCTTTGTGGCCTGTTGTTCAGGCCTCTACTAAGTAAAAATCGGGCCGCGCAAAAAATTCGCCAAATGGTAAAGAAAAGCCCCTTTTCTGACAAGGTAATTACCCCCGAAGAGACTGGCGAAAGCCTTGACGCGTGCGGCTTACGCGTCTGCGGCACGTTGTCGCAGCACTTTGCCACGCCCATAAAAAACGCCCAGCTCCGTAA
This sequence comes from Pseudomonas sp. GW6, assembly GCA_048065775.1. Classification (GTDB taxonomy): domain Bacteria; phylum Pseudomonadota; class Gammaproteobacteria; order Pseudomonadales; family Pseudomonadaceae; genus Aquipseudomonas. Next base: position 7,882 of record JBLUOL010000098.1, read on the forward strand.
GGAAACTGGGCGCTTTTGGAAGCGTAGTCGCGATTAACGCTTCGAGTACTGCGGACGCTTACGCGCTTTACGCAGACCGACTTTCTTACGCTCGACTTCACGGGCGTCGCGAGTGACGTAACCAGCTTTACGCAGCGGGCTGCGCAGGGTTTCGTCGTACTCGATCAGAGCGCGGGTGATGCCGTGACGGATGGCACCAGCTTGACCACTGACACCACCACCAGCAACGGTGACGAAGATGTCGAACTTCTCGACGGTCTCGGTCAGCTCCAGCGGCTGACGCACGACCATGCGAGCAGTTTCGCGACCGAAGAAGGTATCCAGGGTGCGATTGTTGATCGAGATGTTACCAGTACCCGGACGCAGGAAAACGCGCGCGGTTGCGGTCTTGCGACGGCCAGTGCCGTAGTTTTGAGTCGCCGACATAATGAACTATTCCGTTAAATCTTCAGTTCTTGGGGCTGCTGAGCAGTGTGCGGGTGAACTGCACCCTTGTACACCTTCAGCTTACGGTACATGTCGCGACCCAGCGGGTTCTTCGGCAGCATGCCTTTGACCGCAGTCTCGATCACGCGCTCAGGAGCACGAGCGATCAGCTTCTCGAAGTTGATCTCTTTGATGCCGCCCGGGAAACCGGAGTGGGAGTAGTACTTCTTGTCGCTGGCTTTGGCACCAGTTACACGCACCTGCTCGGCATTGATCACGACGATGTAGTCGCCGGTATCAACGTGCGGGGTGTACTCAGGCTTGTGCTTGCCACGCAGACGGCTCGCGATTTCGGTGGCCAGACGACCCAGGGTCTTGCCAGCAGCATCAACGACGAACCAGTCGCGTTTTACTGTTTCCGGTTTAGCAGTAAAAGTTTTCATTCTTTATAGCCTCAGGGGCCGCCCAGCAAAAATAGACGGCGGATCTTACTGGATAGTGCGTACTTTGACAAGTCAAAGGCAGCCGCATACGGACGCTATCGGGGGCTCGGGTCAGCGCGTCCACAATACGGCAAGATTCTTCGGCAGGCGGCGCATCACTTCCACCGCAGAAAGAGGTGCCGGATTATCCTGATTGCGAAAAAAATTTCAACCTGCTTGTATGACTCTTTTGCCAAAGGAGTACTCCATGGAATACCGCAAGCTGGGCCGAACCGATCTCGATGTCAGCGCACTGTGCCTGGGCACCATGACCTGGGGCGAGCAGAACAGCGAGAGCGAAGGCCATGCTCAGATCGAACGAGCCAAGGCCAGCGGCATCAACTTCATAGATACCGCCGAGATGTACCCGGTGCCGCCGCGCGCCGAAACCTACAGCAAGACCGAGCAGATCATCGGCAGCTATTTCAAGCAGCGCGGCGACCGCGCTGACTGGATTCTGGCCAGCAAGATCGCCGGCCCCGGCAACGGCATCAGCCATATCCGCGACGGCCAGCTGAAATTCAATCGCCAGCACATCGTCGCCGCCCTGGATGCCAGCCTCAAGCGCCTGCAAACCGACTGGATCGACCTGTACCAACTGCACTGGCCCGAGCGCCCGACCAACTTCTTCGGCCAGCTCGACTACAAGCACAAGGACGTTGAGTTCACGCCGCTGGAAGAAACCCTGGAAGTGCTCGACGAGCAGGTCAAGGTCGGCAAGATCCGCCATATCGGCCTGTCCAACGAAACCCCGTGGGGCACCATGAAATTCCTGCAGTTGGCCGAAAGCCGTGGCTGGCCGCGCGCAGTGTCGATCCAGAACCCTTACAACCTGCTCAACCGCAGCTTCGAAGTGGGTCTGGCGGAAGTGGCGATTCGCGAGCAGTGCGGCCTGCTGGCCTACTCACCGCTGGCCTTCGGCATGCTCAGCGGCAAATACGAAGGTGGTGCCCGTCCGGCTGGCGCACGCATCAGCCTGTTCAGCCGCTTCGCCCGCTACACCAACCCGCAGTCGGAAGCGGCCTGCTCACGTTACGTGGCTCTGGCCCGCGAGCACGGCCTGGACCCTGCGCAGATGGCCCTGGCCTTCGTCACCGCGCAGCCCTTCGTGACCAGCAACATCATCGGCGCCACCAGCCTGACGCAACTGGATAGCAACCTGGCCAGTGCCGAGCTGAAGCTCTCCGAAGAAGTGCTCGCGGCTATCGAAGCGATCCACAAGGCGCAACCCAACCCCGCACCTTAAAAGAGAGAAGGCTGATCGCGCCCGGCATCGCGTCGCGAAGCCAGGCGATCAGCCAGGCGAGTCGGTTCGGGCAGGCGGTGGCGCCTGACACAGGCCATGACCAGCTCCGGGGCACGCTCGAGGCTGACCCGGTTGCCCGGCGAGATGATCAGCGGCCGCACGCGGTCCTTGCTGCGCAGCACCCAGCCAATTTGTTCGCCCATCCTGTTCAGCAGCTCGACACGAGCCCCGCGCGCCTCGGCCAGCTCGGCGTGATGCCCCGTGAGAATCTTCTTGGCCACACCAATGGTCGGCAAGCCGCTGACCACACCCAAATGCGCGGCGATGCCCAGGCCGCGCGGGTGGGCGATGCCATGGCCGTCGACGAAGATCAGATCAGGTTCGTCTGGCAGGCCAGCCAATGCTCGAAGCAAGGCCGGCAGTTCGCGAAAGGACAGCAGCCCTGGCACGTAGGGCATGCTGGTGGGGATGCGCGCCACGCATTCGGCCAGCGGTTCCAGAGTATCGGCGTCCAATAGCAGCGCGGCAGCGCGAGTGATGGCGCCGCCCTCCTCGAAGCCGACATCCACGCCCGCCAGGTGACGTAGCGGCGGATAATCGTCTTCCAGTCGCACTTGCCGGGCCAGTTGCGTCTGCAACTCGCGCGCAGCCACCGGGCTGCCGTCCCAGTCCGCGAACGGGAATGCAGCCAGATCGCTCAATGGGGTCATGAAGCTCTCCAGACATTTCTGCCTTGGAGCCGCAGGACGACGTCTGAGTTCGCCCCGCGAATTACACCAGCGAGCGGGAAATGATCTCCTTCATGATCTCGTTGGTACCGGCGTAGATGCGCTGCACCCGCGCATCGGCCCAAGCGCGCGCCACCGGATATTCCCACATGTAGCCGTAGCCGCCGTGCAGCTGCACGCACTCGTCGAGCACCTTGCACTGCAAATCGGTGGTCCAGTACTTGAGCATCGCCGCCGTCGGCACATCGAGCTTGCCTTGCAGGTGCAGCTCCAGACAGCGGTCGATGAACACCCGACCGACCTGAATCTCCGTCGCCATCTCGGCGAGCTTAAAGCGGGTGTTCTGGAAGTCCGCCACGGCCTTGCCGAATGCCTTGCGCTCACGGGTGTAATCCAACGTCCACTGCAGCGCGGCCTCCGCCGAAGCCAGGGCACCGATGCCGACGGTCAGGCGCTCCTGCGGCAGCTCCTGCATGAGGTAGGCGAAGCCCATGCCCGGCTGCCCCAGCAGATTCTCCTTGGGCACGCGCACGTCCTGGAAGAACAGCTCGGAGGTGTCCTGCGCCTTCATGCCGACCTTCTCCAGGCGCTTGCCCTTGGAGAAGCCCGGCGTGCTGGCTTCTACCAGGAACAGGCTGGTGCCCTTGGCACCCGCCTTGGGGTCGGTCTTGGCCACGACGATAACCAGATCGGCCAGCCAGCCATTGGTGATGAAGGTCTTCGAGCCGTTGATGACGTATTCGTCACCATCGAGCACGGCGGTGGTCTTCACGCCCTGCAGGTCGGAGCCGGCGCCCGGTTCGGTCATGGCGATGGCCGTGACCATTTCACCGCTGACCAGCTTGGGCAGGTAGTGCTGCTTCTGCGCCTCGCTGCCGTAATGCAGGATGTAGGGCGCGACGATGTCCGAATGCAGCGAGAAACCGATACCGGTCAGCCCCAGGCGCCCGATCTCTTCGATCACCACGGTGCTGTAGAGAAAGTCGGCCGCCATGCCGCCGTACTCTTCGGGGATATGCGAACACAACATTCCCGCCTCGCCTGCCTTGTTCCATAGCGCGCGGTCGATATGCCCGTCCTTTTCCCACTGATGGTGATAAGGCACGGCTTCCTGCTCGAGAAACTTGCGCACGCTGTCGCGAAACAGTTCATGGTCGGAGCTGAATAGAGTTCTGGGAATCATGGCGCTACCTGTGTCTGGGGCGGGAGGAAAAGCATGGCCTCGACTTTAGCCAAGCAAACGCTTGGTCGCACTGGACACAAGCGCCAAAAAATAAGACGATCCAGCCGCTACATGACCACTTAGCCTTGAACAAGAATAAATACTTATGGTTATTCCAGAGCCGCGCACGGCGTTGCGCCGTGTCAGCATTCTCGCCACCGACGGCGTCTTCGCCTCCACCCTGATGCAAGCCAAGGACTTCTTCCACATGGCTGGCATTCGCTATGCCAAGCAGCAGGGCCTGGGCTTTGAGCCACCGTTCGACATCCATCTGGTCAGCCCGGATGGACTGCCCGTGAACAGCTTCAGCAAGGTCAAGGTGCCGGTAGACGGCGGTCTGGACAGCTGCGACGTGATCATCCTGCCCGCCTTCTGGGACGATTTCGACGCCCTCAGTCGTCGTTACCCACAGGTACTGGACTGGCTCAAACGCCAACATGCCAGCGGTACGGCGATCTGCGGCGAGGCCAGCGGGGTGTTCTGGATGGCCGAAGCGGGACTGCTAGACGGCAAGGAGGCGACCACTTACTGGCGCTTCTTCCGCGAGTTTGCCGAGCGCTTCCCCAAGGTGCTGCTCAATCAGGACAAGCACCTGTCCGATGCCGACAACCTGTACTGCGCAGGTGGCGTCACCTCGGCCTGCGACCTCTATATCTACCTGATCGAGCGTTATTGCGGCGCCGGCGTGGCCCAGGGCGTGGCACGCGACATCCTCTACGAAGTGCAACGCAGCTACACCCCGGGACGCATCGGCTTCGGCGGGCAGAAACTGCACCAGGACGTCACCGTGCTGCAGATCCAGCACTGGCTTGAGGAGCACTATGCCGACAAGTTCCGCTTCGAGGACGTGGCCCGCGAGCACGGCATGAGCATCCGCAATTTCATGCGTCGTTTCCAGAGCGCCACCGGCGACAAGCCTCTGCACTACCTGCAGCGCCTGCGCATCGAAACCGCCAAGAGCCTGCTGTCCTCCACCCGCAAGAGCATCAAGACCGTCAGCTACGAGATCGGCTACGACGATGCCAGCTTCTTCGCGCGCCTGTTCCGCCAGCACACCGGGCTGTCCCCCAACCATTACCGCCGCCAATTCCAGCAGCAGCCCCAGTGAGATCGCGCAGGCGCCGTTCGCCACGCCTGCGGCGATTCGGTAACGCTCGGCACTAGACAGCCAGTCTAACGACCCGCCACACCCACCAGAAGATTGGGTATCAGCCCAAGCAGCTGCCAGTAGAGTGCTTACTGTGGTCGGCCCGCTGACGCGTGGCAGACACACAAGACCGTGCGCTGGATGCGCCTCTACAACAACAATAACGACGGAGAACACCATGGGAGTCTCTCGTGCGCTGCGCCTGTGTGCCATTGCATCGCTGGTGCTACTGACAGCCTGCACCCCGATCAAACGCTTCGGTGCCGACCAATCGTTGCGCTTCATGGAAAACAACCTGGTCGGTCCCATGCTCGAAAGCCATGACGCCGACATGGCCTGTTATTCGGGCGCGGCCGTCGCGCCGCTCATCCAGTCCACCAGCGGCCTGGGTGCCGACAATCAGCAGTTGCTGACCCTGCTCTACCTCACTGCCGGTAGCTGTGCCGAGCAGACCGCCTTCGAGCAGGAGCTGCGCTACCTGCGCGCCTCACGCAGCAAGCAGATCGAAGAGGCACAGGACGCACGCATCACCCAGAAGCGCTACGCCGAGCTGGCGGCACGCCGCCAATACCAGTCGTACCAGAACTTCGCCAACTACTACGAAAAGCGCTTCGATATCCGCATCGGCGATAGCTGCCCGGCCTTCGACAAGGATCTCGACGAGCTGATCTACCTGCTAGGCCTGATCCAGGGACTGCAAGCCATCCAGAACGACATCAACTCGCAGAACGCCGTCGGCGTGCCCAAGGACATCGCGGCCAAGACCGAGCGCGCCATGACCTGCCTGGACAACGAGAAGTGGTGGGGTGCGCCGATGGCGGCGCGCGCCCTGGTCTGGAACATGCTGCCAGGCAGCGGCGAGGGACAGAACCCCTGGCAGGTGCTCGAGCAGTCGCGACAGATCGGCGAGCGTCACGGCGTACGCCTGGCCCACGCCCTCTACGCGATCTCCGCCACGGCGAAGAACGATGAGCAGCACCTGCGCAGCGCGCTCCGGGCCTTCGGCTCGACCCAGACGGCGAACAGCAGCTTCACGCTCAATGAGTCCTATGCCCAGGTCGACGCCATCAGCAGCAGCACCGTCATGAACAATGCCGATCGCTACTGGACGGCCAATGCCGGCACACGCACGCCAATCGGCGGCCTGCTGCGCTTCTGGGACGAGAAGCAGCAGCCGGTCGATACCGGCATCGAGATCGACGACCTGCTCTAGTCAGGTCGCCCCAAGCCTTCCTGCCTCAGCGGCATGACCCGGAGTATCCGCCATGAAGTGTTCCAACCTAGCCGCCACCACTCTGCTCAGCCTGGCGCTGGGCGCCGCTCCCCAGGCGTTCGCCCAGAAAATCTGCGTGTTCGACATCCTCGGCGCCCAGGGCGACACCTACAGCCTGATGAAGGACTACCAACTGGCTGCCAACAATTTCGGCGCCAGCATCGAACTCAAGCCCTACACCGACGAGAAAATCGCTGCAGAAGACTTCAAGGCCGGGCAATGCGATGGCGTGATGATCATGGGCTTGCGCGCCCGTCAGTTCAACGGCTTCACCGGTAGTCTGGAAGCACTGGGCGCCCTGCCCAGCTACCAGGCGCTGGAAACGGTGATCACCACCCTGAGCTCACCCAAGGCCAGCAAGTTCATGATCAACGGCCCCTACGAAGTGGCGGGCATCGTGCCCATGGGCGCGGCCTACCTGTTCGTCAACGACCGCACCATCGACAACATCAGCAAACTGTCGGGCAAGAAGTTCGCGATCATGGACTACGACAATGCACAGGCGAAGATGGTACAGCGCATCGGCGCCCAGCCAGTCGCCTCTGATGTCACCAACTTCGCCGGCAAGTTCAACAACGGCTCGGTGGATGTGGTCGGCGCACCGGCGGCGGCCTACAAACCGCTGGAACTGCAGAAGGGCCTGGGCCAGCGCGGTGGTGTGGCGCGCTTCCCGGTACTGCAACTGACCTACCAGCTAGTCATCCGCCCCGACCGTTTCCCCGAAGGTTTCGGCCAGCAATCACGCGAGTTCGCCCTCAGCCAGTACAGCCGCGCCATGGACATCATCACGCAATCGGAAAGCGAGATCGACAGCCACTACTGGATCGACATTCCGCCTGAGGACATGGAGAAGTACAGCGTGATGCTGCGTGAGGCGCGTATTTCGCTGACCGAGGAAGGCATCTACGACAAACGCATGATGGCGGTGATGAAACGCGTGCGCTGCCAGATCGACTCAGCCGATGCCGAGTGCGCCCAGAACCTCGAATAACGATAACGAAACGGGGCGTGCACGCCCCCGGACTCCGCCTTGACCGTAGAGCCTGCCATGCCTATTGCCTCGACCATGACCAGCCATGACCAGACTGCATCAACCCAGACGTTCAAACGCCCTCTGTTTGGCCGATGGCTTTCCACCCTGCCGGTCTTCCTCCTGCTGACCCTCACCCTGGTCATAGGCACCGGGGAAATGCTCCATGGCCAACTTCTGCGCATGGGCGAGCGTCTGTTCGGTGATCCGGCTGCCGGCGTGCAGTACTTCATGCTGCGCGCCGACCCGGTGACCCCGACCTGCGACCCCACCCCAGATATCGATGCTCTGCTGGCCAGGCAACCGGCCCAGGCCAGCAGCGATATCGACGACCTGTTCGATGCTGCCGAGGTCAACCCACAAGCGCAGCGCAGCGCCCTGGAACGTGCCGCTCAACTCTGCGCGCAGCGACATACGCTGCACGCGGCCGTCGTCGCGCACATGACGCCTGAACTGAAACTGTTCCGCAGCCTGGAGACCTCGTTCTTCGGCATCTTCCGCTTCGGCACCGACAACCGTGCCCTGCTCCTGCTGCTGCTCATAAGCATCGCCGGTGTCACCACCACCCTGCGCCGTCATCACATCTCGCTGCGCCCCGCCAAGACCCGGCTCGATCACCGCGTCTCGGCTGCCGGCATGGTCATCGCCAACGCCTTGCTGGTGTTTTCCTGCAGCCATTACCTGCATACCCTACTCAACGCCGACCTGCCACTGAGCAGGCCCTATCTCAATGGTTTGTGGATCGCGCTGTTCAGTTGCCTGTGCCTGATCAGCGTCTATCACTTGCTGAAACCACCGGCAGACGCCGAACCTGGCGGCAATCCGGGGCTGGCGCTGCTCTCCACGCCGCTCTACGCCATCATGGCGATCAGCTCCTTCACCTCGTTCTCGCTGCAAGGTCACTATGGCGGCATCGCCATCTACCTGGGCCAGCTCGTCGAGCTGTCGGGCATCTTCCTCAACCTGGCCCTGTTCATCTGGGCCGGCATGCTGCTCAAGCAGACCAATGTGGTCGACCGCTTCCTCGACCTGGTACGCCCCTGGCGTCTGTCACCGGAACTGCTGACCTGGATCCTGCTGATCGGCGCCGCCGTGCCGACCGCCTACACGGGCGCCTCGGGCATCTTCGTCATCGCCGCCGGGGCCATCATCTACCGCGAAGTGCTGCTCTCCGGGGGCCGCCGTCAATTCGCCCTGGCCGTCTCGGCGATGTCCGGCTCGCTCGGCGTGGTACTGCGCCCCTGCCTGCTGATCGTGGTGGTCGCAGCACTGAACAAGCAGGTGACCACGGCCGAACTGTACAACTGGGGGATCGCCGTTTTCGTCCTGACCTCGTCGCTGTTCTTCATCGCCTCGCAGGTGCTGCGCCAGCAACCAATCAACATCGCCCACCCACGTGACGCCATACCCGCCATGGCCCGCGCTGTGATGCCGGTGGCCCCCTACATTCTCATCGCCATCGGGGTGGTCTGGGTCTACAGCTACCTGCTCGACACCCGCCTGAACGAGTTCACCGCACCGGTGATGCTGCCGGTCATCCTGCTGGTGGTGTTGATCTTCGACAAGCTGCGCGGCGAGTCACTGGTGGAAGCTCCGAGCGCCCGCACCATCGAGAACGATCAAGGCAACAGCCAGCGCAACTTCACCCAGGCCGTGGGCGCCGCCACTTACGACACCGTCGGCCATATCGGCGCACTGACTCTGCTGATGGCCTTGTCGGTATCCACTGGCGGAGTGATCGAACGCTCCGGTCTCATGGAGCTGATCCCGCATGACTTCCAGAGCATCTGGCTGGCACTGACCGCCTTGATGGTGGTGCTGTTCCTGATCGGCATGGTGATGGACGCCTTTGGCGTGGTGATCCTGGTATCGGCCACCATTGCGCCGATCGCCTATGCCAACGGCATTCACCCGGTGCATTTCTGGATGATCGCCCTGACGGCCATGGAACTGGCCTACCTGTCCCCGCCCGTGGCGCTGAACCACCTGCTGGCCAGACAGGTAGTGGGCGAGGCGGAAATCGCCGCCGCCAACGAGGAGGTGCGCGACAAGGGTTTCTACTACCGCTATGAGCGCTGGATCCTGCCGATGACGGTGATGATCGTGGCGCTGCTGATCGTCACCTATGGCGGTGAACTGATCGTCGAGCACGGTGCGCAGACGCTAGAGCTGTGGCGTAGCTGGCTGCCACAGTGATCGCACAGCACCCGCCCCGGACAGGGCGGGCGCTGGTTTTCAGGGCCGGTGTGGGCGCGAAAGGAACTCGTGTGATTGCATCTCCAGCAGACGGCTTAGCGTACGCTGGAACTCGAAGCTCAGACGACCGCCGGTATACAGATCCTTGAGCTCCACCTCAGCGGAGATGATCAGCTTGACGTTACGGTCGTAGAACTCGTCCACCAGATTGATGAAGCGCCGCGCCATGTCGTCCTTGGCCACGCTCATCTGCTCGACATTGGCCAGGATCACCGCATGGAAGATCTTGCCCAGCTCGATGTAGTCGTTCTGGCTGCGCGGGCCGTCGCAGAGTTCGCGGAACTCGAACCAGGCCACGTCCTCGCACACCCGCACGGCGTGAATCGCGCGGTTCTCGATCATCAGCGCCTCGTTCTCCACCATATGGGTGCAGTCCGGCAGCAGGCTCTGGAAGCTCTTGCGCAGGCTGTCTTCAGCTGCCTGGCCAAGCGGGAAGTGGAACAGCTCGGCCTGCTCCAGCGCGCGCAGGCGATAGTCGACGCCGCTGTCGACGTTGACGATATCGGTGTGTTCCTTGAGCAGGGCGATGGCCGGCAGGAAGCGCGCGCGCTGCAGGCCGTCCTTGTACAGGCCGTCCGGCACGATGTTGGAAGTGGCCACCAGGGAAACACCGTTCTTGAACAGCTCTTCCATCAGCGTGGCGAGGATCATGGCATCGGTGATATCGCTGACGAAGAACTCGTCGAAGCAGATCACCCGCGCCTCGTCGGCGAAACGCTTGCCGATGATGGTCAGCGGGTTCTTTTCGCCCTTGAGGGTCTTCATTTCCTCATGCACGCGCTTCATGAAGCGGTGGAAGTGGGTGCGCATCTTCTGCTCGAACGGCAGCGCATCGAAGAAGGTGTCAACCAGATAGGTCTTGCCGCGCCCGACACCACCCCAGAAATACAGGCCCTTAACCGGCCCCTGCGGCTTCTTGCCGAACAGCTTGCCCATCAGTCCGGATTTGCCCTGGTCACGCGCGATCAGATCGTCGTACAGACGCTGCAGATGGCGGACGGCATTTTCCTGGGCCGCATCATGGAAGAAGTCGGGCCGCTTGAGATCGGCCTGATAACGCTCGAGAGGAGTCATGATTCGTTAGAGCCTGTTCAAAGTCTGCTGCGCGTCGGGCCTGCTGCGTTAGAAACAGGCTCGGAATGCTCATGTACACCAGTACACCCCGCTTCCTCA
>JBLUOL010000099.1:0-18838 GCA_048065775.1 Pseudomonas sp. GW6
ACGTTATCCCCCACTACCAGGCAGATTCCTAGGCATTACTCACCCGTCCGCCGCTAAATCAAGGAGCAAGCTCCTCTCATCCGCTCGACTTGCATGTGTTAGGCCTGCCGCCAGCGTTCAATCTGAGCCATGATCAAACTCTTCAGTTCAATACTGCTTGGGTTTTGAGAAAACCCTAAACTTGGCTCAGCAATCGCAAATCTCTCTATTGCTAAAGAGTTAACTCTCGAATTAACGAGTGTTGCTTTGTGATGCTGATAATCAGTTGACTACCAGTCTTACCTCACAAGCACCCACACGAATTGCTTGATTCAGTTGTTAAAGAACAGTTGGTTAAGTCTTTCGTCTCAACCGAGGCGCGCATTCTACAGCAGCCTCTCTATCTGTCAAGCTGTTTTTCGATTTTGTTTCCGGAGAAACTTCTTTCTACTCAACCACTTGCGCCTTCAATCAGAACTTCTTCTCTCCAGCGGGAGGCGCATTCTACAGCGTTCAAAACCGCTGTCAACACCTCTTTTTTACCGCTTTCGATCCATTCGACCAAAGCATCAACAGGATCAAACCACCACCCTGCCGACCGACGCGCATTCTACACACCTCGCTTCGCTTTGCAACCCCTCTTTTAAACTTAACTTATTGATTAACAAGAAGTTTTTGAAGAGCTTCATCGCTGAAGTGGCGCGCATTCTACATCCAGCAGAATATGCGTCAAGCTTATATTTCAACTTTCTTCGGATTTTCTCGCCAAAGGACGCCAGCTCGCTGCAACCCACTTGCCACTGCAGAAACACGCATCAGCAACAGCGCCCCACCGATGAGCGCATAAGCGAGCCACTCACCCAGATCCGCACGCACCACCCAGAGCATGTGCAGCAAGGCCAGTAACAGAATGACGTAGACCAGACGGTGCAGAGCCTTCCACTTACGGCCCAGCTTTCTGATGCTGAAGCGATTGGAAGTAACGGCCAGGGCAAGCAAGCCTATATAGGCCAATGCCCCCACGATGATGTAGGGACGCTCGGAAAGATCGCGGAGCACTAGGTCTAGGCGTACCCCTGCGATAAACAGCCCATAGCCGGACAGGTGCAGCGTTACGTAGGCAAAGCACCATAGACCTAACTGTCGGCGTACAGCGATCCAACCGCTCCAGCGGGTCAGCTGCTGCAGTGGCGTCATTGCCAAGGTGATCAACAGAAGGATCAGAGCACCGAGCCCCAGGTTATCCACCAGAACCTTTCCAGGGTCAGGTCCCAACGAATCGAAGACAGCGCAGTACAGCCAATACAGCGGCGGCACCAATGCAGCCAGGAATACGCTGACGCGCCAGAGCCTATAGCGCATCAGTAGTACCTCGCCAGATCCATGCCCGCGTAGAGGTCAGCGACCTCCTCGTAGCCATTGAACATCCGGGTGTCGATCACATTGGGGCTGAACAACCCGCTGGGCAAACGCCGCTCGGTTGCTTGAGACCAGCGCGGATGATCCACCTGCGGGTTGACGTTGGCATAGAAGCCGTACTCATTCGGAACAATGCGCTCCCAGGTAGTTTTAGGCGCCTCGTTGACCAGGCTTATACGTACGATGGACTTGATGCTTTTGAAGCCATATTTCCAAGGCACCACCAGACGCAAGGGAGCGCCGTTCTGGTTCGGCAGCACTCGGCCGTACATGCCGATAGCCATGAAGGCCAACGGATGCATGGCCTCGTCCAGACGCAGACCCTCGACATAAGGCCAATCGATCAGAGAGAACCCCGAGCGCTGGCCCGGCATGCGCTCACGATCGACCAGCGTTTCGAAGCGCACATAACGAGCCGATGAGGTGGGCTCGACCTGCTTAAGCAGTTCGGCCAGAGGAAAGCCCAACCAGGGAATGACCATGGACCAGGCCTCGACACAGCGAAGTCGATAGATACGCTCTTCGAACGCATGCGGCTTGACCAGATCCTCGATGGCATAGCGCCCCGGCTTGCCCACCTCGCCATCGACCATCACCGTCCAGGGCTCAGCCTGCAGCTTGCCGGCATTGGCCGCCGGATCGCCCTTACCTGTGCCGAACTCATAGAAGTTGTTGTAGTGCGTCGCGTCCTTGAACGGCGTGATGCTTTCACCTTCAGCCGTAATCGCTTGCCAGCGCGTGGCCGCCAGTTTCTCTTCGAACCAGCCTGGCGCCTTGGCGGGCTCGACATCGCTGTAGCGCCCTTGAGCTTCGGCACCGGCCCAACCAGGCATAGCCGCCATCGCAGCCAGCGCCAGCGAGCCCTGCATCAGCTTGCGACGGGAGAGGTAAACGGATTCCGGGGTGACTTCGGACTCAAGAGCCCGAGAAGAGGGACGTACTCGGATGAGCATGGCGACTCCGCGACTACAGTTCGAGAAACGAACTGTAGACCACGGAGTGCAGGAGAAATTACAGCATCAGGCAGATTTACGACGACGCAATTGCAGCAGGTACTGAATCGGACCGGAGGCTGCGTAAGCGAGGAAGATAAGCAGCAGGATACGGGGCGGATCGCTGAACACCACCGCGAACACCAGCACCACGGCCAGAATGGCCACGAAAGGTACGCGCCCTTTCAGATCCAGGTCCTTGAAGCTGTAGTACTTGATGTTACTGACCATCAGGCACCCTGCAGCAGCGACCAGCAGCGCCACGGCAAAGGACATGTTCGAGCCCTTGATACCGAAGTCGCTGAACGCCCACACCGTACCGGCAACCACACCCGCAGCAGCCGGACTGGCCAGGCCGATGAAGTAACGTTTGTCGACGCTGCCGATCTGCGTATTGAAGCGCGCCAGACGCAATGCCGCGCCAGCAACATAGATGAAGGCGACCATCCAGCCTACCTTGCCCATGCTACCCAGTGCCCATTCGAATGCCAGCAGAGCTGGCGCAACGCCGAAGGCCACCATATCGGAAAGCGAGTCGTACTCGGCGCCGAAGGCACTTTGCGTGTTGGTCAAACGCGCCACGCGGCCGTCCAGACCATCGAGCACCATGGCGACGAACACAGCGGCAGCAGCCACATAAAAGTTGCCGTTCATCGCGTTGATGATGGAGTAGAAACCGGCGAACAGGTTTGCCGTGGTGAACAGATTGGGCAGCAGATAAATACCACGGTGACGCACCTTGCGCCCTTCCGCGTCCTGCCCTTCCTCTATGTGCTCGTCGATCGGCAGCAGGCTTTCCAGATTATCGCCAGCCGGCTTTTGATCCTCGGGACCTTCACTCATGAACAGCACCTTGCAACGGGTTTGACAAATTTCGACCGGGACGACTGAACTCAGTTCGCCAATCAGCGAGCTGGCTTTATACCAGAAGCCTCGCCCCAGAATGAAAAAACGCGGCATAAAGCCGCGTTCTTTCGCACATCGCAGACCTTAGTTCTTGGCCTTGTCGACGATCTTGTTGGCAGCGATCCACGGCATCATCGAACGCAGTTGCTCACCGATGACTTCGATACCGTGAGCGGCGTTGTTACGACGCTTGGCGGTCATCGACGGGTAGCCAGTGGCGCCTTCGCTGATGAACATCTTGGCGTATTCGCCGTCCTGGATGCGCTTCAGAGCGTTGCGCATGGCCTGACGGGATTCAGCGTTGATCACTTCCGGGCCGGTGACGTACTCGCCGTACTCGGCGTTGTTGGAGATCGAGTAGTTCATGTTGGCGATGCCGCCTTCGTACATGAGGTCGACGATCAGCTTCAGTTCGTGCAGGCACTCGAAGTAGGCCATTTCCGGCGCGTAGCCAGCTTCGACCAGGGTTTCGAAACCGGCCTTGACCAGCTCGACGGTACCGCCACAGAGAACAGCCTGCTCGCCGAACAGGTCGGTTTCGGTCTCGTCCTTGAAGGTGGTTTCGATGATGCCGGTACGGCCGCCGCCAACGCCCGAAGCGTAGGACAGAGCGACGTTCTTGGCATTGCCGGAAGCGTCCTGGTAAACAGCGATCAGGTCAGGGATACCGCCGCCTTTGACGAACTCGGTGCGAACGGTGTGGCCCGGAGCCTTCGGCGCGATCATGATCACGTCGAGATCAGCACGCGGTACGACCTGGTTGTAGTGGATGGCGAAGCCGTGGGAGAAGGCCAGGGTGGCGCCCTTCTTGATGTTCGGCTCGATCTCGTTCTTGTACAGCTGGCCCTGGAATTCGTCCGGGGTCAGGATCATGACCAGATCGGCAGCGGCAACGGCGCTAGCCACGTCGGTCACTTTCAGGCCATGAGCCTCGGCCTTGGCAACGGTAGCGGAGCCTTTGCGCAGGCCGATGGTGACGTCAACGCCGGAATCTTTCAGGTTGCAGGCCTGGGCGTGGCCCTGGGAGCCGTAACCGATGATGGCGACTTTCTTGCCCTGGATGATGGAGAGGTCGCAATCTTTGTCGTAATAAACTTTCATGTTCTTGGCTCTTTTGAATCGAAAGGGATGGGGTGCGAGGCACCGCGACGAAGACACCTTAAGGGATCCGCACCATTGCGTAAAATGATATATTTGCAACACAACATGCCGATATATGAAACATAAATGGACAGCCATTCCCTCCGGCTTTTTCTCTCCCTGGCTGACAACCTGCACTTCGGTCGCACCAGCCGCGAACAGCACGTCAGCCCGTCCGCCCTTAGCCGCAGCATCAAGCAGCTCGAGGACGAACTGGGCGCCACGCTGTTCGTGCGCGACAACCGCTCGGTGCGCCTGACTCGCGAGGGCCAACAGTTTCGCGAGTATGCGAGCGAGGTCATCAATGGTTGGCAGGCGATTCGCCAGACCTTCATGCAGGACCAGTTGAATCTGCATGGCGAGCTGTCGCTGTACTGCTCGGTTACCGCAAGCTACAGCTTCCTCTATGACATCCTCAGCAGCTTTCGCCAGGACTACCCACGCATCGAAATGAAACTGCATACCGGCGATCCGGCCAAGGCCGTCGAACGGGTGCAACAGGGACTGGAGGACCTGGCCATCGGCGCCCTCCCCGACAGCCTGCCGGGCGGAGTGGAATTCCAGTCGATCACTCGCTCGGAATTGCGCTTTATCGGCCCGCAGACACCACAACTGCTGAACGACGATCAACTGCAGCACCCGACCGCCGAGAGCTGGAAAGACGTGCCGATGATTCTTTCGGAGGAAGGCCTGGCCCGGACACGCACTGATCGCTGGCTGAAAAGCCACAACATCAAACCGCGCATCTATGCCCAGGTCAGCGGCAACGAAGCGATCGTCAGCATGGTCAGTCTGGGCTTCGGTATCGGGGTGG
Organism: Pseudomonas sp. GW6; assembly: GCA_048065775.1. GTDB lineage: Bacteria > Pseudomonadota > Gammaproteobacteria > Pseudomonadales > Pseudomonadaceae > Aquipseudomonas. Next base: position 5,251 of record JBLUOL010000099.1, read on the forward strand.
TGCCGCAGATCGTGCTGGACAACAGCCCGCTGACCGCCCGCATCCGTATCTATGATATCCAGCCACCGCTCACCGCTTATGACATTGGCCTGTTCGCGCTGGAAAAGCGCCTCAAGGACCCGCTGATCGCGGCCTTCTGGAATCGCCAGCGCTGAATGCCAGGCAATAAAAAGCCCCGCACCAGGCGGGGCTCTTTTTACCATGACGATCAGATACTCAGTACCTTGTCGCCGCGAGCGATGCCCGTGACACCACTGCGCACGGTTTCCAGGATCGATGCAGTACCGACAGCCTGAATGAAGCTGTCCAGTTTGTCGCTGGTACCGGTCAGCTGCACGGTGTAGACGCTGCTGGTCACATCCACGATCTGGCCCCGGAAGATGTCGGTAGTACGCTTGACCTCGGCACGCTGAGCGCCAGTGGCCTTGATCTTGACCAGCATCAGCTCGCGCTCGATGTGGGCGCTTTCCGACAGGTTGACCAGCTTGACTACCTCGACCAGTTTGTTGAGGTTCTTGGTGATCTGCTCGATCACCTCATCCTGTCCAACGGTGGTGAGGGTCAGGCGCGACAGCGTCGGATCTTCGGTTGGCGCAACGGTGAGGCTTTCGATGTTGTAGTTACGCTGGGAGAACAGACCAACCACGCGCGACAGGGCGCCCGGCTCGTTTTCCAGCAGCAGGGAAATGATGTGTCGCATCTTAGGTCCGCTCCGTCTTGCTCAGCCACATGTCACGCATCGCACCGTCTCTGATCTGCATCGGATAGACGTGCTCGCTGGAATCCACCGCGATGTCGAGGAACACCAGGCGATTCTTCAAGGCAAAGGCTTCCTCCAGCTTGGGCTTGAGGTCCTTCAGCGAAGTGATGCGCATACCGACATGGCCATAAGCCTCGGCCAGTTTGACGAAGTCCGGCAGCGACTCCATGTAGGAGTGCGAATAACGGCTGTTGTACTGCATGTCCTGCCATTGGCGGACCATGCCGAGGGTACCGTTGTTCAGGTTGACGATCTTCACCGGCAGGTCGTACTGCAGGCAGGTCGACAGCTCCTGGATGTTCATCTGGATGCTGCCCTCACCGGTGACGCATGCCACATCGGCTTCCGGGAAGTTCAGCTTGATGCCCATTGCGGCCGGGAAACCGAAGCCCATGGTGCCCAGGCCACCGGAGTTGATCCAGCGGTTGGGCTTGTTGAAACGGTAATACTGCGCAGCGAACATCTGATGCTGACCGACATCGGAGGTGATGAAGGCATCGCCCTTGGTCACGTCACACAGGGTTTCGATCACGGTCTGCGGCTTGATGATCGAACCGTCGCCCTCGTTGTAAGGGAACAGACGGCCGCTACCACGCCACTCTTCGATCTGCTTCCACCAGCTGGCAACGGTGTCCTTGTTCGGGGTTTCGCCGATTTCCTTGAGGATGGCGACCATCTCGGTCAATACGCTGTCCACCGGGCCAACGATCGGGATGTCAGCCTTGATGGTCTTGGAGATCGAAGCCGGGTCGATGTCGATATGAATGATCTTGGCGTTCGGGCAGAACTTCGCCGCGCCGTTGATCACGCGGTCATCGAAGCGCGCACCGACAGCCAGGATCACGTCGGCATGGTGCATCGCCAGGTTGGCGGTGTAGCTGCCGTGCATACCGAGCATGCCGATGAACTGGCGATCGGTACCCGGATAGCCACCGAGGCCCATCAAGGTGTTGGTCACCGGCAGGTTGAGCATCTGCGCCAGCTCGGTCAGCGGCGCAGAGGCGCCGCCCATGATCACGCCACCGCCGGAGTACATGACCGGACGCTTGGCGGCCAGGAGCATCTCGGCAGCCTTGCGGATCTGGCCGGAGTGGCCACGCACCGCCGGGCTGTAGGAACGCAGCTTGACCTTCTTCGGATAGACGTACTCGAACTTCTGGGTGGGATCACCCATGTCCTTCGGAATGTCGACCACGACCGGACCGGGACGACCCGATTCGGCGAGGTAGAACGCCTTTTTCAGCACTTCGGGGATTTCCGACGGGTGCTTGATGATGAAGCTGTGCTTCACGATCGGGCGGGAAATACCGACCATGTCGGTTTCCTGGAAGGCATCGGTGCCGACCATGGCGCTCGGCACCTGGCCGGAGATCACCACCATCGGAATGGAGTCCATGTAGGCGGTGGCAATACCAGTGATGGCATTGGTCGCACCAGGGCCAGAGGTCACCAGCACCACACCGGCCTTGCCGGTGGCGCGGGCATAGCCGTCAGCCATATGGGTCGCTGCCTGTTCGTGACGGACCAGGATGTGGGTCACTTCCGGTTCTTTGAACAGGGCATCGTAAATATGCAGGAGAGCACCGCCAGGGTACCCATAGATATGCTTAACGCCTTCGTCACGCAGGAAGCGGACGACCATTTCAGCGCCGGATAAAAGCTCCACGTTGTTCACCTCTTGAACGCCAGTATGCCACCCGCCAACGGGCAGCCCTAAGTAGGTCTTACTGTCAGCGGACACGCACGACGGTGATCGTGGATTCGGAACATCAGCTTGACGAGTAACGGAGCAGCCCATGGTCTTGCGGGGCCGACCCTCCCAGCGCGAGGTAACGCGTTGCGGGTGTCACGGTTCGGCGCGGGTAGCGCCTCTTTTCCCCGAGCTGGAGGACGCTTGCGGCGGACTCCACTACGGGGGAAGGCTGGATTGTTCGGGTTCGGCGAAGGCAAGTCAAGAGATGGCTGACCTATTATTCAACCTGCTGCTGTGACGCAGCGCAGGATGAAGATTGCCGGCTTTTGGTTATAGTAACCATCAGCACCGCCGCTCTCGATAAAGGAAACAGCATGCGCCACATGATTCTTACTGGCACCCTGATGCTCGCTTTGAGCACATCCGCCATGGCCAGCCAGGTTTACAAGTGGGTAGATGAAAAAGGCGTGACCCACTTCGGCGCGCAACCTCCGCAGGGCCAAGAAGCCACGACCATCAATACTGCCGCCCCGCCTCCACGACCTGCGCCAAGTGAGCCGGCGCCCAGTTTCGATGAGCAACTCGACCCTGAGCAGGCGGCCATCGACAAGAAGGTCAAGGAAGATGTGGCGAAGCAGGAAGCCGAGCGCAAGCAATACTGCGAGACAGCACGCACTAACTTGGCTCAGTTGGAAAACAACCCACGCGTCAGGATTGAAGACGGTGGCGAGCTGCGCCGTATTGGCGAGGATGAACGTCAGGAGCGCATCGCGGAACTGAAGAAGTCCATCACAGAAAGCTGCAAATAATGAACTACGCGCACGCCCTCAAGGCGTGCGCGTAAGCAGGCGGTCGAACTCGCCAAGCAGTTCGAGCAGCCGACGCGCAACGCGCGGCTGCTGCTGATAGACCATCTCCGCCATCGCCTGAATACCCGATACCGAGGGCAATGCTGCACCGGTTTCCAGCAGAACCTTCATACGCGGCAGAAAAATCCACTGCAGCCATTGCTCGAACGCCAGCGTATCTACACAGAACGGCTCCGGGCTGGCCAGGGCCTCGGCACTCGGCGCCTCCTCCTGCCACCAACCCTGCACACGTAACTCACGCTCGATCAGCAGCAGGTGTTCGGCCAGTGCGCTTGCACGAGCATCCATCAGAGATTGACTCGTGCGCGTTCACGGGCCTGGGCAGCACCAGCGGGATCACCCTGGCGCTCGCGGGCGCGGGCAATCAGATCCCACAGGCTGGCCTGCAGCGCCGGACGACCACTGGCTTGAGTCAGACCACGACGGGCCAGTTGCTCGGCCTGCGCTGCATCGCCCTGAGCCATACGTACCTCGGCAAGACGGTAGAGCACCTGCGGCTCACGCGGGGCGATGCGCTGGGCACGTTCCAGACTGGAGGCGGCGCCATTCAGATCGCCACCGCCCTGCTGCTGTTGAGCAGTGGTCAACAGCGCGAGAACCGGGCCATCCAGTTGCTCGTCAGCAGCCAGGCCGCCACCGCTGGGAATGCCGCTGGGCATGCTCGGTGCCGAGGAGCCGAAGCTGCCTTGGCTCGGCGCAGACGGCTGGCTGCTCACGGGCGGCTCGAAGGTCAGGCCGCCACTGGAGGTAATCGGCTGCGTATCGGTCTGCAATGGCGTCGAGACGGCACCCTGCGGCACCATCACAACAACACCGGAGTCCTCCTCAATACGCTGCGGCGCAGCTGCGGGGGTTGGGCTGGTCGACGGACCAGAACCACCCGACGATAGTGGAGAGCCGGCATCGATCACCGGAATCGAACCCTGCGGTACCGTGCTGCAACCACTCAACACCGCTGTTGCCAGCATAGTGGCAAGCCACTTCTTGTTCACATCCAATCCTCTTCAGGTAACACCGAATCACTCGATCCGGCCGTTATTCCAACCACCCTTTGACCCAGTCCATCACGGATTCGACCGGAGCCTGAATACCGCACGCGGAACCGGCGGCAGGTTCACTGCCGCGAATATAAGGCATCTGTACCGCATTCGGGCAGCCCGAAGCCGAGCCCAGACCAGTCTGACGATCCACCCAGGCCTGGGTGACGTTGTCCGGCATCGGCATATCCAACGGCAGCGGATCCGCCTTGCGCATGAACCCGGTCCAGACCTGCAGTGCACCGGTCGCACCGGTCAGCGGGGTCGGGCCATTGTCGTCACGCCCCAGCCACACCACCGACAGCAGATCCTGACTGAAGCCAGCGAACCAGCTATCACGCGAGTCGTTACTGGTCCCGGTCTTGCCCGCCAGATTCAGCGAACTGGGCAGTTGGCTGTAAACCGAGCGACCAGTGCCTTCACGCATGGTGCGCTGCATGGCGTTTTGCACCAGATAGATGGCGCCTGGATCGAAGCGCTGCTGGATCTGGAATGGATAACGACCGAGCGGCTCGCCATCGGCGGTCAGCACACTGCGAATGCCGCGCAACGGCGTATTGAAGCCACCGTTGGCCAGGGTCTGGTACATGCCCGCCACTTCCATCGGCGTCAGTGCCCCAGCACCGAGCAGCATCGACGGATAGGCCGGCCACTTGCGCTCGACGCCCAGTCGCTCGAGCGTCTTGAGCACGTTGGGCACGCCGATCTCCAGGCCGAGCTTGGCCGTCGACAGGTTGTAGGACTGCGCCAGCCCCTGATACAGGTAGATGGTGCCATGAGCCTTGCGGTCGTAATTCTGCGGCGTCCAGACCTGGCCATCCTGGCCCTTGATGGAAAACGCTTCGTCCTCCAGCCAACTGGTCAGGGTGTACTGACTCGGACGCTCCAACGCAGACAGATAAATAGCCGGTTTGATCAGCGAGCCAATCGGCCGCACAGCATCCAGCGCACGGTTGAAGCCGGCAAACCGCGGCTGACGGCTGCCAATCAATGCCTGGATTTCCCCAGTTTCAGGGTTGGTCACCACCATACCGGCCTGCACTTCATCCACGCCCTTGCGCCCGGCCAGGCGCTTGAGCGTCTCGGCCAGCGCCTCTTCGGCCTTGAGCTGCAGGATCGGATCGAAGCTGGTGAAGATGCGCAGGCCTTCTTCGGTCAGATCCTGCTCACGATAGTCTTCACGCAACTGACGCTTGACCAGATCGAGGAAAGCCGGGAACGAGCTGTCAGCCATGCTGCCGCGCGCGCTCACGCCAAGCGGCTTCTGTTTGGCTGCTGCTGCCTCCTCGGGGGTGATCGAGCCTTGCTCGGCAAGCAGATCGAGCACCAGATTGCGGCGCGCCAGCGCACGCTCGGGATTGCGCCGCGGGTTGAAGTAGGTGGGGCCTTTGACCATGCCCACCAGCAACGCGACCTGCTCCAGCTTCAGCTCGGAAACCGGCTGACTGAAGAAGTACTGGCTGGCCAGACCGAAGCCATGCACTGCGCGCTGACCGTCCTGACCGAGGAACACCTCGTTCATATAGGCCTCGAGAATCTCGCGCTTGTCGTAGTGCAGCTCGAGCAGCACCGCCATCATCGCTTCGGTGGCTTTACGCACCAGGGTGCGCTCGTTGGTCAGGTAGAAGTTCTTCACCAACTGCTGAGTCAGGGTGCTGCCGCCCTGCACCAGGCGCCCGGACGTGGCGTTGATCCACATGGCGCGGGCGATGCCCTTGGGCGACACGCCGAAGTGATCGAAATAGTCGCGATCCTCGACCGCCACCAGCGCATCGATCAGATAGGCCGGCACCTGATCCAGCTTGATCAGGATGCGATCCTCCTGATGCGCCGGATAAAGCCCACCAATCAGCATCGGCTCGAGTCGGGCTACCGCCAGGTTGCCGCCGTTGGCCTGGGTCAGACCGGCGACGTAATCGCCAGAAAAGCGCACACGCACCTTCTGTGACGGTTCGGCACCTTCATAGAACTGAAAGCCGCGACTGTGCAGTTCGATGTTGTTACCGGCCACCGACACTGCGCCCGGCCCGTTGACCGTGCTCTCGCGGCGGTAGCCCAGCGCATCGAGTTCACGCAGGAAATCGTCCTTGGCCAGCTTCTGCCCGACGAAAAGTTCGAGCGGCCTGGCGTAGACCTTCGCGGGCACCGTCCAGCGCTTGCCGGAAAACTTTTCCTGCACCACGGCATCGAGATAAACGGCAAAGCCGGCAAGGATCACCAGACCAACCAGACCGAGCTTGAGGCCCCAGGCAAACCAGGGACGCATACCGGACGAGCGGGATTTTTTGTTTGAGCGGGGGGAGCGTTTTCGAGTCATGGCGGGATTATACGCACTTTACATAGGGGCCAGCAGGCCGCCTGGATGGTTTGCAGAGCAGCTCACAGCGGCCATAATGCCCAGCTCGAACAGCGTCTAGAACAAGGATCGAACGTGAGCCAAGCCCTGATTGCCGCATTGCAGAACCCGGCCCTGTATCCGCATCCTGTGGATGGGTTTCAGGTCATTGAGACCCACATTTCCTGGGTTTTGCTCACTGGCCCCTACGCCTACAAGATCAAAAAACCGGTTAACTTCGGGTTTCTCGACTTCACCGAGCTCGATGCACGCCGTCATTTCTGCGAAGAAGAGCTGCGCCTCAACCAGCGCCTGACCCAGGATTTGTATCTGGACGTGTTGCCGATCGGCGGTAGTGAAGACGCGCCCAGTCTCGACGGCAGCACACCAGCCATCGAATACGCGCTGAAAATGCGCCAGTTCCCGCAGGAGCAACTGCTCAGCGCCATCCAGGCACGTGGCGAACTGAACGACGCCCATATCGACGCCCTGGCCGAGCAGATCGCCACCTTTCATCTGAACGCACCGAAGGTGCCGCAGGAACATCCGCTGGGTAGCGCAGAAGCGGTAATGGTTCCGGTGCAGCAGAATTTCGACCAGATTCGCCCGATGCTCAGCGAGCAGGCAGACCTGCAGCAACTCGATGCCCTCGAGGCCTGGGCCCAGTCCAGCTACGAACGCCTGCAACCATTGTTGAGCGAACGCAAGGCACAGGGGTTCATCCGCGAATGCCACGGTGATATTCACCTGGGTAACGCCGCTCAGATCGACGGTCGAGTGGTGCTGTTCGACTGCATCGAGTTCAACGAACCCTTCCGCTTTACCGACGTCACCGCCGATATCGCCTTCCTCGCGATGGACCTCGAAGACCGCGGCCTCAAATGCCTGGCACGTCGCTTTATCAGCGGCTGGCTGGAGCGCACTGGCGATTATGCCGCCTTGCAACTGCTGAACTTCTACAAGGCCTACCGCGCCATGGTGCGCGGCAAGGTCGCACTGTTTCGCCTGGGACAAGAAGAGAGTTCGGTACAACGGGCGGTGATCCTGCGCCAGTACCGCGCTTATGCTGCACTGGCGGAAAGCTACAGCGCCATTCCATCGCCCTTTCTGGCCATCACCCATGGCGTCTCGGCAGTCGGCAAGAGCCACGTAGCCATGCGCCTGGTCGAAGCACTGGGCACCATCCGCCTGCGCTCCGACATCGAGCGCAAGCGCCTGTTCGGCGAGCAAAGCGCCGAAGCCAAGGATCAGCTGGCCGCCGGTATCTACAGCACTGACGCCAGCCAGGCGACCTACCAGCGCCTGCATCAGCTGGCGCGTCAGACACTACTGGCAGGCTTCCCCGTGGTGATCGACGCAACCTATCTCAAGGCGGCGCAACGCCAGGCCGCCAGCGAAGTCGCCGAAGAGACCGGCGTGCCCTTCCTGATTCTCGACTGCCAAGCGCCGCAAGCCGTGATCGCTAGCTGGCTGGAACAGCGCCGCAGCGAGGGCCAGGACCCGTCCGATGCGACGCTGGAAGTGATCCAGGCCCAACAAACCAGCCGCGAGCCGCTCGACGATGAGGAGCAGAGCCACAGCAAGCGTGTCGATACACATGACAGCGCAAGCCTGGACAGCCTGGTCGAGCGTATTCGCCAGCGCCTGCCAGGGATCTGATCATCGCTCCAAGCGGTTAGCACGCCCTGCCAGGCAAACCCTGGCAGGGCTTCTATACTGCCGGTGAAGCCATCACCGGTATCCGCCATGAGTCAGCCACGCCAGCTTGATCATCCGCTCTACCACCTGCTGCACAACGACGATGTGAAAGGCTTCAATGCGCAGAAGCCAAAAGGCGTGGAGGTCGATCTGTCCGGTGGCGACTTTCGCGGGCTAGACCTGCGCAACATGGACACCGACGCCGTCAATTTCAACGACGCGTATTTCCGCGGGGCAGACCTGCGCGGCCTGGACTTCCGCAATGCCCAGATCGAAGGGGCCAGCCTGGCCCACGCGCAGATTTCTGGCGCCTACTTTCCAGCCGAACTGACCGCCGACGAGATTCTCATGTCGGTCAACTTCGGCACTCGCCTGCGCTATCGCACCAAGTAGCGCACTTCGAGCGACGACGCGAAGCACTCAGGCCATTGGCCGCTACACTTTCCGGCAGGCACGCCAACGTGAACCTTTCCCCCGCACGCATGGAGGCCCGATGAACGACGAACTGCAACACTTGAAGAACCTGGGCAAGACCTCGGCGCAGTGGCTGCACGCCGTAGGGATTCACAGCGCCAACGACCTGCGTCGCTACGGCGCTGTCGGAGCCTATCGCGCGGTCAGGGCGCGCGGTTTTCGTGCATCCAAGGTGCTGCTTTACGCCATCGAGGGCGCGCTGCTCAATGTGCATTGGAGTGAGCTCCCCCCCGCGCACAAAGCCGAACTGAACGGCAAGCTGGACGAAGCCCAGAGCCACAACAAGAGCTAGCTCACAACACCAGTGCAAGGTGATTTACTCGAAGAGCCGCACAGCCTATTGTTTCAGGGACCTTCGTGTGGTCAGCCAGTCCAGCCAGTTCAAGGAATTACGGTTATGTATTTACTCGGGGAGCAACCTGCCTACGCCGATCAGTTGATCAATCGCCTACAGAGTATCCCCACTCAGCTGCTGGAAGGGCTGCAACCCGCGGGTGAGCCACTGCGTCTGGAGCGTGTCGATGATCTGGCTCAGGTACTGCCTGGCAACCAGCTATTCATCATCGAGAACGGCCTGTTGCATGCGCTGGTCGATGAGCGCCCGTTGTTCTATCTGCAAGAGGGCGATCTGGTCGGCCTGCGCCAGGGCATCGACCTCCCCTCCTGCCGTTACAGCAGCGAAGAACCCATCAGCCTGATTCCCTACTCGCGCAGCGAAACGTTCCAGCACATCTATGCCAGCGAGCAGCGCCAGGAACAGTTCATTCAATATCTGATCGGCCATACCGCCCTACTGTCCGACGCACTGGCACGTTTGAAACAGCCGGAGATTCGTCCGGCGACTGGCTTCCAGCATTTCGCTGCCGGCGAGGAGCTGATTCATCAGGGCGATGAAGCTGACCACGTGTTCATCATCATCGAGGGCCACGCCGAGGCTTACGTCGACGGGCAGAAGGTCGGTGATGTGCAAAAGGATGAAATCTTCGGCGCCATGGCGGTATTCACTCGCGAGAAGCGCAGCGCCACGGTTGTCGCCAGCGAACCTTGCACGGTGATGGTGATTCCCAAGGAACAATTCCTCAGCCTGATGCAAAGCAACCCGCGCATCGCTCACAGCCTGATCGAGAGCATGGCACGACGCATCGACCTGCTGAACAAGGAAGTCACTCAGCTGCGCTTGCCTGGGGAATCCTGAGTCTCCATCCCACATCAGCGAACCCCGGCCCCGTGCCGGGTTTTTGCATTTATGAGGCCGGCAAAACTTTCTGAGAAAAGTTCTCAAAAGGGCGTTGACTATGTAATGAGAATTGTTATTATTATCTCAACTGGTCGCGAGATCAGCCGATAAGCTAAAGAGACCATTCAGTCGGACTCTTCAGATTATCTCCTCATCAGGCTAATCACGGTTATTGACCCGGCTCTTGCCGGGTCTTTTTTTGCCTGGACAAAAGTGCGTCATGCCGTCTCCACACGAAGCCCTTAGCAGGGTCTAGTCGTCGACCTGAGCCAGCCAGTCCGGCAAATTGAAATGCAGGCTGATGCGCGTGATCAGCCCGTGCTGGATCTCGAAGAAGGCGCCGACGCGCATCTCGTAACGCTGCCCGCAGGCCTCCGGCAGGCCATCATCAGTAGCCAGATACTCGCCGATAACGCGGTACTCGCAGGCCGCATGTCGCCCTTGTGGCTCGACCAGGATCACCAGCGACTCGATCATCTCGCGATAGCAATGCAGCTGCCGCTCCAGAAAAGCCGCGAAGGCGTCGCGCCCATGCTCGGTGAAACCCTGATTGGGCTGCAGAATCAGCTCGTCGCTGACCAGTGCCAGACAGGCGCGGATATCCCGATCATTGAGGGCGTTGAAATAACCTTGCAGCAGGTCGCGAACGTCTGTGGACATAGGTCAGGCTCCGAATCGGCAAAGCGCCGAGGATACCTTGCAGGCAGCCCACGAAAGGCGGCTAGGGTCGCAGTTTGGCGCAGTGATCCTGCTCCGGCTGCGCTGCCGTGAACCAGACGTAATCGGCCATAGTAGCGTCCACCGCACGGCCGACTTCGGCCAATATCAGCACCGCGCTGCCAGCCTGCGCGCTGAGGTCCGCCAGGTGCAAGGGTACGCCGAGATCCTTGCGCACATGAAAGGCGCCGGCCAGCAGCAGGCTTGGCTGTGGCGCCGCCAACAGAGCCTCGGCCATGCGCCGATCACGCTGTTGCTGTACAGCAAGCATCGCCGGCAACTGGCTGTCCGGCAGCAGGCCGCAGTGCGACTCACGGATATCCGCCAGCAAACGCTCCTGCACCTCGGCTGCACCAGAGCGCTCGCCCCCGAGCGTCGGGCGCTGGCGATAGATCTGCATGATCTCGGCACGATCCAGATTGGCCGCAAGCAAGGGGTAGGGCTGCCGCAATTGATGCATCACCAGCGGCCCGTAAAGCGACCAATCCCATCCAGGTTGCCAGGCCAGGGTATCGAACGGATCGGTAATCGCCTGCCCCGCGCGCGCAGCTGTCCGGGCCTGATCGACTTTGTTCTGCTGATCAGGATTGAGCATCTCCATCAACACGCTGCCCTGCGGGCGCAGCCTGGATAGCTCGCGCAATAGCCAAAGCTGCAGGGCATGGTGATCAGGATTGTCGTGCTGCTCACCGACCAGTACCCGCTCGGCCAGTGCCAGGCGATCCAGCAGTTGCTCAGGGTCGATAGTGCGTCCGCTGGCCAGATCGACGATACGCCCCAGATCAGCATGCTCATGCCCCAGCGGAGCAAGCGGTACCGGCAGCGGCAGCATCGGTCGGCTCTGGCAGGCAGCCAGCAGCATCAGACAGCTCAGCAGTACAGCTCGCATCGAGGGCTCCAACATTATTCAGCGTGCGATGATCAGCGGGTGGCCGCGTTCGGGATGAGTCTGCACCAGCACTTCCAGACCGAACACGGCCTGCAGGGGCTCGGCCCGCAATACTTCGGCAGGCGTACCCAGCGCATGCGCCCGGCCCTGCTCCAGCAACAACAGGCGATCACAGTAACGCGCGGCCAGATTGAGGTCATGGAGGATCACCAGCACCGCCGCGCCGGATTCGGCCAAACGACGAACCGCCCGCAGGCAGGTGTGCTGATGCAGCGGATCGAGCATCGAGGTCGGCTCATCAAGCAGCAGGATCTGCCCCTCGCCTCCCGGCCACAGCTGCGCCAGCACCCGCGCCAGGTGCACGCGTTGGCGCTCCCCGCCGGACAACGCCAGGTAGCTGCGCCCCGCCAGGTGAACAGCATCGGCTGCCTGCAGCGCCTGCTGGACGATCTGCGCGTCGAGCACGCGCCCGCTGTCATGCGGCAGACGGCCCATGGCGACCACTTCCTCGACACGAAAGGCGAAATTCAGACTGGAACTCTGCGGCAGGACGGCCAGACGTCTGGCCCGCTCCGGCCCGGCCCAATCATCGAGCGCGCGCTGATCCAGCGTCACCTGCCCGGCGCTGGCCGGCAGCTCGCCGGTCATCGCCGCCAGCAGGGTGCTCTTGCCCGCACCGTTGGGCCCCAGCACACCCAGCACTTCGCCGGGGTGCAACTGCAGATCGATGCCACTGAGCGCCACGCCCTGGCCGCGGCGGACTTCCAGCTGTTCAACCCGCAGCATCAGCTTCGCCCCCGCACCAGCAGATAAAGAAAGAACGGCGCGCCGATCAACGCCGTGACGATGCCAATCGGCAACTCGGCAGGTGCCAGTGCCAGGCGCGCGACCAGATCGGCCAGCAGCAACAGGCTCGCACCGGCAAGCGCGGATGCAGGGAGCAACAGGCGATGATCGGGGCCCACCAGCAGGCGCATCAGATGCGGCACCACAAGGCCGATGAAACCGATCAAGCCGGCGGCCGCCACCGCAGCACCGACACCCAATGCCGTGCAGAACACCAGCTCGCGCTTGAGGCGCTCCACATCGAAACCAAGGTGGCGCGCCTCCGACTCGCCCAGCAGCAGCGCGTTCAACGCCCGTGCCCGTCGCGGCAACCACAGCGCCACGGCCAGCGTGGCCAGCAACAGCGGCCAGAGTCGCGCGTAACTGGCGCCGTTGAGGCTGCCCAGGTTCCAGAAGGTCAGGGTGCGCAGGGTCGCATCGTCCGCCAGGTAGGTGAACAGACCGATGGCCGCCCCCGCGAGCGCGGTCAGGGCGATGCCCGCCAGCAACATGGTCGCCACATTGGTCTGCCCGTCACGTCGGCCCAGACGGTAGACCAACGCCGTGACCAGCAAGCCACCGACGAAGGCACAGGCCGACAGCAGATAGGGCGCGAAGGCTTCGGGTAAACCACCGAACGCGGCGCCGCCGACAATGGCCACCGCAGCGCCCAGCGCAGCGCCGCTGGAAACACCCACCAAACCGGGGTCAGCCAGTGGATTGCGAAACAGCCCCTGCATCGCCACGCCACAGAGCGCCAGCACCATGCCCACGGTCAGCCCGAGCAAGGTGCGCGGCATGCGGATCTGCGACAGGATCAGTTCGGCCTGCTGTAGCGATGCATCCGCCGTGAGAGGCAGGCCCAGCAGACGCAGTGCTGCACGCATGGTATCGCCCAGTGGCAGACTGACCGGTCCGAGCGCCAGCGACAGCCACAGCACGAGCACGAGCAGCAGGCCCAGTACGATGAACAATGGGCGCGTCGAAAAAGGTGAGGTCATGGCTCGCGCTTGGCTTCGGCTGTCGGAAATTGGCTGGCAGGATAAAAGCCTGC
>JBLUOL010000100.1:0-18490 GCA_048065775.1 Pseudomonas sp. GW6
CATCGCCGATGGTAGTGTGGTGCTTCACCATGTGAGAGTAGGTCATCGTCAAGCTCCTATACGAAACCCCAGATCGCCTAGCGGTCTGGGGTTTCTTCTTTGCAGCGCGGAAAACAGAGCTTCGCGAGCAGAGCTCGCTCCTACAGGCTTGGGGCACGCACCAATAAAAGCGCCGCTCGGGTAGAATGCGCGAATTCTGCTGGGGACTTTCATGTCTGACTCGCCGTCCGAACCTTCCTTGTCATCCTTGACGATCGAGCAGTTGGTCGCCTGTCATGAGTGCGATCTGTTGATGCGCAAGCCGGTGCTGCAGGATGGTGAGAGCGCCGAGTGCCCGCGTTGTGGTTATGAGTTGTTCAGCCACCGTCATCGCGTGGTAAGGCGCAGCCTGGCCCTAGTACTGACGGCTCTGCTGCTCTATGTCCCAGCCAACTTCCTGCCGATCATGCAGCTCAACCTGTTGGGGCAGACCTCGCAGGACACCGTCTGGAGCGGTGTAATCGGGTTGTATGAAAGCGGTATGCAGGGCATCGCTGTTGTAGTGTTTCTGTGCAGCATGGCGGTGCCATTGCTCAAGTTGCTTTGCCAACTGCTGGTGCTGCTCAGTATTCGTATGGATTTCGGTCGTAGCTACGGTCTGTTGCTCTACCGGATCTACCATCACATGCGTGAGTGGGGAATGCTCGAGGTCTACCTGATGGGCATCCTGGTGGCGATGGTCAAGCTGATGGACCTGGCTGACTTGAGCCTCGGCTTGGGCCTGTTCTGTTTCATCGCGCTGTTGCTGGTGCAAGTCTGGCTGGAGGTGACCATGTCACCGCATCAGATCTGGGAAGCCTTGTCCGGGGAGGATATCCATGCGGGCGATTGAGGCAGGATTGCTGGTCTGTCACGAATGTCATCAACTCAATCCGGTCGACGTTGATGCCAAGCACCAGTACTGCAGCCGCTGTGGTGGTCAGATTCATGCCCGGCGGCCCAATAGCCTGATCAGAACCTGGGCATTGCTGCTGACGTCGGCGATTCTCTACATCCCAGCTAATCTGCTGCCTATCATGACCGTCAACAGTCTCGGCAAAGGTGCGCCAGCGACCATAATGGGCGGCGTACTGGAGCTCATTAACTTTGGCATGCTACCTATTGCGGCGGTGGTATTTATCGCCAGCATTCTGGTGCCAACCTTCAAGTTGGTGGGGATTGCTCTGCTGTTGTATTCCGTGCAGCGCCATCAACCGATGTCTGCGCGCCAGCGGATCCTCATGTACCGCTTCATCGAATGGATTGGCCGCTGGTCGATGCTCGATATTTTCGTCATCGCCATTCTGGTGGCAGTGGTGAATTTTGGCAGCCTGGCCAGCATCGAAGCTGGAGCCGGCGCCGCTGCCTTTGCCAGTGTGGTGATACTGACCATGCTTGCCGCATTGACTTTCGACCCTCGCCTTATCTGGGATAATACGGAAACCGATCATGACTGACCTTCCTCTGGCCAAGACGCGTCCTGCTTCGAACTGGTCAGCCATCTGGGTTTTGCCTCTTATTGCACTGCTCATTGGCGGCTGGTTGGCGTGGCGTGCATACAGCGAAGCCGGCATTCAGGTGGAGCTGATATTCGCCAGCGGCGAGGGTATTCAGGCCGGCAAGACCGAACTGATGTACAAGGGTATGGCGGTGGGGAAGGTAACGGCCATCAGTCTTGATCAAAGTGGAAAGAATCGCGGTGTTGTCGCTCAGTTGGAGGTCAATAAGGAACTCGAGCAGTATCTGCGTGAGGGCACTCGCTTTTGGTTGGTCAAACCGAATGTCAGTCTGGCGGGTATCAGCGGTCTGGAGACACTGGTTTCAGGTAACTACATTACCTTCAGTCCCGGTGAGGGCGAATCTACCCGCAGCTTCACCGCCTTGGCTCAAGAGCCGCCGATGGGTGACGATGTACCGGGGCTGCACATCACGCTGAAAGCTGAGCGGCTCGGCTCGCTCAACCGCGACAGCCCGGTTTTCTATCGGCAGATCCAGGTTGGCCGAGTGAAGAGTTACACCCTGGGTGATGACCAGAGCACCGTAGAGGTGAAGGTGTTCATCGAGCCCGCTTATGCGCATCTGGTGCGCAAACATACGCGGTTCTGGAATGCCAGCGGGATCAGCGTCGATGCCGACCTGTCCGGCTTCAAACTGCGCAGCGAGTCGCTAGCCAGTATCGTCGCTGGCGGTATCGCCTTCGCCACGCCTGAGCATCGCAAGGACAGCCCGCCCACTGATCCAGCGCTGCCGTTCCGTCTCTATGAGGACTACGACGAGGCTCAGGCGGGTATCAAGATCGTCGTGAAACTCAGCGATTTCGATGGGCTGCAGGAAGGTCGAACGCCGGTCATGTACAAGGGCATTCAGGTCGGTTCGCTGAAAGCCATGAAGGTCGACCGCGACCTCAATAGCGCCACGGCCGAGCTGACCATCAATCCACTGGCCGAAGAGTATCTGGTGGAGGGCTCGGACTTCTGGGTGGTCAAACCCTCCATTTCGCTGGCCGGTATCACTGGCCTCGAGGCGTTGGTCAAAGGTAACTACATTGCCGTGCGTCCAGGTGAGAAGGGCAATCCGCCGGCGCGCAACTTCGTCGCGCGGAGCAAGGCGCCGCCTTTGGATCTCGGTGCGCCAGGACTGCATCTGGTGCTGTTCACCGATCAGCTCGGCTCTATCGAAGTCGGCAGTCCGGTGCTTTACAAGCAGATCAAGGTGGGCTCGGTACAGAGTTTCCAGCTTGGCCGCGACAATAGCCAGGTCGTGCTCGGGGTGCATATCGAGCCTGACTACGTACACCTGATCAATACGTCCACACGTTTCTGGAATGCCAGTGGCATCACCCTAAGGGGTGGATTGTCCGGTGTAGAGGTGAAGAGCGAGTCGTTGCAGACCCTGCTGGCGGGCGGCATTGCTTTCGAGACGCTTGATCTGCAAGCCGCCAGGTCGGATCGCCAGGTGCAGCGTTTCGCCTTGCATGCGGACCGCGAAAGCGCCTTGCAGCTAGGGCAGCAGATCACCATTCGGCTGGCTGATGGTGACGGTCTGCAACCAGGCACCCTGGTGCGCTACAAGGGGCTGGAGGTTGGCAAGGTCGAGAGCCTCAGCCTGACCGCTGACCTGCAAGCGGTGATCCTCAACGTGCGTATCAGTCAGGCAGCCGAGCAGATCGCCCGTGAGGGGACGCGCTTCTGGGTGGTGAAGCCGGAACTTAGCCTGATCCGTGCCGCGAATCTCGGCACGCTGGTCAGCGGTCAGTATCTGGAGGTACAACCGGCTGCGCAGAAAGGAGCGCGACGTACCGAGTTCGTCGCCCTGGCTGCTGCGCCGAATCAGGCCGTGCGTGAGCAAGGCTTGCGCCTGGTGCTGAGCGCGCCGCGGCGAGGCTCGATCAAGCCGGGTGTGATCGTCAGCTACCGCGAGGTGCCGGTGGGCAAGGTGGTGGATTTCGAGCTGGGGCCGACCTCGGATCGCGTATTGATCCATGTGCTGATCGAACCGCGTTATGCGCCGCTGGTGCGTTCGGGCAGCCGCTTCTGGAATGCCAGTGGCATCGGAGTGGATGCCGGGCTGTTCAAGGGCGTGAAGGTGCGGACCGAATCGCTGGAGGCGTTGCTCGAAGGCGGCATCGCCTTCGCCACGCCGAACAACCCTGAGATGGGTGGGCCGGCGCAGCCGGGGCAGACCTTTGCACTGTTCGACGAGCCGCAGGATGTGTGGATGCAGTGGGCCCCGAAGATCGTGCTGGAGCAGTGAGCAAACCACAGAAATGAAAGGGGCCGCATTGAGCGGCCCTTTCACTTTGGGTTGATAAAAGCTCGCGGCCGAAGCCGCTCCTACGGTCGTGTGGACCTTGGGAGGGGCTTGAGCTTCAAGCCGGCTCGACCGCCTCTTCCTGCTGAGGTGCCTGGGCCTTGGCACTCTCGCGCGGTTTGATGAACTTCCAGTCCGCCTCGTCGATATAGATGCCGTTGGGGCCGCTGCCGCCTTCCAGGTCGATGGCCACGTGGGCCGAGACCTGCGGCTTTACCGATGCCAGGATCGGCACGAAGCCGAGCTGCAGGCTGGTTTCGATCAGTGCCTGCTGGTTACGCTCGTCGATGTCCGCCGCCTCGTCGAGGTAGTAGGGCAGGCGCACGCGCCCGGCCTGCTCGCGATCCATCAGGTGCAGCAACAGGTACATGTTGGTCAGCGCCTTGATGGTCATGGTGGTGCCGTTGGAGGCGGCGCCATCGATGTCGGTGTGGATGATCGGCTGGCCATGCACCTTGGTGATCTCGAAGGCCAGTTCGAACAGATCCTTCAGGCCCAACTGGTTGCCGTTGGCAGCCACCAGGCGCGACAGGTAGTCCTTGGCTTCCTCGTTTTTGGCGTCCTGATCGGCCGACTGCGACAGGTCGAACACCGACAGGGTCTCGCCTTCCTCGTACTGGCCGGCGCTGTGAATGATCTGATCGATATGGCGCAGCGCTTCCTTGTTAGGCGCCAGGACGATACGGAAGCTTTGCAGGTTGGACACCTGGCGCTTGTTGATCTCGCGGTTGAACAGCGCCAGCTGGTGCTCGAGGTTGTCGTAGTCGCTGCGGATATTGCGCAAGGTGCGGGCGATATCGGTGACCGCCGCACGGCGCGCCTTGGCCAGGGTCAGGGCTTCGTCCTGACGGTGGGCGTAGGCGTTGACCAGCAGTTGCAGGCGGCGCTCGACGTCGTCTTCGCTGTCGAACTTGGCCACGCCTTTCAGGCGCACCTGGGCGTAGAGCGCTTCGATCTGGCCGTCGATGCGCTGCAGCGCCTGCCAGGTGTCCTGGTAGTCGTTGAGCAGCGGCAGCAGGTTGTCCAGCGAGTCGTCCACTGGCTCCATAAATGGCGTGCCGAAGGGCAGGTCGGCCGGCAGCAACTGGCGACGGCGCAGGGCGTCTTCCAGGGTGCGCTCCTTGGCTTCCAGATCGGCCAGTTGACGGCCGACCAGTTGCAGCTTGGCGGAGAGTTGCTGCACACGCTCGGCGAAGGCATCGCTGGCACGCTTGAGTTCATCCTGGGCGCCTTCCAGTTCGGCCAGGCGTTCCAGCTTCTGCGGCTCTTCGGCAGCCAGGGTCTGGCTCTTGCGGAAGTCTTCCAGGGCTTTCTGCGCATCCAGCACGGCCTGGTACAGCGTCTCTGCCTGGGCCTTGCTGGCGGCGCGGTCGGCGGCGACCGACTGCTGGGTCTTGAGCTGCTTGAGCTCGCGCTCCAGGCGATCCTTCTGGTCGCGCAGGGCGGCGCGGTCGGCCAGCGCCTGCAAGGCCGGGGGCTCGATATGGCTGAGGTCGATGGACAGGCCCGGCACGGCGAAGGTGTCGCCCTTGAAGCGATCCAGTACCGCTTCGACCGCCTTGACCCAGTCGTCGCCCTCGGCCTGGATGCCTTTCTCACCCAGCGGCAGACTGAACAGCTGGCCATTGAACAGGCGCATCAGGCGGTCGACGTCCTGCTGGCTGAATTCCTCGCGCAGGCGCGAGTAGCTGTTGTTGTCGGCGTGGTCGAGTTGCTGCTTGACCGACTTGAGGCGTTTTTCCAGGTCGCGCAGGCGCTCGTCCAGGTCTTCGCTGGAGAACTGCCGCGACTGCGCCAGGGCGCCTGCCAGTTCGTCGTGGGCGTCCTTGGCGGCGAGCAATTGCTCTTCCAGCACCTTGGCGTTTTCCACCAGGGCGAAGCGGTTCTTCAGCACGGAAAGCTCGCCCAGCCAGCGCTGGATTTCGCTGATCTCGCGCTCAAGGCGCATCAGCTCACTGGTACCGCCGCGCTGCTCGTTCTGCAGGCCGTCCTGCTCGTTGCGATAGTGTTCGGCCTGGATTACCAGCTCTTCCTTGCGCGCATCGGCGTAGTCGTGCCAGGTGCCCAGCAGGTTGTCGAGCAGTGGCGAGAGACGATGCAGCTTGCCGCGCAGAGTCTCGCGCTGAGTGACGCCCGAGGCCAGTGCCTCGATCAGCGGGCCGGCGGTGACCAGGGCCTGGTAGTCCTGCTCCATGCGGCGCACGTCGCGGAAGGCTTCTTCGGTCGCGGCGATATAGTCGACGCTACCCGAACGCAGGCTGTGCTCGAAGGCATCGAGGAACAGCTGCTTGAGCTTCGCCGCTGTGATCTCCCTCATATGCAGCAGGTTGATGAATAGCGCGCGGAAGGTCTTCAGGCTCTGCTCGCTGGTCGAGCGCAGCGGGATCAGGGTCAGGTCCAGCGGGATGCTGGTGTGGCCGCCGACCAGCAGGCGACGCAGTTCGTCGGGCTTGAGTTCGTAGGCGGTGATGCCGGCCTGACCGAGGTTCTTGAACAGTTCGCGCTGGCGCAGGCAGGTGCCGTTCTGCTGGTAGTGCTCCAGGTCCAGTTCGCCAGCGTAGGCGAAGAACTGGTGGCCGAAACCGCCACCGGGGCCACGACCGGCCACGCCGATCACGTGCGGGCCATGGGGCAGGGCGACTTCGACGAGGATGTAGCTGGTGTCGCTGGCGAAGTAGAACTTGCGCGAGGCTTCCAGGCTGTACTTGCCGAAGCTCATGTCCGACATGCGTGCCAGGATCGGGAACTGCAGGGCGTTGATCGAGGCGGATTTACCCAGGTTATTGGCGCCGTAGACCGACAGCGGGTTTTCCAGAGGGAACAGGCCGAGGCTGTAGCCGGCGGTGTTCAGCAGGGCGAAGCGGCGGATGCCGTAGCGTTCCTGGCTCATGCGTCCATCTCCTGTGCGGCGCGTTCTTCGGCCATGGCACGGGCCAGGGCATCTTCCTCGGATTCTTCGATATCGATGACAGCGGTCGCGTCGGTGTCGGCGTCGCCGTCATCGTCCAGCAGTACCGGCGCCGGCAGCGGCAGGTCGCTGCTGTGCAGGCTGGCGGCCAGGTCGCGGTCGTGCTGCACCGACAGGCAGACGTCGAGGAAACGGTGCATCGGCGGCAGGAAGCGGTACACGCCGTTGCTGTCCTCGGCGAAGCCGAGCTGGGTAAGGCGGCGGATGATCTTGTCTTCCAGCTCCTCGAAGGTGGTGACTTCGGCCTGCAGGAACAGGTCGCGGTATTTCTCCAGCAGCGCCGGCAGCTCGTCACGGCCGATGCTGCCGCCGTCGAGCACGGAGAGCGGGTCGCGGCCCTGGTCAGCGAGGTGTTCGACCAGAATGAAGGTGAACAGCGCCAGGCGTTGGGCGGTCTTGTTCACCTGCGGCGCAACCTGCTCGGGGACGAAGTAGTAGAAGCCGCGCGGGTCGCACACCAGCTCGAAGCCGAGGGCGCGGAACAGCGCGCGGTACTGGTCCTGCATGCTGGACAGCTGGGCGTAGCACTCCGGCTCGCTGCGGGAGATGTGGTAGCCCTTGAACAGGTCGCGGAAGGCGGCCGCGAGCTGGGTCATTTCTTTCAGATCGATGTTCATACGCAATGCTCACGGGCAGTCGTAGGGTGCGCTGTGCGCACCAGGTCGTCGGTTGCGGTGCGCACAGCGCACCCTACGGGCAGCTCAGCCATTGGGCTGGCCTACCAGGGCGAAGGAGGCGAGGCTGACCTCGTGCTCGCGGGTCAGGTACTGGCGGCGCTCCAAGCGTTCACGCTGGAAGCGCGACTCGCGCGACAGGCGCGAGAACCAGTAGAGCAACTCGTCGGTGGCGCCATCCGGCTCCTGTTCCAGCAGCCAGGCCATCAGGTCCGGCAGTGGCAGGGCCTGTTCGCAGCGCTCGATCATCTCCCGCGCGGTCTTCGGCGCCTTGGGCGCGCCGCCCTTGCGGCTGCCGCTGGCCTTGGGGAAGTGCGCCGGCTTGGCTTCGAAGCGCGCCAGGGCATAGACGTAGGCCTCGACCTGGCTGGCTGAACCGAGGAAGTTGCTCTGCGGCCGGGTGAACAGCGGCATGGCCGCCTGCGGCACGGCGTCGATGCCTTTCTTGCGGATCACCGACAGCGCCAGTGCCGCGCCACGGGTCACGGCATTGTGCCGGCGGGCTTCCTCGCGCAGCGGCAGCAGCAGCTCGCGAGCCTTGCGCAGGGTCAGCTGGGCAGTGGTCTGCATTTCCAGGATGCGCGCGTGGGTGCGCAGCAGCAGGTCGTCGTCGACCAGTTGGCCGAGGCGCTGCTGGTCGCCGAGCAGACGCAGCAGCACCTGTTCGACGCGGCGTACGCCCTGCTCGAAGGCACCGTCGGCGGCGACCAGCTGGATCATCGGCTCGACGTATTCGTCCCAGGTGGCCAGCACCTCGGCGTAGCGCTGGCGCAGGGGAATCTGCCGATCCGAGGTCTTGGCCCGGTCGGCCACGCTGACCAGCGCCTGTTCGTCGTTGGCCAGTTTTTTCAGTACGTCGCGCACGCGCATGTCGAGCAGACGCAACTGACGCGCCAGGTCGTTGGCATCGCGCACTTCGAAGGCGTCCTGGATATAGCCGGCCAGGCGCTCCAGGTGGCGCAGGTAGGCTTCGATCTCCAGGCACAGGCC
The DNA here is from genome assembly GCA_048065775.1 of Pseudomonas sp. GW6. Taxonomy (GTDB): domain Bacteria; phylum Pseudomonadota; class Gammaproteobacteria; order Pseudomonadales; family Pseudomonadaceae; genus Aquipseudomonas. The sequence goes on from JBLUOL010000100.1 coordinate 8,461, forward strand.
GAGGCGGTGCTCGCGGCGCAGGTAGGCGAGAAAATCGTGGATCTGCGCGTTGAGCTCGAAACGGTTGGGGCTCTTGGCCACCGGCACCAGGATGTCCAGACGAATCCAGGTGTCGAGCAGGGCAGTGGTGTCGCTGGGCGTGGCGTCGGGCAATTGCACGGCGAGCTGGCCGCGTAGCTCTACCAGGCTCAGGGTGCCGGCGTCGAAGCGCTCGCAGAGCGGTTCGAGCAACGTCCAGTGTTCGGCGAGGGCGCGCAATACGCGCTTGGGATCGATCATCGAGGCGCCGGTTCCAGGCAGGTTAAAAGCGACGATTGTACTGCAAGGTGGATGCCGGGTTTGAGTCCGAATCGATCAGAGGCAGGTGACGCGATTCGGCACATTGGGACGGGCTGTGCGCAGGAAACCCTGGCAAGTGCCTGAAAAGCCGGGAAAACCTGGGTTGGAGAGGTGGCACACTTTCTGCCGTGGCAACAGCGAACCGGTTTTTGGAGTCCCTGATGTCTGCCCTTGCCCTGAATGTCGATGCCCGTTGGCATGAGCTGCAGCACCAGCGCGATCTGAACTGGGAGCTGCACGCGATTACCGATCGTGCTCAGGCCATCGCGTTTCTACGGCGGTTCGAAAACCGCCTGTGCATCTACTCCAGCTATGTCGAGAAGCTCTACAGCAACTACAGCTTCGTGGTGCCGCAGGACGAGCAGGGCGGTATCACCATCCTGCCGGACGAGATGGCCTGGCATGACACCTTTCACGATATTCCCGCCGATGCGGTGGAGCCCACCGGTGTGCACATCCTGCCAGGTGAAACGGTGGGGTTCGACGGCCTATATATGAAGGTACCGGGTGAGTCGCGTCTGATTGCCTCGCGTGAATTACCATTCCAGGCCGGCTTGCGTTTGCTGATCGAGCGCTATCGGGCGCGCGGCGAACATTTTCTGCCCGTGCTGGTGAAAGGCGATCTGCGTGAGTACGAGGCGCGGATGCCATCGCTGCACCTGCACCGTATCAACCCCGCCAAGCTAGCTCACTGCTCGCGCTTGAGCATCGACACCATTCGCGGCGCCATCGCCGAGCACCTGCTGAGCCTGTTTCGTCAGCATTGAGCGCGTCGGATATCGCGGCAATGCAGCCTTGTGCGCCTCGGGCGCAGGTGATGGATAAGCCTTGCCCGGTCATATCACTGTAACCGCTCGGTCGTAGGGTCTCCGTTCAGCCAAGGCAGACTCCGGTCATCACCGGTTGTACAAAAAATCCCCAATGCCCTTTCGATATTCGCCGGTTATCGGCACAATTCGCGTCCACTTTTTTCCGGGGGCTGAAAGGGCTCCTCTAAAAACATAGGCGAGGCCGTCAGCGCAAGGCAAAAACAGGCGAAAAAGCGGAGTTTACGAGTAGTAAATGAGCATTTTGAGCCTGTTTTTAACGCAGCGATGGCAACGCAGGTAGTTTTTAGAGGTGCCCGAAAGACCTCCATTGATTGACCTTGCTGGGGCGACGAGATGATCCAGACGCCGTACTACCTCATCGACAAACAGAAGCTTCTGGTCAACCTGGAGAAGATCGCCTATGTGCGCGAGAACTCCGGTGCCAAGGCGCTGCTGGCGCTGAAATGCTTCGCCACCTGGTCGGTGTTCGACCTGATGCAGCAATATATGGACGGCACGACCTCATCGTCCCTCTATGAGTTGAAGCTGGGCCGACAGAAGTTCGCCGGCGAAACCCACGCCTACAGCGTGGCCTGGGCCGACGACGAGATCGAAGAGATGGTCGCCAACTGCGACAAGATCATCTTCAACTCCATCGGTCAGCTCGAGCGCTTTGCCGCGCGTACCGAGGGCACCATCCGCGGCCTGCGCGTCAACCCGCAGGTGAGCAGCTCCGACTATCTGCTGGCCGACCCGGCGCGTCCGTTCAGCCGCCTGGGCGAGTGGGACCCTGCGAAGATCGAGCAGGTCATGGGGCAGATTTCCGGCTTCATGTTCCACAACAACTGCGAGAACGGCAGCTTCGAGCTGTTCGACAAGATGCTGACCACCATCGAGGAGCGTTTCGGCCACCTGATAGCCCAGGTCGAGTGGGTCAGTCTCGGCGGCGGCATCCACTTCACTGGCGAGGGCTATCCGATCGATGCCTTCTGTGCGCGCCTGAAAGCTTTCTCCGAAAAATACGGCGTGCAGGTGTATCTGGAGCCGGGCGAAGCGGCGATCACCCTCAGCGCCTCACTGGAAGTCACCGTGCTCGACACCCTGTACAACGGCAAGAACTTGGCCGTAGTCGACAGCTCGATCGAAGCGCACATGCTCGACCTGCTGATCTACCGCCTCAACGCCAAGATGGCGCCGAACGACGGCGAACACACTTACATGGTGTGCGGCAAATCCTGTTTGGCCGGCGACATCTTCGGCGAGTACCAGTTCGACAAACCGCTGCAGATCGGTGATCGCCTGTCGTTCATCGACGCGGCCGGTTACACCATGGTCAAGAAGAACTGGTTCAACGGCCTGAAAATGCCGTCCATCGTGGTGAAACAACTCGACGGTAGCGTCGAGGTGGCGCGCCAGTTTGGCTTCGACGACTACCTGTCCAGTCTGTCGTGACACCGTTGATGGTGGGCTGAAGCCCACCCTACACCGAGCCTTGAGCCGTAGGGTGGGCCGGGCGGCGATCCGCTTCAGCCCACCTCATCAAACGTTTTAAACAACGCAGTTCCCTGGAGGTGAAACAATTGAAGAAGAATGTTCTGATCATTGGTGCAGGAGGTGTTGCCAAGGTGGTGGCCCATAAGTGCGCGCAACACAATGACGAGTTAGGTCGCATTGCAATTGCGTCGCGCAACATCTCCAAATGCCAGGCCATCATCGACAGCGTGCAGGCAAAGGGCGGTCTCAAGCAGCCCGGCGAGATCAAGGCCTATGCGCTGAACGCCCTGGACGTGGAAGCGACCAAGGCACTGATCCGCGAAACCGAATCGCAGATCGTCATCAACGTCGGTTCGGCGTTTCTCAACATGTCCGTGCTGCGCGCCTGTATCGACACCGGCGTCGCCTATCTGGACACCGCCATCCATGAAGATCCGAGCAAGATCTGCGAAACCCCGCCATGGTACGGCAACTACGAGTGGAAGCACCTGGCCGAATGCCAGGAAAAAGGCGTGACCGCCATCCTCGGCGTCGGCTTCGACCCGGGTGTGGTCAACTCCTATGCCGCTCTGGCGCAACAACAGTACTTCGACAAGATCGAGTCGATCGACATCCTCGACGTCAACGCCGGTTCGCACGGCAAGTACTTCGCCACCAATTTCGACCCGGAAATCAATTTCCGCGAATTCACCGGCACGGTCTACAGCTGGCAGAACAGTCAGTGGACCAGCAACAGCATGTTCGAAGTCAAACGCACCGACGATCTGCCGGTGGTGGGCGTGCAGAACCTGTACCTGACCGGCCATGACGAGGTGCACTCGCTGTCCAAGCACCTCAACGTGCCGAACGTGCGCTTCTGGATGAGCTTCGGCGATCACTACATCAACGTGTTCACCGTGCTGAAGAACCTTGGCCTGCTCTCCGAGAAGCCGGTCAAGACCGCCGAAGGCCTTGAGGTGGTACCGCTGAAAGTGGTTAAGGCCGTGCTGCCCGATCCCGCCTCGTTGGCGCCGGGCTATACCGGCAAGACCTGCATCGGCGACCTGGTCAAGGGCACCAAGGACGGCCAGCCGCGTGAACTGTTCATCTACAACGTGGCCGACCACGAAGAAGCCTTCGCCGAGACCGACAGTCAGGGTATTTCCTACACCGCCGGCGTGCCGCCAGTCGCCGCCGCGCTGCTGGTCGCGCGTGGCGAGTGGGATGCGCAGCGCATGGTCAACGTCGAAGAGCTGCCGGCCGAGCCGTTCCTCAAGCTGCTGGACGTAATGGGCCTGCCGACGCGCATCAAGGATGAGAATGGCGATCGTCCCTGGGATCAGTAAGCCCAGGTGAACCCCGAAAGCCCCGCTGCGCAAGCTGCGGGGTTTTTGTTTTTTGGACGCTTTGTTTGCCCGCAATCTCGTTGCGACGCTTCCCGCTCCGGCCATTTCACGCGACAATCCGCCCCTGTTGAAAATCCTCTCTCTGGAGCGCCTGTGATTCCCGAACAGCGCCGTCGCGCCTACCTCGACGCCATGCAGGTGGCCACTTGGCTGCCGCGTACCGAACTGCCCTTCGCGGCAGCGTCGCGTCTGGAGCTGCTTGAGCCGCAGCAGGAGGAAGCGTTCGAGCCTGTGCCAGAGCCTGTTGCCGTCACTCCGGCTGCCGTGCGTGAAGCGCCGGTCGAGCGGCCGAAGATCGAGATTCCGCGCCCGGGCGCCCAGCCGCGCCAGGCGGCTGTCGAACCGGTGGCGGAGCCGGAACCTGTCGAGGAAAAGCCGGCTCGGGTCAGTGCTCCGCCGCCGCGTTTTTCCCTGCAGTTGCTGCGAGCCGGCGATTGCGCCCTGTTGGTGGAGCTGCCCACCGGCCAGCCATTCCAGAGCCGCGATCCAGCCTACATCCTGCTCAAGGATCTGCTGCGCGCCGCCGGCTTGCCGGATAGCCCGCAACTGCTCGGTGAGCCAGTGCGCTGGCCGCTGCTGGTGCGCGGCAATATGGATCAGGGCCCGCAAGCGGCGCTGGAGTTCGTGCAGAGCTTCGTCGCTGCGCGCCTCGAAGAACAGCCGAGCACCTGTCTGTGGCTGGTTGGTCTGCCGGCCATTCGCTTTGCCGGCGAAGGCGACGAGCACAGCTACAACTGCGAACTGCAGGTCGAAGGTCTTGGCGCTTGCTGGGCGCTGCCGGGGCTGGAGCTGCTGATGGAAGAACCAGCGCGCAAGCGCGAACTCTGGCAGGCCATGCGGCGCGTTCGCCAGCGCTGGCTGACGCCTGCACATTCCTGAGAACCCCCGTCTTTGCGCCCGAGTTTCCCTTAATGAGCGATGCGATTTCCTTCCGCCCGATGACCGAGGCGGATCTCGATGCCGTGCTGAAAATCGAATACGCCGCCTTCAGCCACCCCTGGACGCGCGGCATCTTCACCGACAGCCTCAAGTCCTATAACTGCTGGCTGATGTTCGAGGGCAATCAGCAGGTCGGTCACGGTGTGATCAACCTGATCCTCGACGAAGCGCACCTGCTCAATATCACCGTCAAGCCGGAAAGCCAGGGCCGCGGCCTCGGTTTGCGTCTGCTCGAGCACTTGATGAAAGAGGCCTTTGAACTGGGTGGGCGCGAATGCTTCCTCGAAGTGCGCGCCAGTAATCAGAGTGCCTACCGACTGTACGAGCGTTTCGGCTTCAATGAAGTGGGACGCCGTCGCGATTACTACCCGGCAGTCGGCGGACGCGAAGACGCGTTGGTGATGGCCTGCACGCTGGTCGATTGATGTCATTGCTTTAAAAACGTAGCCCGGATGCAATCCGGGAAATCGTTGCCCCGGATTGCATCCAGGCTACGGTCTAGCCGTTTGATCGCACCAGGCATTTCACCCCGGATGCCCATCCACCCGCGCCCGACACAGCATCGGCGCGTAATGCCAGGCGAACAGGGCGAAGGCCACGCCCCAGCAAAGCGCTGCCAACCATAGCCACCCGCCACCGCATGTGACCCGAATCAGCGCGCCCAGATTGAGCAGGCCGAAGGCCCAGCGCATTGCTTTTGGCGGTTGCAGCGCGCGGCCGGTGTGGCCGAGGCTGACCCGCGCCATCATCGCCAGGATCAGCCCGCCCATCGCACCCACCCCCAGCGCGTGGCTGGCCAGGCTGGGTTGCGCCAGCCAGCCCAGGTGCCAGGCGGCCATGCCGAGTGTGGCCAGCAAAAGCCAGGCGTAGGCCAGATGCAACGACCACAGCAGCGGCACGCGCCAGATGCCTGGCAGGTACCAGCGCCACAGGCGCAGGCCGTGCAGCGCGCTCAGCAGGATGAACGGTGCGGCCAGCCATGGGCGGGCCTGCAGGTTGTGCCCGCTGGCGAACAGCGCCGCGACCAGCACGCCGCAGGCCAGCAGCAGACGGTCCAGCCAGGGATGGGCGGCGAAGGCCTCGGCCCGCCCCAGGCCGCGCTGAGTGAAGAAGGGGATCACGCGGCCACCGATCAGGCTCAGCATTACCGCAATCAGCCACAGGGCGGCCAGCGCTCCCCGGCGTTGCAGGTCGTCGTCACCCATTGCCAGGCCGGCGAGAGTGAGTGACTGGCATAGTGCGAGCAGGCTCAGGACCAGCAGGATCGGGTAGTTGTTACGCTGCCTCGCTGCGATCAGCTGGCGCGCCATCTGCGTGATGAGCAGACCGATAAAGGCCAGTTGCACGGCGATCAGCAGGTGCAGCGGTACGGGTGCGAACCAGGCCAGACGCGCCGTCAGCCACAAGCCGAACAGCGCGATCAACGGCCGCCCGCTGAGGCCGGGGCGGCCCGTCCAGTTCTGTACAGCCGTGAGCAGGAAGCCGGCGATGATCGCCAGGCCGAAGCCGAAGGGCATTTCATGGCGATGCCAGGCCAGCATGCCGCCGGGCACCGCAGGGTTTGTCAGGCCGTGCAGCGCCGCCGCCCAGAGGGCGACGGCGAGCAGGGCGAACAGGGCGCCAGCGAGGAAGAACGGCCGAAAGCCAAGGCGCCAGAGCGGCGCAATGGCCAGGGCCTGCTGGCGATCAAGCAACTGCATGAGCACATGCCCTGTCGTTCAGGCGCTCCTGTGCGATCAGACGCAGCACGTAGCCGATCTTCAGTACGCTCGGACCGATCAGTGTCAGGCTGTGGGCCAATACCAGTGTCGGTACATTCAGGTGCTTCTCCAGGCCGTAGGCCGCGACCAGTCCGACGAGCAGCAGAATCAGGCCGCTCCAGAGCAGTTGGCTGGACAGATGAAGAATCTGCACAGGTGGAAGATTGAGCGGATACATGGTTTACCTCCTGATTGATCAGCTATCCAGTGCCGAAGCCGGGCCGAAGAATTCGTAGCGGCTTTGCTCGGCGGGAACGCCCAGCGCCTGCAGATGACGCTTGACCTGCGCCATGAAGGGTTTCGGGCCGAGGAAGTAGGCGTCCAGATCGCGCTCGGCCGGCAGCCATTGCTCCAGCAGATCGCGGCTCAGAAAACCGCTGGCGTCGGCCCTGTCACCCTCGCGCGGTTCGCTGTAGCAGACGTAGTGGCGAATCTGCGGATGCTCGGCGGCATGGGCATCGACCCAGTCGCGGAAAGCATGCACCTCGGCATTGCGCGCGCAGTGGATGAAGTGGATGGGACGGCCGCTGTGCCGCGCCGCGTCGAGCATGGCCAGCGCCGGGGTGATGCCGACGCCGGCACTGATCAGGGCCAGCGGTTTGTCCGAGGCGCTCAGGGTGAACTCGCCAGACGGTGGGAACAGTTCGAGTTCGTCGCCGACCTGAACCTTATCGTGCAGATGATTGGAGACACGACCGCCGACCTCGCGCTTGACGCTGATGCGGTATTCGCGACCGTTGGCCAGAGCCGACAGCGAGTAGTTACGGCGCACTTCTTCGCCATCCAGCAGCAGGCGCATGCCGATGTACTGGCCGGGTTGATGGTCGAGCAGGGCGCCGCCGTCGACCGGCACCAGGTGGAAGGAGGTGATCTCGGCGCTCTCTACCACCTTGCGCGCCACGCGGAAGCTGCGTGCGCCGCGCCAGCCGCCCGGCGCCGCTGCATTCTCGGTATAGAGCTGCTCTTCGGCGCCGATGAAAATATCGGCCAGTTGCTGGTAAGCCACGGCCCAGGCATCGATCACGGCATCGGTGGCGATCTCGGCACCCAGCACCTCGCGGATCGCGCGCAGCAGGCAGCCGCCAACGATGGGGTAGTGCTCGGGGAGAATCTGCAGGGCCACGTGTTTGTTCACCACCTGACGCACCAGCGGGCCGAGGGCTTCGAGACGGTCGATATGGCGGGCGTACATCAGCACGCCGCCCGCCAGGGCACGTGGCTGGTCGCCGCTGGCCTGGTGGGCCTGGTTGAACAGCGGGCGTACCTCTGGGTGTTCGCTGAGCATCATCCGATAGAAGTACGTGGTCAGCGCCTCGCCGCCGCTTTCCAGCAGGGGCACGGTGGCTTTGATCAGGTCGCGTTGAGCATTGGTCAGCATGGGGGGATCTCCGCAAGGCAAATGAAGAGCACCTCTAAAAACTATCTACGTTGTCATCACTGCGTTAAAAACAAGCTCAAAATGCTCATTTACAGCTCGTAAACTCCGCTTTTTCGCTTGTTTTTGCCTTGTGCTGACTGCCTCGACTACGTTTTTAGAGGCGCCCTGAAGGCGCCGGTGTGACTCGTCTGGCCAGTTGTGGCGTGCTAGCGTTAGCGATAGATACCTATCAGTAAGTGTGCCAAATAAATAATCCTTAAATATCAGTGGCTTACTTATTTTGTTGTGTTAATGACTCGCCTCGCGTTTGAGTCATAAAGACTTTGGGTAGTCGAAATGACCGCTAATCCTCTGCTGGAAACTCTTATTCCTCTGGTCGCCGATCTGTCTCGCGAGCTGGATGACGGCGAGCGTTATCGCCGCCTGCTCGCGGCCTTGCGCCAGTTGTTCCCTTGCGATGCCGTGGCGCTGCTGCGACTCGACGGCGAAATTCTGGTCCCCCTGGCGGTCGAGGGGCTGAGTCCCGATACCCTTGGGCGGCGCTTCAGAGTCAGCGAGCATCCGCGTCTGGCTGCGTTGCTGGAACACGCCGGGCCGACGCGTTTCGCTGCCGACTGCGGCCTGCCTGACCCCTACGACGGTCTGGTGGAGGGGCTGCATGGCCACCTGGAAGTGCACGACTGCCTCGGTTGCCCGCTGTACCTGGACGAGCAGCTCTGGGGCCTGCTGACTCTGGACTCGCTCGACCCGGCCAGTTTCGGTCGGCTCGATCTGGACAGCCTCGAGGCCTTTGCCAGCCTGGCCGCGGCCACGGTCAAGGTCAGCCAGCGCATCAGCGGCCTGGCGCAGCGGGTCGAGGCCGAGCGCCAGCTCACCGAGCTGTACAAACAGGCGCGGCAGCAACCGCGCGAGCTGGTGGGGCAGAGCGCGGCGCTGCGCAAGCTGCAGGACGAGGTTCGCCTGGTCGGTGACAGCCCGCTGACCGTGCTGATCACCGGCGAGACCGGGGTCGGCAAGGAGTTGGTGGCCGAGGCGATCCACGCCGCCTCGCCACGTGCGCAGCGGCCGCTGGTCAGCATCAACTGTGCGGCGTTGCCCGATGCGCTGGTGGAGAGCGAACTGTTTGGCCATGTACGCGGCGCCTTCTCCGGGGCCATGAGCGAGCGCAGCGGCAAGTTCGAGCTGGCCGATGGCGGCAGCCTGTTTCTCGACGAAGTGGGTGAACTGCCGCTGGCGATCCAGGCCAAGCTGCTGCGCGTGCTGCAGAGTGGGCAGTTGCAGCGGGTTGGTTCGGATCGCGAACACCGCGTCGACGTGCGGGTGATCGCCGCCACCAACCGCGACCTGGCGGCTGAGGTGCGCGCCGGACGCTTTCGTGCCGACCTGTATCACCGCCTGAGCGTTTACCCGTTGCCGGTGCCGCCGCTGCGCGAACGTGGTCGCGATGTGCTGTTGCTGGCCGGCTACTTCCTCGAAGAGAACCGCGCTCGGCTCGGGCTGCGCAGCCTACGCCTGAGCCCTGAGGCGCAGAAGGCGCTGCTCGGTCATGATTGGCCGGGCAACGTGCGTGAACTGGAACACCTGATTGGCCGTGCGGCGATCAAGGCACTGGCGCGTCACGGCGAGCGCCCGCGCATTCTCAGTCTGGATGTGCAGGACCTGGATTTGCCGACGGCCCAGGCGATGGCTGCCTCAGACGACGTGCTGGCGCCCATTGATCTACCTCCGGCAGGCCTGGAGCTGCGTGCGGCGGTGGATGTTTTTCAGCGCCAACTGATCGAGCAGTGCCTGGCGCGCCATCAGGGCAAATGGGCCGATGCGGCGCGTGAGCTGGGCGTGGATCGTGCCAATCTAAGCCGCTTGGCCAAGCGCCTGGGTATTCGCTAGCCGGATTTTAGGAGGGGCTTTAGCCGCGATCTGTTCACG
>JBLUOL010000101.1:0-18259 GCA_048065775.1 Pseudomonas sp. GW6
CATCCACCGGTGCTGGAGCTGGCCCATGCCATCTCCCAGCTGGCGCCGGCCGGCATGAACCATGTGTTCTTCACCGGGTCGGGCTCGGAGGGCAACGACACCATGCTGCGCCTGGTACGCCACTACTGGGCGTGCAAGGGGCAGCCTGCGAAGAAGATCATCATCGGCCGCGACAACGGTTATCACGGTTCCACCGTGGCCGGCGCCAGCCTCGGCGGCATGAAGTTCATGCACGAGCAGGGCGATCTGCCGATTCCGGGCATCGCCCATATCCCGCAGCCCTACTGGTTCGGCGAGGGCGGCGACCAGTCGCCGGAGGAATTCGGCATCTGGGCAGCCGATCAGCTGGAGAAGAAGATTCTCGAGCTGGGCGAAGAAAACGTTGCCGCCTTTATCGCCGAGCCGATCCAGGGCGCCGGCGGCGTGATCATCCCGCCCGAGACCTACTGGCCGCGGATCAAGGAGATCCTGGCCAAGTACGACATTCTGTTCGTGGCCGACGAGGTGATCTGCGGTTTCGGCCGTACCGGCGAGTGGTTCGGCAGCCAGTACTACGACCTCAAGCCGGACCTGATGACCATCGCCAAGGGCCTTACCAGCGGCTACGTGCCGATGGGCGGGCTGATCGTCAGCGACAAGGTATTCGAGGTGATCGAGGCGCATGGCGACTTCAACCACGGCTTCACCTATTCCGGGCATCCGGTGGCGGCAGCGGTGGGGCTGGAGAACCTGCGCCTGCTCCGGGAAGAAGGCATCGTCCAGCGGGTGAAGGCAGACACCGCGCCTTACCTGCAAAAGCGCCTGCGTGAACTGGCGGATCATCCGCTGGTGGGCGAAGTGCGTGGCGTCGGTATGCTCGGTGCCATCGAGCTGGTACAGGACAAGGCCACGCGCAAGCGCTTCTCCGGTGATGTGGGCGTGGGTATGGTGTGCCGTGGCCACTGCTTCAACAACGGCCTGATCATGCGCGCGGTGGGCGACACCATGATCATCGCGCCGCCTCTGGTAATCAACCAGGCGGAAGTGGATGAGCTGGTGGAGAAAGCGCGCAAGTGTCTGGATCTGACCTGGGAGCAGGTTCGCGGTCTGGCGTAATTCAAGAAGGTGCGCGTAGCGCGCACCGGCCAGGCAAATGAAAACCCCGCGACCGGTGACGGTGGCGGGGTTTCGTTTTTCAGCCGCTTACTTGAGGCTGTTTTTCAACGTCTGTGCTGCCTGATCCATGGCGGAGCGTACCGCCGGGACTTCGGACACCACATTGAGCAGGCCGTAGTCGTGGATCATGCCGTTGTAGCGCACGGCGGTCACCGGTACGCCGGCGGCGTTCAGGCGGCGAGCGTAGGCTTCGCCTTCGTCGCGCAGCACGTCCATCTCGGCGGTCTGCACCAGTGCTGGCGGCAGGCCTTTGAGCTGTTCCAGGCTGGCGCGCAGGGGTGATGCATGGATCTCGTTACGCTGCTTCGGGTCGGTGGTGTAGTTGTCCCAGAACCATTCCATCATGCCGCGGGTCAGGAAGTGGCCTTCGGCGAACTGGTTGTAGGAGCCATTGTTGAAGTTGGCGTCGGTCACCGGCCACAGCAGCACCTGGGCGCGCAGTTTCGGCGTCCCGGCTTCCTTGGCCTTGATGGCCACCACGGCGGCCATGTTGCCGCCGACGCTGTTACCGGCCACTGCCAGGCGCGAGCCGTCGACACCGATCTGGCTGCCGTTGTCAGCCACCCACTTCGTGGCGGCATAGGCCTGGTTGATCGCGGTCGGGTATTTGGCTTCGGGTGATGGCGTGTAGTCGACATAGATCGCGGCGGCGCCGGAACCTACTACCAGGTCGCGGATCAGGCGTTCGTGGGTCGGATAATCACCCAGTACCCAGCCACCGCCGTGGAAGAACATGAAGCCCGGCAGAATGCCGCGAGCGCCTTCAGGACGTACCACCTTGAGGGTGAGCGACTGGCCATTAACCTGGATCACCTTGGTGTCCACGATAATGCCGGACAGGTCCACCTTGACGCTGGCCTGAGCACCTACCAGTACGGCGCGGGCGTCTTTCGGCGAGAGGGTTTCCAGCGGCTGACCACCACCGGCTGCCAGGGCATCGAGAAAGCCCTGGGTGTTGCGCTCCACGCCGGGGCTGCCTGCGGCGAAGCTGCTGTTGATGGCCAGGGCAAGCAGCCCGGCAGTCAGAGTGCGAGAAAATTTCATGGTCAAACTCCTGTCGATCAGTTGGGTGGCTGGTTGTCAGTTCTGGTTGGTGCAAACGCTGGAGAGTTGTTCGTAGTCGAGAACTTCCACGTCACCCGCGCTGTTGCGGTAGGTCATCGTTGCCGTGACCACTTCGCACTGCGAGCTGTTAGGCACGTCGATGGAAATCACCTTGGCGATATCCAGGTTCTGGCCGTAGCGGTAGGGCGTGGCCTCGGCGCTGTGGGCGAGGGTGGTGAGCGACGCGCTGAACGCGAGGGCAGTCAGGGCGGTGGCGAGCAGGGTGCGGGTTTTCATGGCGGTTCTCCTCTTGGAGCCGCGCTCGGGCTGTGGCCGCGAGCGCTGGCTGCTAACTGTCAGACGATGGTCAAGGTGACGTCGATGTTGCCGCGGGTGGCGTTGGAGTACGGGCAAACGATGTGCGCGCGATCCACCAGGGTTTGTGCGGCTTCCGGGGTCAGGCCGGGCAGGCTGATGCGCAGTTCCACCTCGATACCGAAGCCGGTGGGGATGGCGCCGATGCCGACGGTGCCTTCGATGAAGGTGTCAGCCGGGATGCTCAGCTTGTCGCGGGCGGCGACGAATTTCAGGGCACCGAGGAAGCAGGCGGAATAACCGGCGGCGAACAGCTGCTCCGGGTTGGTGCCGTTACCGCCGGCGCCACCCAGTTCTTTCGGGGTGGACAGGGCGATGTCGAGGATGCCGTCGGAGGAGACAGCGCGGCCTTCACGGCCACCAAAGGCTTCAGCGGTTGCACGGTAGAGAACGTTTTCGATAGTCATGGCATTGATCCTTGTCGGTGGGGTAGTGATGGATTGGCTTGCTAATCTTTTGTGCGCTAACCGTTTCCATGGAGCGAACTATATTGCGCAAAATATTAGTGCACAAGACAATTGTATGGAAGATTTGGTTATAGATTTTTGATTTTCAGGAATAAGCAGGCACGACAGGGGGGGGTAGCCATGCTTTGCAGTAGATGCCGTAGGTGATTTGGCAGAATCAGACCGAATAGAGGCTCAGGAGAAGCCCGTGATGCGTGGAGATGGACGATGAGGCCGCTGAATACGGCGCGCACGAGACTTTGCCCGGCTAGGGGGTTCTACGGGGCAGCGGAAGCAGGCGATGGCCGGCACCGCCTGGGATCAGAGGGCGTCTTGCAGATGGCCGCGCAGTTCTATCAGGTCATCACGCAGCTTGCCCAGTTGCGCCATGTTCAACGCAGAAGCCTTGAGGATGCAGGCAGGCAATGCTTTGGCCTGTTCGTGCAGGGCGCGACCCTTGTCGGTCAGGTACAGCTGTACCACACGTTCATCCTGGCTGCTGCGCTGGCGCTGCAGCAGGCCTTCGCTCTCCAGGCGCTTGAGCAGAGGCGTCAACGAGCCCGGATCGGTCAGCATGCGTGCGCTGATCTCACTGACGGTGATGCCCTCGTTTTCCCACAGCACCAGCATGGCCAGATATTGCGGATAGGTGAGACCGAGCGCCTGCAGCAGGGGCTTGTAGGTCTTGGTCATCATCAGCGAGGTGGAATAGAGGGCGAAGCACAGCTGGTTATCCAGCATCAGCTCGGCGCAGGGTTCCACTTGGGAGGTCATGGCATTGGCCTGTGCAAATGTGGTTGGTGTTGTCGGCAAGCGGTGCGGAGGTAATCCGCACCCAGATGGCATCAGCCGCAGGATACGCGGGTGATCACTCGCTGATCATCAACGTTGAGGTTAAGGCGTTGACCATTGTATTCCAAGGTCACCACGCTGTCGGGTGTGAGTATGCGAGCCGTGCTGGCCCCGGCTTGCTGGCGTGCCTGCTCGAGCAGTTCGGGCGTTGCGGTCTTGCCTTTGAAGTGCTCGACGGCGGACGAGGTGCAGCTGTCCGGCGTCGGGCCACTCGGTGCGGCAGCGGAGGTCGGTTTCTCGGCGGTGCTGCTGCAGCCGGCTGCAAGCAGGGTGGCGCCCAGGATGAGGCAGAGACGAGTTTTGAAATTCAATGCATGAGCTCCTTGGGTTATTGCGCGCCTTCCAGGCGCGCCAGACGTTCTTCGAGGGCGGCGATGCGCGTTTCCAGTTCGACCAGTCGATCTTCGTTAGGTGCCGCAGCCTCCCCACGAGCAGCAGGGCGGCTGGCCAGCAAGCTTTCCATATCTGCAGATTCGCCCAGCAGATGCATGTAGCGATCCTCGCGCTGACCACTCTGGCGTGGTAGCAGAAGCGCCAGACCGCGACCGATCAGACGTTCCAACTGATGCTGGACCTCGGCGACATCGTCGAAATCGTGCATGCGATTGCTGCGCGTGAGCAGCTCATTGAGCGTCTGCGGGCCACGCAACAGCAGCAGACCGAGCAATACCGTCTGCGGCTTGACCAACTCCAACTGCTTGTCGCAACGCTGTTCCCAGCGGTCGGCACGGCTGCCCATCACCAGATGTACCAGCTTGCGACCTTCGAGGCTGCGCAGATAGCGCCCGACTTCACCGGTTTCCAGGTTCATCAGCGGTTCGCGGCTGGTCTTCTGGTTACAGGCCAGTTGCACGGCATTGAGCGTCAGCGGGTAGGTTTCCGGCGTGGTCAGCTGCTTTTCGATCAGGCAGCCGAGGATGCGCACCTCGACGGCGTGCAGCGGGGTTTCACCAACCAGCGGGGATGGGGTGTGCGACATGGATCGATCCTGGCAGGAAGAACGCGCCTAGGTTAACGGCATCCGCGCTCAGCTGACAGGCTTCAATGTGTGTTCGAGCATGTCCAGGCTGGCGCCGAGCACCTGCTGGCGCGATTCCTGGCTGGCCATCATGCGCGCCAGCAGCAGGCTGCCCAGACATTGCGCGAGAATCGTCCAGGCCAGTTGCGCGTCGCCGATGATCTCGGCCCAGGTGTTCTGCAACTGCAGGATCTGCTGCTCGGTACGCAGCCGCACGCGTTCATCGGCACGGGCGATCTCCGCGCCCAGGGCAGGCAGCACGCAACCTTTATCCGGTTGCTCGACATGCGCCAGGCTGAGATAGGCCGCCAGGCAGCGTTGCAGCTTGTCGCGCCCAGCGTCACCCGCTTCGCCGCCAAGCCGGCTCAGGCTGTTACGCAGCTCGCGTTCGATCAGTTCAGCGAACAAATCGTCCTTGCTCGGGAAATGGCTGTAGAAGGCTGCGCCGGTCAGACCTATGGTTTTCATCAGCGCGTCCACGCCGGTCACGGCAAAACCTTGCTGCTTGGCAATCGCGCCGCTGCTGGCGAGCAGGCGCTCGCGGGTTTCGGCCTTGTGTTCGGCGGAATAACGCATGGATGACTCCGTTCTATGCTGGGTTGACCTGCCCGAGATAGTAGCATAACGTTCGTTCAGCTAACGATCGTTAGTTAATGGAGGAAGCCATGAACGAGAACAAGAAAGTCGCTTTGATCATCGGCGCGGGTGATGCCACCGGCGGCGCCATTGCTCGGCGTTTTGCTCGCGAGGGGTATGTCGCCTGCGTCACCCGGCGCAGCCTCGATAAACTGCAACCGCTGCTGGAAGAAATCCGTAGCGAGGGCGGCGAAGCCCATGGCTTTGCTTCCGATGCGCGACGTGAGGAGCAGGTGGCTGAACTGGTCGAAAGCATCGAGCGTGACATCGGGCCGATCGAGGTGATGGTGTTCAATATCGGCGCCAACGTGCCCTGCAGCATCCTCGATGAAACCGCACGCAAGTACTTCAAGATCTGGGAAATGGCCTGCTTCTCCGGCTTTCTCACCAGCCAGGCGGTGGCCAGGCGCATGGTCACCCGCGGACGCGGCACCATCCTGTTCACCGGTGCTACTGCCGGCCTGCGTGGCGCCGCCGGATTTGCCGCTTTCGCCGGGGCCAAGCACGGCATCCGCGCGCTGGCGCAGAGCATGGCGCGTGAACTGGGACCGCTGAATATTCATGTCGCCCATGTGGTGGTGGACGGTGCCATCGATACCGCCTTTATCCGCGACAGCTTTCCCGAGCTATACGCCAAGAAGGATCAGGATGGCATTCTCGATCCCGAGCATATCGCCGACAGCTACTGGTTCCTGCACGCTCAGCCGCGCGATGCCTGGACCTTCGAGCTGGATCTGCGCCCGTGGATCGAGCGCTGGTAACCTGCGCTGAACCCATAATCACAATAACGAGCGAGTGAAGCTGATGAGCAAGACGGTGGAATTCTTCTTCGACCTGGGCAGCCCGGCGTCCTACCTGGCCCATACCCAGTTGCCTGATCTGTGTCGCGACGCCGGCGCTGAATTGGTCTATCGACCGATGCTGCTGGGCGCAGTGTTCCAGGCCACCGGCAACGCCTCGCCGGCAATGATTCCGGCCAAGGGGCGCTACATGCTGCGCGACCTGGCACGCTTTGCCGAGCGCTATGGCGTACCGATGCGCTTCAATCCGCATTTTCCGATCAATACCCTGACGCTGATGCGCTTGCTGGTGGCCGTTCAACTGCATCAGCCGGAGCGCTTCGACGATGCCTTGCAGGCGCTATTCCGGGCGATCTGGGTCGACGGGGTGAATATGGGGGATCCGGCCAAGGTAGCAGGCGTGCTGGTCGCCGCTGGTTTCGATGCAGCCGCCCTGCAGGCGCAGATCGCTGAACCGGCAGTGAAGGACGCGCTCAAGGCGACTACCGAAGAGGCGGTCAAACGCGGCGTATTTGGCGCGCCGACCTGCTTTGTTGGCGGCGAGATGTTCTTCGGTCAGGATCGCCTGGATTTCGTTCGCGAAGCGCTTCGCGGCTAGGTGCTTTTCGTCCAGGGGCTGATGCCTGGCACAATGGCCGGATCATTTTCCGGTCATTCGAGTAACCGATGAACCCCGAAACGCTGAAACTCCTGGTGACCCGCCGTATGCCTTACGGCAAGTACAAGGATCGACTGATCGCCGATCTACCGGGCCACTACCTCAACTGGTTCGCCCGCACGGGTTTCCCCAAGGGCGAGCTGGGTCAGCTGCTCGCGCTGATGCAGGAGATCGATCACAACGGCCTCAAACCGTTGCTCGATCCGTTGCGCGACCGTTCGTAGCCCGGATGCAATCCGGGGACAACTTCCGATCTCTCCCGGATTTCATGCGGGCTACGACCCTACGTCTGGGTTGCCCTCAGTGCCAATTGCGGCCGTGATCCAGCTTCTGATCTACCAGCCATTTGCCATGGGCGATAGACGCGTGCTGGGCCTTGTTCAGGTCATCCATGAAGGCGTAATCCACCGGCAAGGTCTGGCGTTTGCTGGTGTTGCCGTTGGGATCGGTAATCTGGCAACCGCCGGCCCAGGGTGTCGGCAGGCCGGGGTGTTCCATGACGCTGGCGCGGATGGTGTGGTCGCGGTGGGTGCAGGTAAGCGCGCTCATGAGGCCACCTCGTGGATCAAGGCGCCGCCCTCGGCGTCGACGCCACACCGAGGTTCCAGCCGGGAGCCGGTAGCGGCGCCGCGTGGATGAGTGATGCGTCTGTCTCCTCACCTTAGCGCAAATGTTGGCGAACCGAATGTTGGCCGACAAACGTGCCACGTTCTCTCGCATGGTCGCAGGCGCCCAGGGCCGCGTACCTCCCAGGGGCATGCAAGCAATGTCGGCTCACCCTAGGAAATCTCGCGCACCCCGTCTGCGCTCCGTGCTTTGGGCGCGAAGCGGGCAGCCAGGCGCATCGACAGAGTGACCAGGCGCTGATACAGCGCCGGCATGCTGCGCTGCATCCAGTCCAGAGCATGGGCATCGGCGCCGATAAGAATGCGCCGCTTGTTGGCCAGCACTCCATTTACGATGACCTTCGCCGCCTGTTCCGGCGTGGTGCGCAGCAGCTGGTCATTGAACTGCTGGCGCGCCTGTTCGGCTTCCTGGCCGGTGACCTTGGCCAGGCTATCGTTCATCCGCGCGGTCTTGGCGATGTTGGTGCGGATGCCGCCGGGATGCACGCAGCTGGCGGAAACCCCGCAGGCGGCCATATCCAGCTCCTGGCGCAGCGACTCGGTAAAGCCGCGCACGGCGAACTTGCTGGCGTTGTAGGCGCTCATTCCGGGCTGGGAGAACAGGCCGAACACGCTGGACACATTGACTACATGGCCCTGGCCGGCTGCCTTGAGGTAGGGCAGGAAGGCCTTGGTGCCGTTGACCACACCCCAGAAGTTGATGTTCATGATCCATTCGTAGTCGGCGTAATCGTTGCCCTCCACGGTGCCGCCCTGGGCCACGCCGGCATTGTTGAAGATGGCGTTGACCCGGCCGAACTCGCTGACGATCTGCTCGGCCCAGGCCTCGACGGCGAAGCGATCAGCAACGTCGACCCGCTGCTGGCTGACGGTGACGCCGAGCTTGCGGGCCTGCTCGACGGTTTCCTTGAGGCCCTCGACGTTGACGTCGGACAGCGCCAGGTGGCAGCCCTGGCGGGCCAGGTGGTAGGCGAGGGCGCGGCCGATGCCGGAGCCAGCGCCGGTGATGGCGGCAACCTTGTTCTCGAAGGATTTCATGCGCTGACCTCCTGCGCGTCGAGGCTGATGGCATTGCTCTGCGCCGGGTGAGCGGCGTGCTGGCGACTGAAGTGATAGGCATGCGGATCGAAGTTGCGCGTCAGCATGCGAAAGCGCCAGGTGAAACCGGGCCATACCGTGCAGTTGCGCCCACTGATCGGATGCAGGTACCAGCTCATGCAGCCGCCGGCATTCCATACGGTGCTGCCGAGGGTGCCCTGGATCTTGCGATTGAAGGCGTCCTGCGCCTCGCGCTTGGGCTCCAGACTCTGCAGCCGGCCTTCTTCTAGCTGCTTGAGGGCGCCGAGCACATAGGTGATCTGCGACTCGATCATGTAGACCATGGAGTTGTGGCCCAGGCCGGTGTTCGGCCCCATGAGGAAGAACAGGTTGGGGAAGCCCGCGGTCATGGTGCCCTTGTAGGCTTCCGGACCTTCGGGCCAGGTGTCGAGCAGATCGACGCCGTCGCGGCCGAACACGGTGCCGCGCGGCAGCGGGTCGCTGGGGGTGAAGCCGGTGCCGAAGATGATGGCGTCCACTTCGCGCTCCTGGCCGTCGGCAGTGCGCACGGCGCCCGGCAGGATTTCGGCGATACCGTCGGTGATCACCTCGACGTTGGCCTGGGTCAGCGCCGGGTAGTAGTCATTGGAGATCAGCACCCTCTTGCAGCCCATGGTGTAGTCCGGGGTGACCTTGGCGCGCAGTGCCGGATCCTTGATCTGCTTCTTGATGTACAGCTTGGCGATGCCCTGGGCCATGCGCAGCAGGCGCGGGGCGAAGGCGAAGGCGATCACCCGGCTTTCGAGGATGCTGTACAGGGCGCCGCGCCAGAGTTTCTGCGCCAGAGGGAAGCGCTTGAAGCGCTCGCGTTCATCATCGCGAATGGCGCGGTCCGGCTTGGGCATGATCCACGGTGCCGTGCGCTGGTAGAGATCGAGCTGCGCAACCTGCTTTTGTATCTGCGGCACGAACTGGATGGCCGAGGCGCCGGTACCGATCACCGCCACGCGCTTGCCGCTCAGGTCGTAGTCGTGATTCCACTGCTGTGAGTGGAACACCTCGCCGGTGAAGTTCTCCAGGCCCTTGAGTTTGGGAATCGACGGCGTCGACAGTGCGCCCATACCGGATACCACGAACTGCGCGCTGTACTGGTTGCCGGCGCGGTCCTGCAGATGCCATAGCTCGGCGTGCTCGTCCCAGCGCATCTGCACCACTTCTGTGTCCAGCAGGGTCTTGTCCTGCAGCCGATACTTCTCCCAGCAACCTTGCAGATAGGCCTTGATTTCCGGCTGCCTGGCGAACATCCGCGTCCAGTTCGGGTTCGGCTCGAAGGAGAAGGAATACAGATGCGATTGCACGTCGCAGCCGCAGCCCGGGTAGTTGTTCACCCGCCAGGTGCCGCCGACGCCGGCTTCCTTTTCGAACAGCAGGAAGTCCTGCTCGCCCTGTTGCTTGAGGCGAATGGCCATGCCGAGGCCGGAAAAGCCGCTGCCGAGGATGGCGATCTTGCAATGGCGGCCAGCGATAGGGGGTGACACGGGCGCATTCATGACCGAACTCCTGCTTGTCGTTCTTGTTGGTGTCTAAATCCGTACACCAAGAGGCCTCAGCTGCTGAAACCGAGGCGCTCGCGCCAGCGATTTTCCAGCTTGTCGGTGTCGTGATCCTTGGGGTGGAAGCCGGGGCGGTAGTAGTCCAGATAGGGGCCGAGCAGCCTGGTGAAGAAGCCATTACGCGGGCCGAACAGCTTCTTCAGGCCGAAGCCCCAGCTGCGCCAGTTGAACAGTTGACCGTCCTTGCGCAGCAGGTGAATCTGGAACCAGCCGATCACGCCGAGGAACATCAGGGTGGTCAGCATCATCACTAGTGTGCGGGTGAAGTAACCGCCGTAGACCTTCTGATAGACGTCGTAGCACACGGCCTTGTGCTCGTTCTCCTCGATGGCGTGCCACATCCACAGTTGATAGAGCTTCGGGTCGTTCATCTGTGTGGTGAGATCTTCACGCTTGAGCAACTGCTCGGCCATGGTCGCGGTGAAGTGTTCCAGGGCGCAGGTGGCTGCCAGGCGTTGCTTCTTGGTGCTGAAGCGGGTCGTCCATTCGAGCAGTACCTTGATGCGCAGCTCGAGGCGCTCCAGGTCGATACCGTGCTCATTGGCATAGTCGTTGTAGGCCGCATGGTCCTTGGAGTGCATGGCCTCCTGACCGATGAAGGCGCTGATGTCTTTTTTCAGCTGCGGCTCGCTGACCTGATCGCGTACGGCGCGCACGCTGTCGACGAAGAACTTCTCGCCGTAGGGGAACAGCGACGACAGATTGTTCATGAAATGGCTCATGAACGGGTCGTCGTAGAACCAGTACTTCGGTGTCTCGCTGAAACTGAAGTCCATGCGACGCACCGGAAAGCTGGGTTTCGGCTGGGGTAGGGTGGTACTTGCGCTCATCGTTCGAGTCCTCTTCTGGGCGTTGGTACTCCCGATTGTCGTGCGGCTCTGGCTGGCAGCACTCGGGGTCGCAGATGGCTAATCTCGACAGACCAACTGTGTCATTGAACGATGTAACTATCGGGCGTGCGGGCGCTGAGCGCCGCCAACTTAAGGCGGGTCTGATGGGCAGAATCAGGAAAGAGGTACGCAATCCGCCGCGCTAGACGTGGCGGATTGCGCTGACGGCGGGGTTTACGGCGTGTTACGGCGCAGCTCGGCCACCTCGCTGCGCAGTGCGCGCAGCTCGTCGAGAATTGCCTGTTCGCGAGTTGCTGCGGCCTGCTCCTCGGCATTGGGCTCGTGGGTGCTCTGCATCGCGTTGACGATAACGGCGATGAACAGGTTGAGCATCATGAATGTCGCGACGAGGATGTAGGGCACGAAGAATAGCCAGGCCAGCGGATGCTGTTCCATCACCGGGCGCACGATGCCCATCGACCAGCTTTCCAGAGTCATTACCTGAAACAGGGTGTACAGGCTGGCGCCGATGTTACCGAACCACTCGGGGAAGCTTTCACCGAACAGCTGCGTGGCCATTACCGCCGCGACATAGAAGATCAGCCCCATCAGCATGACGATGCTGCCCATGCCTGGCAGTGAGGCGAGTAGCGCCTGCACCACCTTGCGCATGCTCGGATTGATCGATACCAGGCGCAGTACCCGCAGCACGCGCAAGGCACGCAGAACCGCGAAGGGGCCGCTGGCTGGCACCAGGGCAATGCCGACGACCAGGCAGTCGAATACGGCCCAGGGATCGCGCAGCAGGCCGATGCCGCGGGCGGTAAAGCGCAACACCAGCTCGATGACGAAACAGGTGAGGATGAAGGTATCGAGGATCAGCAGCGGCGTGCCCCAGTCGGCCATGATCGACGGTGAGGTCTGCAGGCCGAGGATGACGGCATTGATGATGATCAGCAGGGTTACCAGGCGCTGCATGGTGGCGCCGTCCATGATCGCGCCCAGGCGCTGACGCCAGTCGCTGGATGGGTTCAGTTCGAGTTCGTGCATGGGAGTCTGGTCAAGGTCATAGGTGATGCCGGGCATTGCCCGGCAGAATCATCAATCCACTTGTGGGTTGGCAGGCGCTTCGGCTCAGTGATCGTCGAGGGCGAAGGCCGTCAGCGTGAAGGTGGGGATGCCAGCGTCCTGCAGTTTCTGCGAGCCGCCCAGTTCAGGCAGGTCGATGATCGCAGCGGCCTCGAAGATCGTTGCGCGCATGCGTCGTACCAAGTTGGCTGCAGCGATCAGGGTGCCGCCGGTTGCGATCAGGTCATCGAAGATCAGTACCGAATCGCCTTCGCAGAGACTGTCGCTGTGCACTTCGAGGAAGGCTTCGCCATATTCGGTCTGGTAGCCCTCGCTGAGCACGTCAGCCGGCAGTTTGCCCTGCTTGCGAAACAGCACCAGGGGCTTGTTCAATTCGTAGGCGATGATCGAGCCGATCAGGAAACCGCGTGCGTCCATGGCGCCGATGTGACTGAATTCGGCCTCCACGTAACGCTGGATGAAGCTGTCGGCGACCATGCGCAGGGCGCGCGGCGACTGGAACAGCGGGGTGATGTCGCGAAAGATGACGCCCGGCTTGGGGAAGTCCGGTACCGGGCGGATCAAGGTCTTGATGCTGAATTCGTCAAAGATCATCGTGGGGTCCTAATGCGTTGAGCCCGCGAACTCGTGCGAACTCAAACGTCGAGATTGCCGCCGGCCAGAGCACACAGTTCGATCGGGTCGAGAATGTGCACTTCCTTGCCTTCGGCTTCGAGCAGCTTGTTCTGTTGGAAGCGGGTAAATACGCGAGACACCGTCTCCACCGCAAGGCCCAAATAGTTACCAATTTCGTTACGCGACATGGCCAGGCGGAACTGGTTGGCCGAGAAACCACGGGCGCGGAAGCGGGCGGAGAGGTTGACCAGGAAGGTGGCGATGCGTTCGTCCGCGGTCTTCTTCGACAGCAACAGCATCATCTGCTGATCGTCGCGGATCTCGCGGCTCATGATACGCATCAGTTGGCGGCGCAGCTGTGGCAATTGCAGGGCCAGGTCATCGAGGCGCTCGAAGGGAATCTCGCAGACCGAGGTGGTTTCCAGTGCCTGTGCCGATACCGGGTAGCGCTCGCCATCGACCCCGGACAGGCCGACCAGCTCGCTGGGCAGGTGGAAGCCGGTTATCTGCTCTTCGCCGCCATCGCTCAGGCTGAAGGTTTTCAGCGCGCCGGAACGCACGGCGAATACGGAGCCGAAGGAGTCACCCTGACGGAATAGGAATTCGCCTTTTTTCAGCGGTCGACCACGCTTGACGATGTCATCGAGGGCGTCCATGTCTTCCATGTTCAGCGAGAGCGGCAGGCACAAGCTGGCCAGGCTGCAATCCTTGCAATGGGCTTGGTGCTGCGTACGCAGCTTGATGCTCTCGGACATCGTTCAACCTCCTTATAGATACGCAATGGCGCTTAGGGTACAGCAGGGGCGGGTTTGCGACCAGCTATGCAAGCCTGACTGCTTGCCCAAGTTTGATCCCGGTCTGCCGATGTGATCCTGACATGATAGATCAAGGCAGGGAGCAGGGTAATGCGCATCGCTTCGCTGGGTTCACTGAACAATCTGGCTCAGGGTGTTCAACGACAGTTCAGTACGGCTGAACGAACTGCGCAGGAGAGTCGCGAAGGATTGCGCGTGAGCCTGTCCGAGCTGGGCAAGGGCATGTCGACCAGGTCTGAGAAGCATCAAGATATCGACGATAGCGACCTGCCTCAGGCGATCAGGGATCTGCTCAAGATGATCCGCGAGTTGCGTGCGCAGATCGTCGAGAAGCAGGCGCAGATCGAGGCCGTCATGAGCGACCAGAGGCTTGACGCCGAGGGCAAGCGTCAGCAGTTGGAAGGGCTGCAGACCGAGCTGGCGTCGCTCAACAGTGCATTGACTGCGGCCAATGCCAACCTGATCAAGCTCATGCGTGAGAACGGCCTGTCGAATGAGCAGATGCAGAGCGCCGCCACGCTGGCGATGGGGTGATATGCCAGCCAGTGACGGAAGCCGTCACTGGCGCAGGCTACTGGTGTTCAGATCACCCGAGAAAAACGCTGGCGTACCTGATCGTTGAGATAGCGGTCGAACAGCATGCATAGCGAGCGCACTAGCAGGCGTCCGGCCGGGCGCACTTCAATACCCTGAGCGTCGAGACTGATCAGGCCGTCAGCCGCGAGTTGCTCCAGTTCGGGCCATAGGGCGCAGAAATAATCACGGAACACCACGCCATGCGTTTGCTCGATGTCGGCGAAGCGCAGTTGGAAATGGCAGATCAGTTGCTGAATCACGGCGCGACGCAGGCGGTCGTCGGCATTGCAATGCAGGCCTCGACGAGTTGCCAGTTGGCCGTTGCCCAGGGTCTGCTGATAACTGGTGATATCGCTGTCGTTCTGGCTGTACAGGTCGCCGATCTGGCTGATGGCGGATACGCCCAGGCCGATCAGGTCGCAGTGGCCGTGGGTGGTGTAGCCCTGGAAGTTGCGTTGCAGCGTGCCTTCTTCCTGGGCGATGGCCAGTTCGTCATCGGGCAGGGCGAAGTGGTCCATGCCGATGTAGCGATACCCAGCGCGCGTCAGCTGCTCGATGCTGGCCTGCAGCATGGCCAGTTTGTCGCCCGGACTGGGAAGGTCATCGTTGTTGATGCGCCGTTGCGGCATGAAGCGTTCCGGCAGGTGCGCATAGTTGAACAGTGACAGGCGATCCGGTTGCAGGGCGATGACCTCGGCCACGGTGCGCGCGAAGCGCTCCGGGGTCTGTTTGGGCAGGCCGTAGATCAGGTCAATGTTCACCGAGCGGAACTGCAGGGTGCGGGCCGCCTCGACAATGGCGCGGGTCTCTTCCAGGGTCTGCAGGCGGTTGACCGCGCGCTGCACCTCGGGGTCGAGATCCTGCACGCCGAGGCTGACACGATTGAAGCCCAGTTCACGCAGCAGGCCCATGGTCGACCAGTCCGCCTCGCGCGGGTCGATCTCGATGCTGTAATCACCGGAGTCATCATCTAGCAGGTTGAAGTGCTGGCGCAGGTGCTGCATCAGGCGGCGCAGCTCGTCATGGCTGAGGAAGGTTGGCGTGCCGCCACCGAAATGCAGTTGCTCGATTGGCTGGTTGCGATCGATGTAGCGGCTGATGATCTCGATTTCCCGCTCGAGCTTTTTCAGATAAGGCAAGGCGCGGCCACGATCCTTGGTGATGACTTTATTGCAGGCGCAGTAGTAGCAGATGTGCGCGCAGAACGGCACGTGCACGTACAGCGACAACGGGCGTCCGGCCTTGCGGCTGTCGCGCAGAGCGTGCAGCAGGTCGAACGGGCCGATATCGTCGTGAAACTGCACGGCAGTCGGGTAGGAGGTGTAGCGCGGGCCGGCGAGATCGTAGCGGCGGATCAGGTCGGCATCCCACTGGATGGCTTTGAGCATGGGGAATAATCCTGGACAGGCTGTGTGGCCAGTCTAGGGATGCACGTAGGTGGCAGCCTTGACCTGAATCAAGGGCACGTTGAGCACTGGAGGTGCTGTCGCGGCGTAGCCCAATGCAATCCGGGGATGCTGGGTACCTTGCTCACGGATTACATCCGGCTACGCCTCAGTGCCCCATCAGCCAGTGCTGGTGTGGGCCGGGCAGGGTCCAGATGCCGAACAGGATGACCAGCAGGCCGCCAGCCATGCGCACGCCGCGCTTGCGTAGCAGGGTTGTGATGCGCTCTGCTGCCAGCCCGGTGGCCAGCAGCACCGGCCAGGTGCCCAGGCCGAACGCCAGCATCAGCAGGGCGCTGTTGACTGCATTGCCCTGGCTGGAGGCCCACAGCAGGGTGCTGTAGACCAGCCCGCACGGCAGCCAGCCCCATAAACCACCCAGGACCAGGGCGCGCGGCAGATTGCTGACGGGCATGAAGCGTCGGGTCAGCGGTTGGATATGCCGCCACAGGCCGCGGCCCAGTGCTTCGATGCGTGTCAGCCCGCTCCACCAGCCGGCCAGATAAAGACCCATGGCAATCAGCAGCAAGGCAGCCATTGTGCGCATCGCCACTTCGGCCTTGCTGCCGGCAATGGCCCAGCCGGCCAGTCCCAGGAGCAAGCCTGCAAGGCTGTAGCTGAGAATGCGCCCGAGGTTGTAAGCCAGCAGCAGCTGTAGACGCCTGCCGCGTTGCTCGGGGGGAATCGCCAGAGTCAGCGCGCCCATCAGGCCGCCGCACATGCCGAGGCAATGGCCGCCACCAAGCAGGCCGAGAATCAGCGCCGACACCAGCAGCGGTGCCAGCTCAAGCATCAGGTTTGCCCGGCTTGTTGTGGTCTTCGGCCTGCTCGACACCAGCCTTGTGCAGTGGATCTTCGTCGTCGAACAGAATGCTGTGCGCCGGGCCGTCGAGATCGTCGTACTGACCGCTGTCCACCGCCCAGAAGAACAGCCAGATGGCGAAACCGACCAGGCCGATGGCGACGGGGATCAGGATGTAGAGGGCGGACATGCGGTCTCCATGGAGGCGTCTGGGTAGGAGCGAGCATCGCGAGCGAAGAAGCGGTTCGCGAGTAGAGCTCGCTCCTACATGTTCGGGGTGCGGCTCAGGCGCAGGGCGTTGAGCACCACCAACAGCGAGCTGAGCGACATGCCCACGGCCGCCCAGATCGGCGTGATCCAGCCCAGGGCGGCGAAGGGCAGTACCAGGCCATTGTACAGCGTCGCCCAGGCCAGGTTCTCGATGATGATACGGCGCGTGCGCTTGGCCAGCTTCAGGCCATCGACCAGGCTGCTCAGGCGGTTCGACAGCAACACGGCGTCGGCGCTGGTTTTCGCCAGGTCGGAGGCCGAGCCCATGGCCACGCTGATATCGGCAGCCGCCAGCACCGGTACGTCGTTGACGCCATCGCCAAGCATCAGCACGCGGCGGCCTTCGCTGTGCAGCTGTTTGAGTACCACCAGTTTGGCATCCGGAGTCAGGCCGCCACGGGCATCTTCGATGCCCAGTTGACGGGCTACTTCGCCCACCATCGGCGAGCTGTCGCCAGACAGCAGATGGATATGCCAGCCACGGCTGCGGGCGGCGGCGATCAGGTCCGGCGCGTCTTCACGCAGGCGGTCGTCGAGGACGAACCAGGCCAGTGGCCCCTGTTCGTCGCCCAGCAGCAGCCATTGGCCGTGCTCGCTGGCAATCGCTGGTACGGCCTGGCCGCTCAGGGCGCAAACGAAGCTGGCCTCGCCGATGCGCAGCAGGCGGCCATCGACCAGGCCCTGCAGGCCTTGCCCGGGATGGCTGTCGACAGACTGCGCTGCGCGAGGTGCTTGGCTGAACGCACGGGCGATGGGGTGTTCCGAACGGTTTTCCAGTGCGGCGGCCAGCGCCAGGCAATCGCCCTGGTCGAGATCGCGCAGCGGATGGATGGCCTTGAGCGTCAGGCGGCCTTCGGTCAGCGTACCGGTCTTGTCCAGCACCAGGGTGTCGATCTGGTTGAGGCCTTCGAGCACATGGCCGCGGGTCAGCAGCATGCCCAGCTTGTGCAGGCTGCCGGTGGCGGTGGTCAGCGCTGTTGGGGTGGCCAGGGCCAGCGCGCAAGGGCAGGTGGCCACGAGCAGGGCGAGCACGACCCAGAAGGCGCGGCTGGAGTCGATCTCCCACCAGGCGTAGCCGACCACGGCAGCCGCCACGAGAATGAACAGCAGGAACCATTGCGAGACGCGGTCGGCGATCTCTGCCAGGCGCGGTTTTTCACTCTGCGCGCGTTCCAGCAGGCGGACGATGGCCGACAGGCGCGTGGCATCGCCCAGCGCCTGCACCTCGACGGTCAGCGGGCCTTCGACATTCAGCGTGCCGGCAGTGACGCCGTCGCCGATGCCGCGTGCCTGAGGCAGGTATTCACCCGTCAGCAGTGACTCGTCGACGCTGGACTGGCCGGCAAGGATGCGCCCGTCAGCGGGAATCAACGAACCGGGCTGCACCAGCACCTGTTCGCCGACCTGCAGTTCGCGCAGCAGAATGCGCTGGCTCTGACCGTCGGCATCCAGCCGCAGGCAGGACGCCGGCAGCAACTTGACCAGTTGCGCGGTGGCGGCGGCGGTGCGTTCGCGCGCACGCCGCTCCAGATAGCGGCCGGCGAGCAGGAACAGGG
>JBLUOL010000102.1:0-18258 GCA_048065775.1 Pseudomonas sp. GW6
CTGCCGTCGGGGTCGCCGGCCAGCACGGCGCTGCGCTCGCCCTGCACGAAGCGCCACAGCACGCGGTAGAGCAGGCTCCAGCGTTCATCGCCACGGTACTGTGCGGCGCTCTCCAGCAGCTCCAGCAGTTCGGGCGATACGCGCAGGCGGCCATTGGGCTCCGGTGCGCGCTCGGCGGGCTGGTCGAATAGGCCAGGTGCCGCTTCTTCGTCCAGCCACTGTAACTGGTGCGGTGCCAGGCCCTGCAGCAGGGCACGGCGCGCGGCCTGGCGCCAGGTGGTGAAGGTGCCGTCGAAGCGCAGGCTGTGCATCACCACAACGCCATCTGCGCCGGGGTGTCGCGCAACTGCTGGCGCAGCACCACGGACTCGTGTTCGGCCCGCGGCGGTCGGTAGTCCTGGGTGACGATAAAGGGCTTGGCCTTTTCCAGCACGCAGCGCAGCCGGGCCAGATCCTCGTAACGGATGCGCCGTTCCCGCCGCAGCGCCCCCAGGCGCCTGGCGCTGAGCACGCCGATGCCGGGCACGCGGGCGATCAGCGACTCGTCGGCGCGGTTCAGGTCCACCGGAAACTGTTCGCGGTTGGCCAGCGCCCAGGCCAACTTGGGGTCGATATCCAGATCCAGGTTGCCGGGGCCGGCGAGCAGCTCCGTGGCGCTGAAGCCGTAGCCGCGCATGAGGAAGTCCGCCTGGTACAAGCGGTGCTCGCGCAATAGTGGTGGTGCCTCGAACGGCACGGTCTTCGGGCTCTGCGGGATGGGACTGAAGGCCGAGTAGTAGACGCGGCGCAGGCGGTAGTCCTGATACAGGCTCTGAGCGTTGTGCAGGATGGTGCTGTCATCGGTGGCATCGGCGCCGACGATCATTTGCGTGCTCTGCCCGGCCGGGGCGAAACGTGGCGCGCGGCGTTCTTCCTGGGCCTCGCGCTCACCGAGATGAATGCTGTGCATGGCCTGATGGATGCTGCCGACGTTCTTTTCCGGCGCCAGACGCACCAGGCTGGTTTCGGTGGGCAGTTCGATATTGACGCTGAGGCGGTCGGCATACAGGCCGGCCTCGGCGATCAGTTCCGGCGCGGCATCGGGGATGGTCTTCAGATGAATGTAGCCGCGGAACTGATGTTCCTGGCGCAGCAGCTTGGCGACGCGGATCAACTGCTCCATGGTGTAGTCGGCCGAACGGATGATGCCGGAGCTGAGGAACAGGCCGCTGATGCAATTGCGCTTGTAGAAGTCGAGGGTCAGTGTCACCACTTCCTCGGGCGTGAAGCGCGCACGCGGCACGTCGCTGGAGCGGCGGTTGATGCAGTACTGGCAGTCGTACAGGCAGAAGTTGGTCAGCAGTACTTTGAGCAGCGCCACACAGCGACCGTCCGGCGTGTAGCTGTGGCAGATGCCCATGCCGTTGGTCGAACCGATGCCGTCCTTGCCCTTGGAGCTGCGCTTTGGTGCGCCGCTGCTGGCACAGGAGGCGTCGTACTTGGCGGCGTCGGCGAGGATGGTGAGCTTTTCGATCAGTTGCATGGCAGGCGATATCTATACTGTTTTTTTATACAGTATATGGGCGTCGTACAGCTATCAAGCCATTCGTTGTGTTGCGCTGTTTCGGCACAAATGAAACCTTCACTCGGCGCGCAGCGTCATAGCTGCATCTCGCACAAGGAGTTCGCCATGCAACGACAGGATACGCACAGCAAGCTGATCGGTTACCTGCTGTGGATCTTCGGTTTTCTCGGTTCCCACCGCTTCTACTATGGCAAGCCGGTCACCGGCACCATCTGGTTCTTCACCCTGGGATTGTTCTTCATCGGCTGGATCATCGACCTGTTCCTGATTCCCTCGATGGATCGCGAGGCCGACCTGCGTTTTACCGCAGGTGATACCGACTACAACGTGGCGTGGATCCTGCTGACCTTCCTCGGCGTGTTCGGTGTGCACCGCATGTATCAGGGCAAGTGGATCACCGGGATCATCTACCTGTTCACTGGCGGCCTGTTTTTGATCGGCGTGCTCTACGACTTCTGGACGCTCAATACGCAGATCTCGATCAAGAACGCGCAGCGCGGTTGAGTCTGCCTCAATAGGCGGTGCGCGCGGCGCACCCTGCGGTCGTCGCGCTCTGGGTAGGGTGCGCTGTGCGCACCACCAATGGCCGGCCACTGACTGCAAATAAAAAGGGCATCCCACGGGATGCCCTTTTTCGTAACGCTGGCGGTATCAGTCGTCGCTGTCGTCGTCGTCCCCGCCGTCGACCTTCATGCCCAGTTCCTTGATCTTGCGCGTCAGGGTGTTGCGACCCCAACCCAGCAGCAGGGCGGCGTCGCGGCGGCGGCCGGCGGTGTGCTTGAGCGCGGTCTCGATCATGATGCGCTCGAACGCCGGCACAGCGCTGTCGAGCAGGTTGGACTGGCCGCGTGCCAGGGCCTGGTCGGCCCACAGGCGCAGCGCCTGTTCCCAGTTGGTCACCGGTGCGGCGTCCTGCGGCTGGGTCAGCAGCTCCGGTGGCAGGTCGTCGACATGCACCTCACGGCCCGAGGCCATGACGGTGATCCAGCGGCAGGTGTTCTCCAGCTGGCGCACGTTGCCCGGCCAGGGCAGGTGCTTGAGGTAATCCTCGGTTTCGCTCTTGAGCAGCTTGGGCTCGACCGCCAGCTCCTGCGCGGCGCGGGCGAGGAAGTGATGAGCCAGGGTCGGAATGTCCTCGCGGCGGTCGGCCAGACGCGGGATATGGATGCGAATGACGTTGAGGCGGTGGAACAGGTCTTCACGGAACTTGCCGGCCTGTACCAGGGTTTCCAGGTTCTGGTGGGTGGCGGCGATGATGCGCACGTCAACCTTCACCGGGGTGTGACCACCAACGCGGTAGAACTCGCCATCGGCCAGGACGCGCAGCAGGCGGGTCTGAGTGTCGGCCGGCATGTCGCCGATTTCGTCGAGGAACAGCGTGCCGCCATCGGCCTGTTCGAAGCGACCACGGCGCTGGTTGGCCGCGCCGGTGAAGGCGCCTTTCTCGTGGCCGAACAGCTCGGACTCCATCAGGTCCTTGGGAATTGCCGCCATGTTCAGGGCAATGAACGGCGCTGCTGCGCGTGGGCTATGGCGGTGCAGGGCGTGCGCCACCAGCTCTTTACCCGTGCCGGATTCGCCGTTGATCAGCACGGTGATATTGGAATGGCTCAAGCGGCCGATAGCGCGGAACACCTCCTGCATCGCCGGCGCCTCGCCGATGATTTCCGGGGTGCGCGCCTGTGCAGCGGGCGCGGCCAGGCTCTGCTGCTCCTGGGCGTGCTGGAAGGCGCGCTTGACCAGAGAGACAGCTTCGTCGACGTCGAACGGCTTGGGCAGGTATTCGAAGGCGCCGCCCTGGTAGCTGGCCACCGCGCTGTCCAGGTCCGAATGCGCGGTCATGATGATCACCGGCAGGCGCGGGTACAGCTCGCGGATGCGTGCCAGCAGGTCGAGGCCGCTGGCGCCGGGCATGCGGATGTCGGAGATGATCACGTCCGGCTGTTGGCGGGTCAGGCGGGCGAGTACACCGTCGGCACTGTCGAAACTCTGGGTGGTCATGCCTTCCTGTTGCAGGGCCTTTTCCAGTACCCAGCGGATGGAACGATCGTCGTCGACAATCCAGACGGTTTCACTGCGGCTCATGGCGTGGGCGCTCCTTGTTCCAGCGGTAGGAAGATCGAGAATACGGTGTGGCCGGGATAGCTCTCGCACTCGATCAGGCCCTGGTGCTGACTGATGATGTTCTGGGTGATGGCCAGGCCCAGGCCGGTGCCGTCGGCACGCCCGCTGACCATGGGATAGAAGATGGTTTCCTGCAGCTCAGGCGGGATGCCGGGGCCGTTGTCGATGATCTCGACCTTGACCACCAGGCGGTGGCGTGTGTGGCCGATGGTGAACTGGCGCAGGGTGCGGGTACGCAGGCTGATGCGCCCGAGGCCCATGTCGTGCTTCTGCCCGGCGATGGCCTGCATGGCGTTGCGCACGATATTGAGCACGGCCTGGATCATCTGCTCGCGGTCGATCAGCAGATCCGGAATGCTCGGGTCGTAGTCGCGCACCAAAGTGATGCTGCCCTGGCTTTCCGCTTCGATCAGGTTGGCGACGCGCTCCAGCACCTCGTGGACGTTGGTCATCGCCAGCGACGGCAACTTGTTCGAACCGAGCATACGGTCCACCAGATTTCTCAGCCGGTCGGCTTCCTCGATGATGACGTTGGTGTAGTCCTTGAGCTCTTCGTTGGGTAGTTCGCGCGACAGCAGTTGTGCTGCGCCGCGAATGCCACCGAGTGGATTCTTGATTTCGTGGGCCAGGCCGCGCACCAGCAGTTTGGTGGTTTCCTGCTTGGACAGCTGCGCCTCTTCCTTGGTGATGCGCAGCAGGCGGTCACGCGGGTGCACTTCCAGCAGCAGCAGGGTTTCACCCTTGCTGAACAGTGGGGTGACGGCGTAGTCCACGGTCAGCGTCTGGCCAGTGACCGAGGTCAGTACGGCTTCACGCTTGTTGAACGGATGTGCCTGCTCCACCGCCTGGCGCAGCGACGACAGCGCCTCTGGCGATTCGGTGAACAGGTCGCTGATGAACTGACCATGGCTGCGCTGGCCGCTGACGGCCAGGAGCATTTCCGCCGCCGGGTTCATGTACTCAAGGCACAGCTGGCTGTTGAGCAGCAGGGTAGCGGTGGTCAGGTTGTCGAGTAGCAGGCGGTGCAGCGCGTCATTGATGGTCATAGGCAGTGCTTTCCGGCAATGGGCAGGAAAATGCAAGAAGCAAACCAAGGCCCCGAAAAGACGCATTATTTGTGCGGTCTGCCAGGTTTTGGTGGTGCTGCGGCGAAGCAGGGCGGGGAAAAGCGACCCAAAACAGGGAGAGCTTAGGAGGTGGTGCGCTCGATTGCACCATTAAGGTGCGATCTAATTCAGAAGAAGGGAAGGATGCTGACCTCTTCCTTGGGTTTGTCTTTCAGCGGGCATTCGGGGCGAACGCCGTATTCATCCTTCTTGCACGGATTGATCTTGCGCTTCTGCGCCAGGGTCATGCGGTGCATGTGGAAGGGTTGCGCCGGTGTGCGTTCGACGATGAGGCCAGCGGAGTCGATGATTTCTGCCACCAGTTGGTGCGTGCCGCGATCGACATGCTGCAGGGAGAAGACCGGGCTGCGGCTTGTCTCGCCCTGAGGCTCGCCATTGAGCAGCAGCCGATAGCTGTGGCCGGGCAGCAGGCCCGGCTCGCTATTGAGGGTGACGATCATGTCGCCGGAACCGTTATGGATCGAGGCGTCCGGCTCCGGCACCAGAATGCGCAGCAGCTGATAGTGCACGGTCGGTTTGCTTACCGCAGGTGGCGGGGCCATGCGCACCGTGGGTTGGGGCTGGCTCATTTGCGCGCTGTTGGACGGCGCGAGCATCACCCGTTCGGCATTGCTGCTGCGCGGTTTGTCAGTGAAAACGCGGTTACCTTCAGCATCGATATAGGTATAGACCTGAGCCGAAGCTGCTTGGGCGATGAACAGCAGGCAGAGCAGCAGTGTACGCATCGTGATCAGTTCGCAGGTCTTGGGGTCGGACGCGGTGGCGTGACAGGTGGACGGGCAGGGCTGTTGACGCTGATGCGCTGCACGGTAAAGGTTTCGGTGGCGCTCTGCTGGATGATGCGGTCACCCAAGACCACCGCCACCGCCAGGCTGTGTTCGCCGCGCTCGACATTGGTCAGCTGCAGGCTTGGTACGTTGCTGGCCTGGCCGTATGGTTCGCCATCGAGAATCAGCCGTAGCTGGTGGCCGGGCTGCAGACGTGGCTGGATATTCACTCCGACGACGAAGGTGCCGTTGTTGGCGCGCATGGCTTCATCATCCGGGATACCGGTCAGGCTCAGCATGGAGTAAGGGGCTGCGCTCTGTGCTGAGGTGTCGCCGCTGGTGTCCGCAGGAGTGCTGGGTGTCTGCATCTCTACCGTATTGGTTGGTGGCAGGTTGACGCTCTCGGCTGCTGCGCCATCGGGCGGCTGGTTGGTGAAGACCGTGTTGCCGTTGGCGTCGATGTATTTGTAGATCTGCGCACTGGCCGGCAAGGCCAGGGCAAGCAGCAGGCAGGCGAGTAGCGGGCGCATGGGCCGATCCTTCCGCGGATGATGCGCTAAGCCTTGCACTGCTGGCGGTTCCTGGCAAGCGCAGGGCGCCACAGCTGTGATATTCGGCTACAAAAAGTGGACGCGGATCTGCCGTAGGCGCGAGCGTCGCGAGCGAAGCTCTTCAGGTCGCCAGGTTCGCTCGCGATGCTCGCTCCTACAGGGCATGGTGCCGCTGCGTGTCCATGAAAAAGCCCCGCCAGGCAGGGCCGGGCAGGGCTTTTGAAAGGCGCCGCACGAGGGCGGCGCGAGACTGGCTTAGACGCTGTAGTACAGGTCGTATTCCAGCGGGTGTACGAAGGTACGTACCTTGATTTCTTCTTCGGATTTCAGCTCGATGTAGGCATCGATGAAGTCGTCGGAGAACACGCCGCCCTTGGTCAGGAACGCACGGCCCTTGTCCAGCTCTTCCAGGGCTTCTTTCAGGCTGCCGCAGACTTGCGGGATCAGCTTGCCTTCTTCCGGCGGCAGGTCGTACAGGTTCTTGTCGGCCGCATCGCCCGGGTGGATCTTGTTCTGGATGCCGTCGATACCGGCCATCAGCAGAGCAGCGAAGGCCAGGTACGGGTTGGCAGCCGGGTCCGGGAAGCGCGCTTCGATGCGGCGGGCTTTCGGGCTGGCAACGTACGGGATACGGATCGAGGCGGAGCGGTTGCGAGCCGAGTAGGCCAGCATCACCGGTGCTTCGAAGCCCGGAACCAGACGCTTGTACGAGTTGGTCGACGGGTTGGTGAAGCCGTTCAGTGCTTTACCGTGCTTGATGATGCCGCCGATGAAGTACAGAGCGGTCTCGGACAGGCCGGCATAGCCTTCGCCAGCGAAGGTGTTCTTGCCGTCTTTGGAGATCGACATGTGCACGTGCATGCCCGAACCGTTATCGCCGTACAGCGGCTTCGGCATGAAGGTAGCGGTCTTGCCGTAGGCGTCGGCTACGTTGTGCACGCAGTACTTCAGGGTCTGAACTTCGTCAGCCTTGGCGACCAGGGTGTTGAACTTCACGCCGATTTCGTTCTGACCAGCAGTGGCCACTTCGTGGTGGTGCACTTCGACGACCAGGCCCATTTCTTCCATGGCGTTGCACATGGCAGTACGGATTTCGTGGTCGTGGTCGCACGGCGGAACCGGGAAGTAACCGCCTTTGACGGCTGGACGGTGGCCCTTGTTGCCGCCTTCGACGTCGCCGTCGGTCATCCAGGAGCCTTGCTCGGAGTAGATCTTGAACATCGAGCCGGAGATGTCGGACTTGAACTTCACTTCGTCGAAGATGAAGAACTCGGGCTCCGGGCCAACGAATACGGTGTCACCGATGCCGGTGCCTTTGAGGAACTCTTCAGCGCGCTTGGCGATGGAGCGCGGGTCGCGGTCGTAGCCTTGCATGGTGCTCGGCTCGATGATGTCGCAGACCAGGATCAGGGTCGGCTCTTCGGTGAACGGGTCCAGAACGGCGGTATCGTCTACCGGCATCAGGATCATGTCGGAGGCTTCGATGCCTTTCCAGCCATGAATGGAGGAGCCGTCGAACATTTTGCCGTGCTCGAAGAAATCGTCGTCCAGGGCGTCACGGGCCGGCATGGTCACGTGGTGCTGCTTGCCCTTGGTATCGGTGAAGCGCAGGTCTACCCACTTCACGTCGTGTTCTTTGATCAGTTGAACAGCCTTAGACATGTTGTCCTCCAGGTGGAAAAGGCTCTTATCGATAAGCCTTGAAGATGCGGTGAAGCCCGGCGGGATAGTCCTCCAGGGCGACCTGCCTCACAAGGGAGCAAATTGCATGCCAGTGCCCTTTATTGGGCAGAAGCCGCGAAACTCAGGTGCTGCGCCGTCTGCGCGGCGATTCACCAGAAATATTTGCACCATTTAAGGGCCTTTAATTTCACAAAAGATCCATTTTGGTGCGCCATATGGGTGGTGCAGTATTTTTGGTCAAAGCTTGAACAATTTCCGCTATAATCCGCGCCCCTGTTTTTTCGTCCCCCAAGCGGGCGCTCTATTCATGAAGCTCATCGTCAAAGTTTTCCCGGAAATCACCATCAAGAGCCGCCCGGTGCGCAAGCAGTTCATCCGCCAGTTGGGGAAGAACATTCGCTCCGTGCTGCGCGATCTTGACCCCGAACTGCGGGTGACCGGTGTCTGGGACAACCTCGAGGTCGAAACCGATCTGGACGATCCCAAGCTGCTTGCCGAGATGACTGAACGCCTGCGCAACACGCCGGGTATCGGTCTGTTCCTCGAGGTCAATGAATACCCGCTGGGCGATCTGGACGAGATCACCGAACACTGCAAGCGTCATTACGCCGAGCAACTGCCGGGCAAGATTTTCGCCGTGCGCTGCAAGCGCGGTGGCAAGCACGGGTTCTCCTCCATCGACGTCGAGCGTCATGTCGGTTCGCGCCTGCGCCTGGAGTGCGGCGCTGCCGGCATCGACCTGAAGAAGCCGGACGTCGAAGTGCGCATGGAGATTCGCGACCAGCGCCTGTTCGTGGTGCACAACCGTCATGAAGGCCTCGGCGGTTACCCGCTGGGCTCGCTGGAGCAGACCCTGGTGCTGATGAGCGGCGGCTTCGACTCCACCGTGGCGGCTTACCAGATGATGCGTCGCGGCCTGGTCAGCCACTTCTGCTTCTTCAATCTCGGTGGTCGTGCCCACGAATTGGGCGTGATGGAAGTGGCGCACTATATATGGCAGAAGTTCGGCCGCTCGCAGCGTGTGCTGTTCGTCAGCGTGCCGTTCGAGGAAGTAGTCGGCGAGATTCTCGGCAAGGTCGACAACAGCCAGATGGGCGTGATCCTCAAGCGCATGATGCTGCGCGCTGCCACCCGTGTCGCCGAAAAGCTGCAGATCGAGGCGCTGGTCACCGGCGAGGCGATCAGCCAGGTTTCCAGCCAGACCCTGACCAACCTCGCGGTGATCGATTCGGCCACCGACATGCTGGTCATGCGTCCGCTGATCGCCAGCCACAAGCAGGACATCATCGACACTGCCACACGCATTGGCACCGCCGAGTTTGCCAAGAACATGCCTGAGTACTGCGGCGTGATCTCGGTCAACCCGACCACCAAGGCGCGCGGTTACCGCATCGAGCACGAGGAGGCGCAGTTCGACATGGCCATCCTCGAGCGCGCCCTCGAACGCGCCACCCAGCTGCCCATCGACCGCGTGATCGACGAGCTGGGCAAGGACGTGCAGGTCGAGGAAGTACGTGAAGCGCTGGCCGGCCAGATCGTCATCGATATCCGCCACCCCGATGCCGCCGAAGACGAGCCACTGGAAGTGCCGGGCATCGAAGTGCAGGCGCTGCCGTTTTATGCGCTGAACAACAAATTCAAGGAACTGGATGAGAATCGCCAGTACCTGCTGTATTGCGACAAGGGCGTGATGAGCCGTCTGCATGCCCACCATCTGCTGAGCGAGGGACATGCCAATGTGCGCGTTTATCGTCCGGCATAGAACGCCGGGGCTTAATGGCGGGAGTATCCGCCATCGCCCTCCCGACCCGGGGCACCTCTAAAAACTACCTGCGTTGTCATTGCTGCGTTAAAAACAAGCTCAAAATGCTCATTTACAACTTGTAAACTCCGCTTTTTCGCTTGTTTCTGCCTTGCACTGACTGCCTCGCCTACGTTTTTAGAGGTACCCCGATCAGCTCGCTGATCCCCTTTTCTTCATATTCGTCGTCCAGGCTGGGCGACACACCGAATCCTCTGATCGAGATACACACAGTGATCGAAAATCTGCGCAACATCGCCATCATCGCCCACGTCGACCATGGCAAAACCACCCTCGTCGACGCCCTGCTGCGTCAGTCCGGCACCCTGGAGCGTAACGAGCTCAACGACGAGCGCGTGATGGACAGCAACGACCAGGAAAAAGAGCGTGGCATCACCATTCTGGCCAAGAACACCGCCATCAAGTGGAACGACTACCGCATCAACATCGTCGACACCCCCGGCCACGCCGACTTCGGTGGCGAAGTTGAGCGTGTGATGTCGATGGTCGACTCCGTACTGCTGGTGGTCGACGCCCAGGACGGCCCGATGCCGCAAACCCGCTTCGTGACCAAGAAGGCCTTCGAAGCCGGCCTCAAGCCGATCGTCGTGATCAACAAGATCGACCGTCCGGGCGCGCGTCCGGATTGGGTCATGGATCAGATCTTCGACCTGTTCGACAACCTCGGCGCCACCGATGAGCAGCTCGACTTCCAGGTCGTTTACGCCAGCGCCCTGAACGGCATCGCCGGTCTCGACCATAGCGACATGGCCGAAGACCTGACTCCGCTGTACCAGGCCATCGTTGACCACGTACCGGCGCCGCAAGTCGACCTCGACGGCCCGTTCCAGATGCAGATTTCCGCTCTGGACTACAACAGCTTCCTCGGCATCATCGGCGTTGGCCGTATTGCCCGTGGCAAGATCAAGCCGAACACCCCGGTGACTGCCATCGACGTCGACGGCAAGAAGCGTAACGGCCGTATCCTCAAGCTGATGGGCCACCACGGCCTGCACCGCGTAGACGTCGAAGAAGCCACCGCCGGTGACATCGTCTGCGTCAGCGGTATGGATCAGCTGTTCATCTCCGACACCCTGTGCGACATCAACCACGTCGAAGCGATGAAGCCGCTGACCGTTGACGAGCCGACCGTCTCGATGACCTTCCAGGTCAACGACTCGCCGTTCTGCGGCAAGGAAGGCAAGTTCGTCACCAGCCGCAACATCAAGGAGCGTCTGGACAAGGAACTGCTGTACAACGTGGCCCTGCGCGTCGAAGAAGGCGACAGCGCCGACAAGTTCAAGGTCTCCGGTCGTGGCGAGCTGCACCTCTCGGTTCTGATCGAAACCATGCGTCGCGAAGGTTTCGAAATGGGCGTTGGCCGTCCGGAAGTGATCATCCGCGAAGTCAACGGCGTCAAGCAGGAGCCGTTCGAGAACGTCACCATCGACATCCCTGAGGAGTCCCAGGGCAAGGTCATGGAAGAAATGGGCCTGCGTAAGGGCGACCTGACCAACATGTCGCCGGACGGCAAAGGTCGCGTGCGTCTGGAATACAACATCCCGGCTCGCGGTCTGATCGGTTTCCGTAACCAGTTCCTGACCCTGACCAACGGCGCCGGCATCCTGACCTCGATCTTCGACCGTTACGACACCGTCAAGCCGGGCAGCATGTCTGGCCGTCAGAACGGCGTACTGGTGTCGATCGATACCGGCAAGGCGCTGACCTACTCCCTGGAAACCCTGCAGGCGCGCGGCAAGCTGTTCGTCGAGCACGGCCAGGAGATCTACAACGGTCAGATCGTCGGCCTGAACAGCCGCGACAACGACCTGGGTGTGAACCCCACCAAAGGCAAGAAGCTCGACAACATGCGCGCTTCGGGCAAGGACGAAACCATCGCCCTGGTACCGCCGGTTCGCTTCACCCTGGAACAGGCGCTGGAGTTCATCCAGGACGACGAGCTGTGCGAAGTGACGCCGAAGTCGATCCGTCTGCGCAAGAAGATCCTCGACGAAGGCGAGCGCACCCGCGCTGCCAAGAAAGCCAACAAGGCCTGACGCATAGCGACTCGCCTCGGCTGTAAATGAAAAGCCCCGCCAGAGCGATCTGGCGGGGCTTTTTGTTGGGGCGCCGTTAGGTGTTGTGCCCCTGCAGGAGCGGCTTCAGTCGCGCTGTGGTCTGCAGGCCAGCAGCCCATAGGCGGCCAGCCCGATCACCACCAGCAGGCTGAGCGTCATCACTCGCCTGCCACCTGGCGCAGCGATTGCGCCGGGGTGTCGCCGAGGTTGTTGAGCATGCGTTCGCTGTACCAGTCGAGGAAGTTGATCACACCGAACTCGTAGGTCTTGGAGTAGGGGCCCGGCTGGTAGGCGGTGGAGTTGATGCCGCGCTGGTTTTCCTCGGCCAGGCGGCGGTCCTGGTCGTTGGTGGCATCCCACACCTGGCGCAGGCGGGCGACGTCGTAGTCGACACCTTCGACGGCATCCTTGTGCACCAGCCACTTGGTGGTGACCATGGTTTGCTGCGCGCTGATCGGCCACACGGTGAAGACGATCATGTGGTCGCCCATGCAGTGGTTCCACGAATGCGGCAGGTGCAGGATGCGCATGGAGCCCAGGTCCGGGTCGGTGATGCGGCCCATGAGTTTCTTGCAGCCGGGCTTGCCGTCCATGGTCATGGATACGGTGCCCTTGAGCAGCGGCATGCGCACGATGCGGTTGCGCAGGCCGAAGCTGGCGTGGGCATAGGGGATCTTGTCCTTGTCCCAGCGAGTGGTGCACTCGGCGACCTGATCCTTGAACGCCTGGCTGGCGCGCGGATCGGTGACGTCATCCCATTCCAGCAGGGTGTTGAGCAGTTCCGGGTGCGAACCATTGCAGTGGTAGCACTCGCGGTTGTTCTCGAGCACCAGCTTCCAGTTGGCCTTTTCCATCAGGGTGGTCTGCACAGCCACCTTGGTGTTCTCCATGTCATAGGGTTCCATGTAATGCGCCAGGGTGGCGAGGAACTCGTCGATGGCTGGCGGGTTTTCCGCCAGGGAGATGAAGATGTAGCCGCCGGCGGTCTTGCACTGCACCGGTTTCAGGCTGTAGTCCTTGAGGTCGAAGTCGGCGCCCATTTCGGTACCGGCGAACAACAGGCGACCGTCCAGCTCGTAGGTCCACTGGTGGTAAGGGCATACCAGCTTGGCGACCTTGCCCTTGTCCGAGACACACAGGCGCGAGCCACGGTGACGGCAGACGTTGTGGAAGGCATGGATCTGCCCTTCGGCGCCGCGAATGACCAGAATCGGGTTATCGCCGATCTGCAGGGTGAGGAAGTTGCCCTTGGCCGGGATTTCGCAGGTCATGCCGGCGATCAGCCATTCCTTGTGGAAGATCTCCTGCATGTCGACCTGGAACAGGCGTTCGTCGCTGTAGAACGGCTGCGGCAGCGAGAAGCTGTGGTCGCGTTCGTTCAGCATCTGTGCGGTGGCCTTGCGCACGGGCTCCAGCGGGTCGCCCAGGCTCAGGTTTTGGGTGCAGTCCATGGTGGCTCCTCATTGGCGGGCGCCTCGCGCCTGCCGGAAATAGTGGCTGATACGGTATGTGCCGCAAGGTCTCGATCGTTCGCTGCTGCCTGCAATGGGCGTGCATGCTTGGTGAGCGGAGTGTGGAGCCGGCAACAGGTAAAACCTTATCCATGGGCGACATGGCCAGATTTGTTTCCGACGCGCCAGGCCCCGTGCTATCGGGCAGGTCGCGATAAGCATGCGGATGTCGCTGGTAGATAAATGACGACCGGCAGCCTTTCGCACAATCCGCCGCATATAGGCCGATATCCGGCCGCGTGGAGAGCCGTTCATGACCACCAACGCCTTCCTCAATCCGGTTACGACGCAGACCTGGACCAACGGTCGCCATCTGGTGCGTTGCGTCAAGGTGATCCAGGAAACCTGGGATGTGCGCACCTTCTGCTTCATGGCCGATCAGCCGGTGCTGTTCTTCTTCAAACCCGGGCAGTTCGTCACCCTGGAGCTGGAGATCGACGGCCAGCCGATCATGCGTTCCTACACCATCTCCAGCTCGCCTTCGGTGCCTTACAGCTTCTCCATCACCATCAAGCGGGTGCCGGGCGGCAAGGTCTCGA
This sequence comes from Pseudomonas sp. GW6, assembly GCA_048065775.1. Taxonomy (GTDB): domain Bacteria; phylum Pseudomonadota; class Gammaproteobacteria; order Pseudomonadales; family Pseudomonadaceae; genus Aquipseudomonas. The sequence continues at coordinate 13,746 of JBLUOL010000102.1, forward strand.
ACTGGCTGCACGACAACCTCAAGGAAGGCGACGAGGTGCCAGTGCATGGGCCGGTGGGCCTGTTCAATGCCATCGATTTCCCCACCGACAAGGCGCTGTTTCTTTCCGGTGGTGTCGGCATCACGCCGGTGATGTCGATGGCGCGCTGGTTCTACGACACCAACGCCAATGTCGACATGGTCTTCGTGCACAGCGCTCGTTCGCCGAAGGACATCATCTACCAGCGCGAGCTGGAGCACATGGCGGCGCGCATCAACAACTTCAGCCTGCACGTCATCTGCGAGAAGCACGGTCTGGGTGAAGCCTGGGCGGGTTATCGCGGTTACCTGAACAAGCCGATGCTGGAGCTCATCGCTCCGGATTATCTTGATCGCGAGATCTTCTGCTGCGGCCCCACGCCCTACATGAGCGCCATCAAGCGCCTGCTCGAGGCGGCTGGCTACGACATGAATCGCTATCACGAGGAGGCCTTCGGCCCGACGCCGCCGGAGATTCGCGCCGAGGTCAAGGAGCTGGCGGCCGAGGCGGCCGATGCGCCGGATGTGCCGCTGGCCGACCTGCACCAGGTAGAGTTCACCAGCACTGGCAAGAGCATTCGTGTGGTGCCCGGCGAAACCGTGCACGCCGCTGCCGCCAAACTCGGCCTGCATATTCCCAAGGCCTGTGGCATGGGCATCTGCGGTACCTGCAAGGTAATGAAGACAGCCGGCGAAGTGGAAATGGAGCATAACGGCGGTATCACCGACGAGGATGTGGCTGAGGGCTACATCCTGTCGTGCTGCAGCGTGCCGAAAGGGGATGTGGCGATCGACTATTGATCGCCATGAAAGTTTGTAGCCCGGATGAAATCCGGGGCGATTGATCGATTTCCCCGGATTGCATCCGGGCTACTTAGCCATAAGCCCCGCTCGTGGGACTTATGGCGTTTCAGGCGCTCATCACTTCACGGATATCGGCGGCCAGCTGGCGCACGCGGGCTTCGTCGGTATCCCAGCTGCACATGAAGCGCGCGCCGCCGGCGCCGATGAAGGTGTAGAAGCGCCAGCCGCGCGCGGTGAGGGCGGCGATGGCCGGCTCCGACAGTTGCAGGAACACGCCGTTGGCCTCCACCGGGAACATCAGGCTGACACCGGGCACGTCCTCGACCAGCATGGCCAGCAGCTGCGCGCAGCGGTTGGCGTGGTTGGCATATTTGAGCCAGGCATCATCCTGCAGGATGCCGACCCAGGGCGCGGACAGGTAGCGCATCTTCGAGGCCAGCTGGCCGGCCTGCTTGCAGCGATAGTCGAAGTCTTCGGCCAGATCCTTGTTGAAGAAGACGATGGCTTCACCTACCGCCATGCCGTTCTTGGTGCCGCCGAAGCACAGCACGTCCACGCCAGCCTTCCAGGTCAGCTCCGCCGGGCTGCAGCCAAGAAAGGCGCAGGCGTTGGAGAAGCGCGCGCCGTCCATGTGCAGGTTGAGATTCAGCTCCTTGCAGACCTGGCTGATGGCGCGGACTTCTTCCGGACGGTATACGGTACCGACTTCGGTGGCCTGGGTGAGGGTGACCACGCGCGGTTTCGGGTAGTGGATGTCCTGGCGCTTGAGGGCGATTTCGCGGATGGCTTGTGGGGTCAGCTTGCCGTTCTCGGTCTTGGCCAGCAGCAGCTTGGAGCCGTTGGAGAAGAACTCCGGCGCGCCGCACTCATCGGTCTCGACGTGGGCGGTCTCCGAGCAGATCACGCTGTGGTAGCTCTGGCACAGCGAGGCCAGGGCCAGGGAGTTGGCGGCGGTGCCGTTGAAGGCGAAGAACACCTCGCAATCGGTTTCGAACAGGCGGCGGAAGTGGTCGGCGGCGCGCGCCGTCCATTCGTCATCGCCATAGGCGCGCTGGTGGCCCTGGTTGGCCTCGGCCATGGCGGCCCAGGCTTCGGGACAGATGCCGGAGTAGTTGTCGCTGGCAAATTGCTGGGCATTGTCGGGCATTGGCGCGTTCCTTCTGAAAAACCTGCCGGCGGGTCTGCCGACAAAGCGCTCACTTTAACCTGCGACTGGCGGTCAGGCGTCCGTCGCGGCGACGAGTTGTTGCGCTGAAGCGTACTGCCGGGTCGGTTCGTGGCCAACCGTTCGGCTCGCAGATGGAACTTGGGGCTTGCAGCGGGGTTCACACTTACCAGAGGGCGGCAGTCGATCCGCTCTCCGCAATCAAGAGAAGGAGTTTCCCATGACTTATCGTCACCTGCTCGCCCTTGCCCTGCCGCTGGCCGTGGCGCTGCCCGTTTCCGCCGCCGAGTGGTCGGATAATGCCAAGACCGAGTTCGTTCAGCAGTGCATCGCTGGCGCCCCGGCAGGCTACGAGGAGCCACAATTGCGCGCTTATTGCGACTGCGCTGCGACCAAGGTCAGCCAGGAATTCAGTGAAGCTGAATTGCAGGAAATCAGCCGCCAGTCCCCACCTGACCCTGCCATGCAGCAGCGTCTGGTGAATGCCTCCAGCAGCTGTGCTGGCAAGCTCAAGCCGTAAGGCGTCGTTGAGCAAATAGCAGGCGCTGGCGCCGGAGCCCCATGGGCTCTGGCCTGGCGCCAGGTTTCCACAGGCCATGCACAGCGCCGCCCACAGTATTTGTGCACAAGCCTGATCTATCTCCTTGATCCTGTTCGATTTTTAGCCGTATCCCGGCAGGCCGCGGCAGCTCTGGGCGCGCGCCCTCGTCGAACAGCCTATGCACAGTTTCATCCACATCTTCTGTGCATATCCCCAACCGATCCCTGCCTCTCGTTCATGTCGCTGGTGGATAAGCCAGGGAGCCGGCGTGCGTGTATGGATATCGAACAGAGCCCTCATGGGCAGCGCTGGCGAGGGCGGCAGCCATCTGCTGACAGCTTTTCCACAGGCTAGTCCACCGCTTCTGTGCATGGTCTGCATTGTTAACTGCTTGATATCGATCAGGAAATGACCGCTGCCAGGAAACCCTTGCAGCTGTTGGGGCGACGCGCGCTATGCACGGCTTATCCACAGCTTGATCCCCGTGATTTGTGTGCAAACCAGCGGCGCACCCGCGACGCGCCTGATTGCGACAAGGCCATGTCGCAAACGAATGCTCTCGCGGCGTTGGCAGGCATTTGATGGGGCAGGGGCGGCCCTACCATCGCTGCACAGGGCCTTGCTGGCCCGCCCGTCCAAGACCGCCGCCCTTAGGCGCTGCAGGAGAGTCGAGATGTTCAGCAAGCAGGATCAGATTCAGGGTTACGACGACGAGTTGCTCGCGGCGATCAATCAGGAAGAACGCCGTCAGGAAGAGCACATCGAGCTGATCGCCTCGGAGAACTACTGCAGCCAGCGGGTGATGGAAGCGCAAGGCAGCGGTCTGACCAACAAGTACGCCGAAGGCTATCCAGGCAAGCGCTACTACGGCGGTTGCGAGTACGTCGACAAGGTCGAGCAACTGGCCATCGACCGCGCCAAGGCGCTGTTCGGCGCCGATTACGCCAACGTCCAGCCGCACTCCGGTTCCTCGGCCAACAGCGCCGTGTACCTGGCGCTGCTCAATGCCGGCGACACCATCCTCGGCATGAGCCTGGCCCACGGCGGCCACCTGACCCACGGCGCCAAGGTGTCGTCCTCGGGCAAACTCTACAACGCCGTGCAGTACGGCCTGGACACCGCCACCGGGCTGATCGACTACGACGAGGTCGAGCGCCTGGCCGTGGAGCACAAGCCGAAGATCATCGTCGCCGGCTTCTCCGCCTACTCCAAGACCCTCGACTTCCCGCGCTTTCGCGCCATCGCCGACAAGGTCGGCGCGCTACTGTTCGTCGATATGGCGCATGTGGCGGGCCTGGTCGCTGCGGGTCTGTACCCGAACCCGATTCCCTTTGCCGACGTGGTCACCACCACCACGCACAAGACCCTGCGCGGCCCGCGCGGCGGCCTGATCCTGGCCAAGGCCAACGAAGAGATCGAGAAGAAACTCAACTCCGCGGTGTTCCCGGGCGCCCAGGGTGGCCCGCTGATGCACGTGATTGCGGCCAAGGCGGTGTGCTTCAAGGAAGCCATGGAGCCGGAGTTCAAGGCCTACCAGCAGCAGGTGATCGATAACGCTCAGGCCATGGCCAAGGTGTTCATCGAGCGCGGTTACGAGGTGGTGTCCGGCGGCACCGACAATCACCTGTTCCTGCTCAGCCTGATCAAGCAGGGCCTGACCGGCAAGGAGGCCGATGCTGCCCTTGGCCGTGCCGGTATCACCGTGAACAAGAACGCCGTGCCCAACGACCCGCAGTCGCCGTTCGTGACCTCGGGCATCCGTATCGGCACGCCGGCGGTGACCACCCGTGGCTTCAAGGTCGCTCAGTGCCAGGCGCTGGCCGGCTGGATCTGCGACATCCTCGATCACCTCGGCGATGCCGATGTCGAGGCGCAGGTGGCCAAGCTGGTCGCAGGGCTGTGCGCGGACTACCCCGTATACCGCTAAAGCCTTCTGCTCTGTTGTAGGAGCCAGCTTGCTGGCGATCCAGCCGAGCTCGTTGTAAG
>JBLUOL010000103.1:0-18042 GCA_048065775.1 Pseudomonas sp. GW6
ATAGGCGCGGGCGCCATGGCGCGGCTGGGCGAAGCTCAGACGCTGGCCCTGGCGCACCTCGAAGCTGCGCCAGGGCGCCAGCGGCTGCTCGTCCAGACGCGCGCCGAGGTCGGCACCGGTCAGCGCCAGTGTGGCGTCACGGCGGCATTCGAACTCGGCGTTGCCCAGGGTGATCTCCACCACAGCGGCAGTCAGCGGGTTGCCCAGCAGCCAGTTGGCCCAGCGATGGGCAACCCAGTCCAGGGCGCCGCACTGGGTCACGCCGAGGTGGCGTACGCCGAAACGGCCAGCATCCTGCAGTTGAATGAACGGGCTGCTGCGCAATACGCGCAGGCCGCCATCGATAGCGCTCATTGGCTGGCCTCCAGCGGGCTGTCGTCACCACCCAGGCGGATGAATTCGGCGCGCTCGATGGGCACGAAACGCACCCGATCACCGGGTTGCAGCAGGCTGTAGCCTTCGATGTCGCTGCCGAACAGGCGGCTCGGCGTGCGCCCGATCAGGTTCCAGCCGCCGGGCGAAACCACCGGGTAGGCGGCCGTCTGTCGTTCGGCGATGCCGACGCTGCCGGCGGCGATGCGCTTGCGCGGCGTACTCAGGCGCGGCGCGGCGAGGATTTCCTCGACCAGCCCCATGAAGGCGAAGCCGGGGGCGAAACCCAGGGCGAATACCTGATAGGCATGGTCGCTGTGTCGGGCGATCACCTCGGCCTCACTGAGCCCGCTGCGCCGGGCCAGCAGTTGCAGCTCCGGGCCGACGCTGCGGTCGTACCAGGTGGGCAACTGGTGTTCGCGACCGCCTTGCAGATCGGCAGGCTGCAAGCCATCGAGTGCTTCGGCGACCTTCGCTCGTGCCTGCTCGCTATCGAGCTGGCACAGGTCGTAGTGCAGCAACAGCGTGGTGTAGGAGGGGACGAGGTCGATCAGCGCGCCGCCGAACACTTCCTGCAGGCGCGTGCGTGCGGCCAGCATCCACGGCATGTTGGCTTCATCGATAAAGTCGAACAGGCGCAGGATCACACTATCGATGCCGGCGACTTCCAGCCGGGCGTTGGGCGCCTTCATGCCTGAACCAGGCTGTCGAAGGCCTGGCGGATGCGTTGCACGGCAGCCACCGAACTGGCGTTGTCGCCATGCACGCACAGCGTCTGCGCGGCCAGGTGCAGTGCGCTGCCGTCGCTGGCCTGCAGGGCCTCGCCACGCGCCAGGGTGACTGCCTGGCTGACGATCACCTCGCTGTCGTGATGCACGGCACCCGGCAGGCTGCGGCTGACCAGGAAACCGGCGGCGTCGTAGGCGCGGTCGGCGAAGGCTTCGAACCACAGGGTCAGGCCGAATTCGTCGCCCAGTGCCTGGGCTGCGCTGTTGTCACGGGTGCACATCAGCATCAGCGGCAACTGGCGGTCGTACTTGGCCACGGCGCTCATCACCGCGCGCAGGGTGGCGGGCTTGCGCATCATGTCCTGATACAGCGCGCCGTGAGGTTTGACGTAGCTGACACGGGTGCCCTGGCTGCGGCAAATGCCTTCCAGTGCACCGATCTGGTAGAGCATCAGGTCTTCGACTTCCTGCGGCGTGCAGTCCATCGAGCGGCGGCCGAAACCGACCAGATCCTGGTAAGCGGTGTGTGCACCGATGCGTACATCGTGGGTCACGGCCAGGGCCACGGTCTTGCGCATCACGCTGGGGTCGGAAGCGTGGAAACCGCAGGCGATGTTGGCGCAGTCGATATAGGGCATGACCTCGGCGTCCAGGCCCATGGTCCAGGCGCCGAAGCTTTCGCCGATGTCACAGTTCAGAAGCAGATCGTTCACTCGGGAGCTCCTCAGGCAGGCAGCCGGTAAGCCGGTGCTGGCGCGGCTTGCGACGGCCGTAGCCGTCATCCATGGCTGTCATTTTTCAACGGCCTGCCGGAGGCGTCCAACTAATTAAAGCGTGCGCCCGATATAGGAAAAGTCGATGAGGCTCAGGCCAGGCGGAACTGCCTGGCGCTGCGTCCCAGTGCATCGACCTGGGATGACAGACCCTCGGTATGGCCGCCCAGGGTATGGCGCAGGTCCTTGCTCTGCCCGGTATGCACGTGGATGGTTTCCATCTTGTCGGCGATGTCCTCGGTGGTGGTGGAAACTTCCTCGATGGCCACCACGACCTGATTCATTTCACCGGTCAGGCGCTCCATCGCCGAGGTGATGGCGCTGATCGCGTCGGCTACCTGAGCGGCATGCCGCTCGCTGTCGGCAGCCAGATTCAGACCGTTGCTCATCAACTGGTGCATGTGCCGGGTCTGTTGCTGGAACTCGCCGACGATGGCGCTGATGTCGGTGGTTGCCGAGACCGTCTTCTGCGCCAGCGAGCGCACTTCATCGGCCACCACCGAGAAACCACGACCGGCATCGCCCGCCCGGGCTGCCTCGATTGCCGCGTTGAGGGCGAGCAGGTTGGTCTGGTCGGCGAGGCTGTTGATCACATTGACGATGCCGCTGACCCGGGCGCTGCTCTGGCCGAGGGCATCGACCTGGCTGTGGGTGTCCTGAATCAGCTGCGCCAGGCGACTCATGCTGTCGACGCTGGCGGCGATCACCTCGCCGCCGTTGCGTGCGGCATCGTAGGCGCTGGTGGTGGCGGTGCCGACTTGCGCCGTGCGCTGCGCCATGTCGTTGAGGGTGGCGCTGATCTGGTGCGAGGCCGAGGCGGCCTGTTCGGTCTGCATTTCCACCTGGGTGCTGTTGTCACCCAACTGGCGCATGGCATCGCCCAGGTGATGATGCAGGCGGCTCAGTTCGCCGTTGGCACGGACCACTTCGGCAACGATGCCGCCGATGCCCTGGATCATGCGGTTGGCGGCGTCGGCCAGCTGGTTGAACTCGTCGCGCGGGTTGTTGCCCACCGGCAGCTTGCCGGTGAGATCGCCGGATGCGACCTGGGTGAGTAGCTGAATGACGTTGCGCAGGCGGGTGACCAGCGTGCGTGAGGCCTGCAGCAAGGTGAGGCAGAGCAGGGCGGCGACCGCCAGGAAACTCAGCCCCATCATCCACAGCGCGGACAGGCGCGCTTGTTCAGCTTCCTGGGTGCGGCGCAGCAACAGGCCGCTCTGCAGCGCCTGCGCTTGTTCGTCGATACGCGTCTGCAGTTGCTCGCCCAGCTGACTCAGGCGCTGGTTGGTCGCGTTGATGCGTCCGATGCTGTCATGCGTGTCAGTGAACGCCTGGGCATAGCCCTGCACGTTCTTGCCGATTGGCGTGTCCTGCCATTCGAGGTCGGCGATCTGCTCCTGCAACTTGCCGATGGCCGTCAGGGCAATCTGGGCGAACGCCGGATCGAAGGTCGACAGATAGTCGCGCTGGCTGCTCAGGGCACTGGTTATGAAGGGCTTGATCAGGTCGAAGCTGATCGCCTCCAGGGCTTTGCCTCTTTCAGTCAGGGTTTTGCGCTGGCCTTCGAAGGGGGTCAGGCCCAAGGCCTGGTTGAGGCTCAGCCACTGGCGCTGTTGGGCCAGTTCCTCGAGCAGCACGGCCTGGATCTGCTGGGCGTGTTGCACCGTGGCGTCGTCCTGCAGGGCTTGGGCTTGCGTCAACAGTTGTCCGACAAGCTCTTGCAGCTCATTGAGACCACTGCTGAAGGCTTCCTGCTGTTCGGGGGTGATCTGTTGGCGCAGTGCGTTCTGTCGCCACCAGTGGTTCATCAGCTGGGTACTGGCGCTGGCATAGGCTGCCGCCTGCTCCCTCGCCTGTAATGCAGTGCTGACGCGGTGGTTGGCCCATAACGAGGCGACCGCCATCAGAATCAGACTGATCAGGGTGAGCGCGACCAGGGCGCGGAATTTTTGTTGCCAGGACAGTGAAAAGCTCACGATAACGCCTCGCCATCTTCTTCGGGATGATGCTCAGGAATCGGCAAGTTGTCATACAACTTGATTAAAAGTCTATGGCCTTCTTGCTTCCTGAGAAACGCGAACGGGGCCGTAATGGCCCCGTCATCAGGTTGAAGTGCTTACCAGAGCGCCAGGGTGTAGCTGAGAATCAGGCGGTTCTCGTCGAGATCGTTGGCGAAATTGGAGCGAACAGTGGCGTTACGCCATTTCAGCCCCAGGTTCTTCAGCGGGCCGTTCTGCACCACGTAGGCGATATCGGTGTTGCGCTCCCATTCCTTGCCCTCGCTGCTGCGACCGGCCACTTCGACGTTGTCACCGGAGATATAGCGGGTCATGAAGGTCAGGCCGGGGAGGCCGATGCTGGCGAAGTTGTAGTCATAGCGCACTTGCCAGGAACGCTCCTCGACGTTGGCGAAGTCGTTGATCTGTACGAAGTTGACCAGGAAGGGGTCGCTGCTGGCGATATAGGGGAACGGGTCGTCCCCGCTCATGCGCTGGTAGCCCGCGCCGAAGGCATGACCGCCCAGGCTGTAGGTGAACATGGCGCCGAACGCCTTGTTGTCGAGATCGCGGAAGTTGCCGTCCTCGCGGCTTTGCGAGTAACGCAGGTCGGTTTTGAACGACTGGCCCTCGCCCAGCGGCAGCACATGCACCAGGGTACCGTAATACTGCTGGTAGACATTCTCGAGGGTGCCATGGTGCAAGCCGGCGGTGAGTTGTGGGGTGATCTTGTACTCGCCACCGCCGAACACGAAGGAATCGCTGCTGCCGCCGATGCGGTTGCCGGTCATCTTGGTGTAGTCGGTGGAGCTGTTGGCCTTGATGCGGTTGATCTTGCCGCCCTGCAGGGTCAGGTTGTCGATTTCCTGAACGTTGAGCAGGGCGCCCTGGAAGGTCTGTGGCAGCAGGCGCGAGTCGTTGGCCGAGACGATCGGGCTGCGAAAGTGCAGGGCGCCGACTTTCAGCGTGCTGTTGGAGAGCCTCACCTTGCCGGTCAGGCCGAGCTTGGAATATTCATCCTGCGAACCACCGGAGCCATCGGCCGGTAGCAGGCCGCTGCCGGCCGTGCCGTCAGCGGAGTCGAGTTTCAGACCGAGCATCCCCAATGCATCGATACCGAAGCCGACGGTGCCCTCGGTGTAGCCCGACTCCATGCGCAGCAGAAAGCCCTGCGCCCATTCTTCGGCCTTGTCACGGGCGCCGCTCTGGCGGAAGTCACGGTTGAAATAGAAGTTGCGCATCTCGACGCTGGCTTTGCTGTCTTCGATGAAGTCGGCATGCGCGAGCGTCGGCAGGCCGCTGCCGAGCAGCAGCGCGGATGCCAGTGGGTAATGGGGTTTCATGGGTGCAGTGTCTCCTGTTGGGAGCGCGCAGCGGCGAGGGCGGCTGCTTGGCAGAGCGCGTTTTGAATGATCTTGTTGTGGTCTGCGCAGAGCGCGGCGCCATTCTTCAAAGCGTTGTTCGGCTGCGTCCAACGAGAAAAAACAGGGGGCCAGCGATAGGAAAAATCATCGGTCGAGCGAAAAACCTCTGGCATGCAACCTGCTACGCCCGAGGCTGCGTGGGCGCTGCCGAACAGGCCCTGATAAGAACATTGCGAAGAGGCGTTACGGCATGAATCTGAGATTTCTCGAGACCTTCGTTTGGGTGGCACGGCTCAAGAGCTTCCGCCTGACAGCCGAGAAGCTGTTCAGCACCCAGGCGTCCATTTCCAGCCGCATCGCCGCGCTCGAAGATGAACTCGGTACCCGTCTTTTTCTGCGTGATTCCAAGGGCGTATCGCTGACCCCGGAAGGGCAGAAGGTGCTCGAATACGCCGAGCGCATGATCGACACCATGCAGGCCCTGAAGCAGTCGATCAGCGATACCGGCAACATTCAAGGGCGTATTCGCGTCGGCGCGATGGATACCGTCATTCACACCTGGTTGAGTCCGTTCGTAACACGGGTGATGGAGCGCTACCCCGCCGTGGAGATCGAGCTGACTGCCGACACCGCGCGCAACCTCAACGAGCAATTACTCAAGGGTTATCTGGATATCGTGTTCCAGACCGACATGGTCAACGGCGACAGCGTGCGCAACCTGGAACTGGCCGCCTTTCCGGTGCGCTGGATCGTCCCGACCGGCTCGCTGTACCACCGCAGCTACGCCTCGATGGAGGAACTGGCGCGCGAACGCATCATCACCTTCTCGAAAAATTCACGGCCGCATCAGGACATCCTCAACCTGCTGCATGCCGGCAGCGTTAGCGCGCCACGCATCAATTGCGTCAACTCCATCGCCGCGATGACGCGTCTGGTGCGCGACGGTTTCGGTATCGGCGCGCTGCCGCAAGCGCTGGTGCATGACGAACTCAAGCAAGGGCTGCTGAGCATTCTCGACGAGGTGCCCGAGCCGCCATCCTTGCCGGTGGTCGCCACCTGGCGTACCGGCGTGGGGCTTGAGCTCAGCGAAGACATCATCGCTCTGGCCTGCGAAGCCCTGGATGTCTACGCCGAGGAAATGGGCACAGCCTGCATGGCGCGTGTGTCGCCCGTACCGGAACAACAGAGCGCCTGAGCACCTTCGTTCAACAGCTTGCGGGCCCGTCCAAGGCTGCCCGCTGCTGGTGCATTGGCTGCAGAAATGCCCCTTTTCATCCCATAACGATTTCCGATCATGCGCCTCCGGTTTTTCTAGTTGGACAGGGTAGGGCGATGCGCTGAGACTCGAAATCGTCTTCCCGCCGCGTTCTGCGGCGCACAAACAACAATGAACAGGAGAGCACCATGAAAAGCATCGCATCGCGTTTCGCCATTACCGCTTTGGCTTGCGCACTGGGCTTCGGTGCCCAGGCCGCCGAGCGCTGGAACATGAGCGTCGAGCAGCCCGATGGCAACTTCATCACCACCGTGGCCAAGGAGTTCGCGCAGGATGTGGAGAAGGCCAGCGCCGGCGAGCTGCAGATTCGTGTGCACGCCAACTCGGTGCTGTTCAAGCGCCCTGAGGTCAAGCGCGCGGTGCAGACCGGTCAGGTGCAACTGGGTGACGTGCTGATGTCGGTGCTGGGTAACGAGGACCCGATCTTCGAAGTCGACAGCGTGCCGTTCCTGGTGCGCAACTACGAGCAGGCCCAGGCCCTGTGGGACGCGAGCCGCCCGGCCGTGGAAGAACGCCTGGCCAAGCAGGGCATCAAGCTGCTGTACGCCATGCCCTGGTCGCCGCAGAGCATCTTCACCAAGACCCCGATCGCGAGCATGGATGACTTCAAGGGCATGAAATTTCGTGCCTACAACCCGGCCACGTCGCGCATGACCGAATTGATGGGCGCAGTGCCGACCGTGATCCAGACCGGCGAAATCCCGCAGGCCTTCAGCACCGGCATGATCAACGGCATGCTCACCTCGCCGACCACTGGTGTGGATTCCCAGGCCTGGGACTTCTCCTCCTACTACTACGACGTCAAGGCCTTCATTCCGAAGAACTTCGTCATCGTCAACGCCCGTGCCTTCGCCCGTCTGCCGGAAGCGACCCAGGCTGCCGTGCTGGCTGCTGCCGAGCGTGCGGAAAAACGTGGCTGGGCGATTGCCCAGGAGAAGACCAGTGAGCTGGTCAAGACCCTGGCCGACAATGGCATGCAGGTATCCGAGCAGGCCCCGGCGGCAGTGGAGAGCGGCTTCGAGCAGATCGGCCAGAGCATGACCGATGAGTGGCTCAAGCGCGCCGGTGCCGATGGCAAGGCGATTCTCGATACCTACCAGCCTTGATTTCGCTGCCCGCCGCTCTCGTTGTGGCGGGCTTGTCTCGTGGCTTGCCCAGGGAGCCCGTTGTTCATGACCCCACTGCACAAGCTCTACACCCTGTCCGGATGGTTGTCCGGCGTGTTTCTCGTCCTGATCTGCGTGCTGGTCGTGGCGCAGATCGTCGCCCGCCAACTGGGCACCATGGTGCCCGCCGCCGATGAGTTCGCCGCTTACGCCATGGCTGCATCGGGCTTTCTCGCCTTGCCCTACGCGTTGCAGCGCGGCGCGCATATCCGTGTGGAGCTGATATTGCGCCTGCTGCCTGCTGGCAGTCGTCGCGTGGTCGATGTGCTGGCCACCCTGGTCGGCCTGGGGATCGCCACCTATATGGCTTGGTACTGCGCGTTGTTCGTTCTGGAGTCTTACGAGTTCAAGGAAGTGTCGTCCGGCCTGTTGCCGATTCCCATGTGGCTGCCCCAGCTGCCGATGATGCTCGGCACGCTGATTCTGGTGGTGGCGATGGCCGAGCGCCTGGTGCTGGTCTGCCAGGGCAAGCGCTTCGAGGCTGTCGAAGCCGGTACGGCGATGAGCGAGTGAGCCCGCTGGCTCGACCCTTAATTGCGGCCAGCGCCGCACTGCATTCGTGAGTGAACCCGTGGACTACACAATCATTACAATCACCTTGCTGCTGGCGCTGTTCGTGCTGCTTGGCGGCGGCGTCTGGGTTGCCCTGTCGTTGCTCGGCGTCGGCATCATCGGCATGGAGCTGTTCGGCGGTGCGCCGGCCGGTTCTATTCTCGCTTCCACCAACTGGGCACACAGCGCCAGCTGGACACTGACGGCGCTGCCGCTGTTCATCTGGATGGGCGAGATCCTCTATCGCACACGGCTTTCCGAAGACATGTTCAACGGCCTGGCCCCCTGGATGCGCGGCATGCCGGGGCGCCTGCTGCACGTCAACGTGTTCGGTTGTGGCCTGTTCGCGGCAGTCAGCGGCTCTTCCGCTGCCACGGCGGCCACTATCGGTCGCATCTCCCTGCCCGAGCTGAAGTCGCGCGGCTACCCGGAGTCCATCGCCATGGGCTCGCTGGCCGGTGCCGGCACGCTCGGTTTGCTGATTCCGCCGTCGATCATGATGATCGTCTATGGCGTGGCGGCGCAGGTGTCGATCTCGCGCCTGTTCATCGCCGGTATCCTGCCGGGCCTGCTGCTGCTGGCGATCTTCAGCGGCTATCTGATGCTCTGGGCCGCCTGCAATCGCAGCAAGCTGCCAGAGGAGGGCGAGCGTCTGCCGTTCCTGGACAAACTGCGGCGGGCCAAACTGCTGATTCCGGTGCTGGGCCTGATCATCGCTGTGATCGGTTCGATCTATGGCGGCATCGCCACGGCCACCGAGGCGGCGGCTGTGGGGGTGGTCGGTGCACTGCTGATCGCGCTGGTCTCGGGGGCGCTGACCCGGGAAACCTTCATGGCCAGCCTGATGGGCGCGGTGTCCACCTCGTGCATGATCTTCTTCATCCTGCTCGGCGCGGCCTACCTGACCTCGGCCATGAGCTTCACCGGTCTGCCCGCGGCGCTGGCCGACTGGATCATCGCCAAGCAGCTGTCGCCGTACCTGTTGCTGCTGGCGCTGACCCTGTTCTTCATCGCCCTGGGCTGCTTCCTCGATGGCATTTCCATCATCCTGCTCACCACCGCAGTGATTCTGCCGGCGGTGCAGGCCGCCGGGATCGATCTGCTGTGGTTCGGCATCTTCGTCATCCTGGTGGTGGAAATGGCGCAGATCACGCCACCGGTGGGCTTCAACCTGTTCGTCATCCAGAACCTTACCGGGCGCAACCTGGGCGCCGTGGCACGTGCCAGCTTTCCGTTCTTCCTCCTGCTGGTGCTGGCCGCGATCCTGATCACGCTGTTCCCGCAGATCGTGCTGGCGCTGCCCGAGGCGATGCGCGGCGCCTGACTCTCGCCGTGGCCCGTTCGCGCTCCGCGTGCGGGCCATGGCTTTCTCTTTTTGCACCGCGCCGGTGCAGCCTTGAAAGAAAATGTCGCAGCACCGCAAGCGGTTGTGTGCCAACCCTCGTTAAGCTCGCTGGTTATATGTGACCAGTCGGTCGCTCCCTTCATGCCGGTCCGCATGCGACTCGCAAGTGTCATCGTCGCTTCATGGACTAACGTTGAACTAATACCTAGCGGCAGCGATCCAGACGTCCTGTCGAACCACCAGCCCAATGGAGCAAAACCATGGCGTTCTTTACGGCGGCCAGCAAAGCCGACTTCCAGCACCAACTGCAAGCGGCCCTGGCACAGCACGTGAGTGAGCAAGCGCTGCCACAAGTAGCCCTTTTCGCCGAACAGTTCTTCGGCATCATCGCCCTCGAGGAGTTGACCCAGCGGCGTCTCTCCGACCTGGTCGGCTGCACCCTGTCGGCCTGGCGCATGCTGGAGCAGTTCGATCACGCCAAGCCGCAGGTGCGTACCTTCAACCCCGATTACGAGAAGCATGGCTGGCAGTCCACCCACACGGCGGTGGAAATCCTGCATGGCGACACCCCGTTCCTGGTCGACTCCGTGCGCATGGAGCTCAATCGCCACGGCTACAGCATCCACACCCTGCAAAACAGCGTGTTCAGCGTGCGCCGTGACAAGAATGGCCAGTTGCTGGAAATCCTGCCGCGCGGCACCCAGGGCGAGGGCGTGCTGCAAGAAGCGCTGATGTTCCTGGAGATCGACCGCTGCTCCAGCTCCGCCGAGCTGAAAACCCTGGAAAAAGCCATTCACGAAATCTTCAGTGACGTGCGCATGAGCGTCGCCGATTTCCAGCCGATGAAGGCCAAGGCACGCGAGCTGCTGGCCTGGCTGGATCGCGCCAAGCTCAAGGTGGACAAGGCCGAGCTGGATGAAATCAAGGTCTACCTGAACTGGTTGCTGGACAACCACTTCACCTTCCTCGGTTACGAGGAGTTCACCGTCGCACCGACCGCCGATGGCGGCCGCATGGTCTACGACGAGAAATCCCTGCTCGGTCTGTCCAAGCGCCTGCGCACCGGGCTGACCGCCGAGGAGCTGCACATCGAACCAGAGTCGGTGGCCTACCTGCACGAGCCGCAGTTGCTGTCCTTCGCCAAGGCTGCGGTACCGAGCCGCGTACACCGCCCGGCCTATCCGGATTTCGTCTCCATCCGCGAACTCGATGCCAAGGGCAACGTGGTCAAGGAATGCCGCTTCATGGGCCTGTACACCACCTCGGTGTATGCCGAGAGTGTGTGGAACATCCCCTACATCCGCCGCAAGGTGGACGTGATCAAGCAGCGTTCCGGCTTCGACAGCAGCGCCCATCTGGGCAAGGAGCTGGCCCAGGTACTGGAAGTGCTGCCGCGTGACGACCTGTTCCAGACCCCGGTTGACGACCTGTTCAATACCGCCCTGGCCATCGTGCAGATTCAGGAGCGCAACAAGATTCGCGTGTTCCTGCGCCGCGATCCCTACGGCCGCTTCTGCTACTGCCTGGCCTATGTGCCGCGCGACGTGTACTCCACCGAAACCCGCGTGAAGATCCAGCAGGTGCTGATGGAGCGTCTGCAGGCTACCGATTGCGAATTCTGGACCTTCTTCTCCGAATCGGTGCTGGCGCGTGTGCAGTTCATCCTGCGCGTCGACCCGAAGAACAAGACCCAGATCGACCCCGTGCGTCTGGAGAAGGAAGTCATCCAGGCCTGCCGTTCGTGGAAGGATGACTACGCCAGCTTGATGGTCGAGAGCCTCGGCGAGGCGCAAGGTACCAGCGTGCTGGCCGAATTCCCCGACGGCTTCCCGGCTGGCTACCGCGAGCGTTTCGCCCCGCATTCGGCGGTGGTGGACATGCAGCACCTGCTCAGCCTGAGCAACGACAAGCCGCTGGTGATGAGTTTCTACCAGCCGTTGGCCCAGGCAGGGCAGCAACTGCACTGCAAGCTGTACCACGCCGATACACCGTTGCCGCTGTCCGACGTGCTGCCGATTCTGGAGAACCTCGGCCTGCGCGTGCTTGGCGAGTTCCCCTACAAGCTGCGCCGCAATGACGGCCGCGAATTCTGGATTCACGACTTCGCCTTCACCTATGCCGAAGGCCTGGACGTCGACATCCAGCAGCTCAACGACACTCTGCAGGACGCCTTCATCCACATCGTCGGTGGCGATGCCGAGAACGATGCATTCAACCGCCTGGTGCTGACCGCCGCCATGCCCTGGCGTGAAGTGGCGCTGTTGCGTGCCTATGCGCGCTATCTCAAGCAGATTCGCCTGGGCTTCGACCTCAGCTATATCGCTGCGACCCTGATCAACCACGCCGATATCGCCAAGGAGCTGGTGCGTCTGTTCCGCACCCGTTTCTACCTCGCGCGCAAGCTCACCGCCGAGGACCTGGAAGACAAGCAGCAGAAGCTCGAACAGGCCATCCTCGCTGCGCTGGACAACGTCGCCGTGCTCAACGAAGACCGCATCCTGCGTCGCTACCTGGACCTGATCAAAGCCACCCTGCGTACCAACTTCTTCCAGACCGACGCCAGCGGCGCGGTCAAATCCTATTTCAGCTTCAAACTCAGCCCGCGCCTGATTCCGGATATTCCGCGGCCGGTGCCGAAGTTCGAGATCTTCGTCTACAGCCCGCGCGTCGAGGGTGTGCACCTGCGCTTCGGCGACGTCGCCCGTGGCGGTCTGCGCTGGTCGGATCGCGAAGAGGACTTCCGTACCGAAGTGCTCGGCCTGGTCAAGGCGCAGCAGGTGAAGAACGCGGTGATCGTGCCGATGGGCGCCAAGGGCGGCTTCGTGCCGCGCCGGATGCCGATCGGTGGCTCGCGTGACGAGGTGCTGGCCGAGGGCATCGCCTGCTACCGCATCTTCATCAGCGGCCTGCTGGATATCACCGACAACCTCAAGGAAGGCGAGGTGGTTCCGCCGCAGAACGTCGTACGTCACGACGCCGACGACCCCTATCTGGTGGTGGCGGCAGACAAGGGCACCGCGACCTTCTCCGACATCGCCAACGGCATCGCCGCCGAATATGACTTCTGGCTCGGTGACGCCTTCGCCTCCGGCGGCTCGGCCGGTTACGACCACAAAGGCATGGGCATCACCGCCAAGGGCGGCTGGGTTTCGGTGCAACGTCACTTCCGCGAGCGCGGTATCGATGTGCAGAAGGACGACGTCACCGTGATCGGTATCGGCGACATGGCCGGCGACGTGTTCGGCAATGGCCTGCTGCTGTCGGAAAGCCTGCAACTGGTAGCGGCCTTCAACCACATGCACATCTTCATCGACCCGAACCCGGACGCGGCCAAGAGCTTCGTCGAGCGCAAGCGCCTGTTCGAGCTGCCGCGTTCGAGCTGGGCCGATTACGACACCAAGCTGATTTCCGACGGTGGCGGCATCTTCCTGCGCAGCGCCAAGAGCATCGCCATCACCCCGCAGATGAAGGCGCGCTTCGATATCGCTGCCGACAAGCTGGCGCCCACCGAGCTGCTCAATGCCCTGCTCAAGGCACCGGTCGACCTACTGTGGAACGGCGGCATTGGCACCTACGTCAAATCCAGCAAGGAAAGCCACGGCGACGTCGGCGACAAGGCCAACGACGCCCTGCGCGTGGACGGTCGCGAACTGCGCGCCAAGGTAGTGGGCGAGGGCGGCAACCTGGGCATGACCCAGCTCGGTCGCGTCGAATTCGGCCTGCATGGCGGCGCCAGCAACACCGACTTCATCGACAACGCCGGTGGTGTGGACTGCTCCGACCACGAAGTGAACATCAAGATTCTGCTGGGTGAGATCGTCTCGGGCGGCGACATGACCGAGAAGCAGCGCAACAAGCTGCTGGCCGAGATGACCGATGATGTGTCCGAACTGGTACTGGGCAACAACTACAAGCAGACCCAGGCGCTGTCGCTGGCCGAGCGCCGCGCCCGTGAGCACGTCGGCGAGTACAAGCGCCTGATGAATGCGCTGGAGAGCGCCGGCAAGCTGGACCGCGCCCTGGAGTTCCTGCCTTCGGACGAGGAGCTCAACGAGCGCGCCACCAACGGCCAGGGCCTGACCCGGCCGGAGCTGTCGGTGCTGATCTCCTACAGCAAGATCGACCTCAAGGAGTCGCTGCTCAAGTCCCTGGTTCCGGACGACGAGTACCTGGCCCGTGAGATGGAGACTGCCTTCCCGGCGATCCTCACCGAGAAGTTCGGCGACGCCATGCGCCGCCACCGCCTCAAGCGCGAGATCGTCAGCACGCAGATCGCCAACGACCTGGTCAACCACATGGGCATCACCTTCGTGCAGCGCCTGAAGGAGTCCACCGGCATGAGCGCGGCCAACGTCGCTGGCGCCTATGTCATCGTGCGTGATCTGTTCCGCTTGCCGCATTGGTGGTCGCAGATCGAGGCGCTGGACTACAAGGTGTCGGCCGATCTGCAACTGCAGTTGATGGACGAGCTGATGCGTCTGGGCCGCCGCGCCACGCGCTGGTTCCTGCGCAGCCGCCGTAACGAGCTGGACGCCGCGCGCGACGTGGCGCATTTCGCACCGCGCATCGAAGCACTGGTCGGTCGACTGGACGAACTGCTCGAAGGCCCGGCCCGCGAGCAGTGGCTGGCGCGCTACCAGAGCTTCGTCGAAGCCGGTACACCGGAAGAGCTGGCGCGCGTCGTCGCTGGCACCAGCCACCTGTACACGCTGCTGCCGATCATCGAAGCGGCGGACGTGACCGGCAAGGACACCAGCGAAGTGGCCACTGCCTACTTCGCCGTCGGTGGTGCGCTGGAGCTGTCCTGGTACCTGCAGCAGATCACCAATCTGCCGGTGGAGAACAACTGGCAGTCGCTGGCCCGCGAAGCCTTCCGTGATGATCTGGACTGGCAGCAGCGGGCGATTACCGTGTCGGTACTGCAGATGGCTGATGGTCCGCAGGAAATCGAGGCACGTGTGGCGCTGTGGCTCGACCAGCATCAACGCCTGGTCGACCGCTGGAAGGCGATGCTGGCCGAGCTGCGTTCGGCGACCGGCACCGACTACGCCATGTACGCGGTAGCCAACCGCGAGCTGATGGACCTGGCGCAAAGCGCCTGAGCCGTGCGCTGAAATAAAAGAGCCCCGCCAAGTGCGGGGCTTCTTTTTGTGGCGCGGTATTCACAGGCTTGCGTAGCCCGGATGCAATCCGGGGGATTTGCCGCCGGGGTCCCGGATTGCGTCCGGGCTACCGCGCTGCTGTCGGTGCGCGCAGCGCACCCTGCTGTCATGGGCGACGGGTAGGGTGCGCCGTGCGCACCGCCATGTTCCGGATCAGCGCAGCATCTGCTCGACCAGGCGCTTCTCCTCGGAGAGTTCGCGCTGCCGGGCATCGATGCGCGAGGCCAGCTGGAAGTTGTTGCTGGCGCGGCGCTTGGCGAAGTCCAGCTGTTCGATGGCCTGGTTGTAGTCGCCGACCAGGGCGAAGAACTCCGCGCGTGCCTGGTGCAGGCCGATGGTGTTGCCACTCAGGCCACGCACTTCGGCGACCTGATACCAGACGTCCGGGTCCTTGGCGCGAGTCTTGAGCAGATTGTCCAGGGCACGCTCGGCGTCCGCGATGCGTTGCTGCTTGAGTAGCAGGTCGACGCGGGCCTGCTGCAACGGGTAATTGCTCGGGTAGAGGGCGAACATGCGCTCCTGACGACGCTCGGCGGCGTCCAGCCGGTTGGCTGCCATATCCAGTTCGATCTGCGCCAGGTTGTAGGTGATGTCGTCCGGGCTTTTGCTCAGCAGCGGCGCCAGGGTTTCAACGGCTTCAGCGAGCTGACCGGTTTTCATCTGCGCCAGGACCAGGCCGTAGCGCGCGGCATCGATGCGCGGGTTCTCGTCGAGCATGGCGCGAAAGCGCTTGGCAGCAACGCCCGGCGTCTCTTCGTAGGTCAGCTGTACGCGGGCGCGCATCAATTGATAGCGCAGGCTGTCTTCGCGGCCCGTGGCGGGGTACTGCTCGGCGCGGTTGCGGGTATCGGCGATACGCGATTCCGACACCGGGTGAGTCAGCAGGAATTCCGGCGGCTTGGCGTCGTAACGGTACTGACGCATCAGCCGTTCGAACATCAGCGGCATGGCGCGTGGGTCGTAACCGGCCTTTTCCAGGTTGACCAGGCCGATGCGGTCGGCCTCCTGTTCGTTCTGCCGGGAGAAACGCCGTTGTTCCTGAATGGCAGCGGCCTGGGTCGACATGATGGTGGCGATACCGGCGTCGCCGGCACCTGCTGCAGCGGCGACGATGCCGGCGAGCATGGCGGCCATCAGCGGCAGCTGCATGCGTTGTTGCGCCTCGACACCGCGAGCGAAGTGACGCTGCGACAAGTGCGCCAGTTCGTGCGCCATGACCGAGGCATACTCCGCTTCGGTCTGG
Source organism: Pseudomonas sp. GW6 (assembly GCA_048065775.1). GTDB lineage: Bacteria > Pseudomonadota > Gammaproteobacteria > Pseudomonadales > Pseudomonadaceae > Aquipseudomonas. The sequence continues at coordinate 15,979 of JBLUOL010000103.1, forward strand.
GCGTAGAGGAACAGGCCGCCGTTGACCCCGACGATCCCGCCGGGAGCGGCGAAGGCGTTGAGCTGCGGGCTGTTGAGCAACACGAACTCCAGGCGGCGGTCCTGCAACTGGCTGGTTTCCGACAGGCGATAGACGCTGGATTCGACGAAATCCTTCAGTTGCGGATCGTCCAGTTGCGAGACCTGGCCACGCAACAGGCCGAGCCAGGCACGGCCGAGCTGATGTTCTTGCTGTGGCGAGACGATCGAGGAACTGGCGTCGCCTAGCGACGGCAGATCACTGGCACCCGTGTGGGCGGCGAACAGGCAGGCCAGCGTCAGCAGGGTGGGGCGCAGAAAAGTCATGCACTCAAGGCTCTCGGGAGGCAAAGGCGTTACTGTAGCCGGCCAGCTACCGCGCTGGCCAGGGTTGTGGCGGCTTGGGTATCCTAGCCGACCTATCAGGAGTAGATGATGACAGACGTACCGGCTTTCGATGCCGAGCTCGATGCCTGCGGGCTGAACTGCCCGCTGCCGTTGCTCAAGGCCAAGCTCGAGCTCAACCGCCTGGCCAGTGGGGCCGTGCTCAAGGTCAGCGCTACTGACGCCGGCTCGCAGCGCGACTTTCGTGCCTTCGCCAGTCTGGCCGGCCATGCGCTGCTGCATGAAGAGGCCGAGGCAGGTATTTATCGTTACTGGTTGCGTAAGGCCTGAGCAGCTGTTGTAGCTTGAAACACATCCCGGTGGTCATTCATGCGCGGCGTGCGCCATTTTTCATGTGGCGGGCGTAGTGAAAGAACCGGCACTTCTCTGCGTTAAGGAATTCTGATGGTCAAGGTTTTACGCGATTGGCTGCACCGCTACTTCTCCGACGAACAGGCGGTGGTGTTGGCGGTGCTGCTGGTGCTCGGCTTTGCCGTGGTGCTGACGCTGGGCGGCATGCTCGCGCCGGTGCTGACCGGCCTGGTGCTGGCCTTTCTCATGCAGGGCCTGGTCAACGGCCTGGAGCGCCTGAAGGTGCCGCAGGTACTGGCGGTCTGGCTGGTGTTCACCCTGTTCATGGGCGGCCTGACGGTGTTTCTGCTGGTGCTGATGCCGCTGCTCTGGCAACAGTTGAGTACGCTGTTCAATGAACTGCCGCGTATGGCCGCCGAATGGCAATCGGTGTTCCTGCTGCTGCCGGAGCGTTACCCGAACCTGATCACCGACGCGCAGGTCGTGCAACTGATCGACAGCATGCGCGGCGAAGCTGGCAAGTTTGGCCAGTGGGCGCTGTCGTTCTCCCTGTCCAGCCTGCCGATGCTGGTCAGCGTGATGATCTACCTGGTACTGGTGCCGATCCTGGTGTTCTTCTTCCTCAAGGACCGCGAGCAGATCGGCCAGTGGTTTCGCAGCTACCTACCGCGCGAGCGCTCACTGATTACCCAGGTGGCGCAGGAAATGAACCAGCAGATCGCCAACTACATCCGTGGCAAGTTCATCGAGATCATCATCTGCGGCGTGGTCACCTATATCGCCTTCGCCTACCTGGGCCTCAATTACGCCGCGCTGCTGGCCTTGCTGGTCGGCCTGTCGGTGGTGGTGCCTTATATCGGCGCGGTGGTGGTGACCGTGCCGGTGGCGCTGATCGGTCTGTTCCAGTGGGGCTGGAGCGACCAGTTCCTCTATCTGATGGTGATCTACGGGATCATCCAGGCGCTCGATGGCAATGTGCTGGTGCCGCTGTTGTTCTCCGAGGCGGTCAACCTGCATCCGGTGGCGATCATCTGCGCGGTGCTGCTGTTCGGCGGGCTGTGGGGCTTCTGGGGTGTGTTCTTCGCCATTCCGCTGGCCACCCTGTTCAAGGCCGTGATCAACGCCTGGCCGCGTACCGAACCGGTGTCCGCCGAATAAGGCGTCGATGGCAAAGGCTGTGCCTGGGTTCCAGCGCGGTCTTGTGTAGGAGCCCCGCCCCGGGGCGAAGCTTTTCGATTGCGCTCCACCCATGTTCGCGGCGGGGCGCCGCTCCTACACATGTGCCGCAACGATGCTTGGCTGAGCGGCAAACCAGGCTACCGCCGAACAAAAACGCCGCGACGGCCATTGG
>JBLUOL010000104.1:0-17771 GCA_048065775.1 Pseudomonas sp. GW6
TCCGGGGATCGCTGATCGCCGGCAAGCCGGCTCCTACAGGTTCAACCTTGTGTACCCGGCGCGCGCCAGGAATTGACGTACTCGGCGACATCCACCGCACTGGCGGCATCGGCCACTTCCAGGGCACGACGGGTGTCGATCATCACCGCCACCTCGTCGATGAAGGTGGCCGGATCCTCCTGACTCTTCTTCAGCGCCTTGGGGTGCGGCCCATGGGGGAAACCGCAGGGGTGCAGAGTGACCATGCCCTGCTCGATGTTGTCGCGGCTGAAGAAGTTGCCGCGGTGGTAGAACAGCACTTCGTCGTAATCGTCGTTGTTGTGGAAGAACGGCACCTTGAGCGCGCCGGGGTCGGATTCCACCGGTCGCGGAGTGAAGGTGCAGATCACGAAACCGTTGGCGACGAAGGTGGTGTGCACCGATGGCGGCAGGTGGTAGCGATGGCTGATCAGCGGGCGAATGTCGCGCCAGTTAAGGCGTACCACGGTGTTGTCACCGTGCCAGCCGACCACATCCAGCGGGTTGTAGGGGTAGGTCACGGTGCTGATCTGGCCGCGCCGCTTGATGCGGATCTGCCAGGTGTTCTCGTCCTGCTGCGCCTTGAAGGCATCATCGATATGCGGGTGTTCCAGCACTGCCAGATCGAAGATCGCCTGCGGGCCGAGCAGGCCCTTGTCCGGCAACTGATAAGCGCCGTCGGTGTTCTCGATCAGCAGGAAGTAGCTCGGTGTGCTGGCCTCGATGCGCCAGGCGGTGCCACGGGGGATCAGCAGGTAGTCGCCGTCGCGGTACTGCAGATGGCCGAAGTCGCAGTAGAAATGCCCACTGCCTTCATGGACGAACAGCAACTCGTCACCATCGGCGTTGCGCACCAGATGGCGCATGGCGCCGTGGGTGCGCCAGACGCGCAGCTTGACGTCGGCGTTGTGCAGGGTCAGCGGCGCCGCCAGCGGACAGTCGCGCTCGCTGGGGATGTCGTTGAAGTTGAACGCGTGCGGGCGCAGCGGGCCTTGCCAGTCGATCCAGCCGGTGGGCGGATGCTTGTGGTGCAGGTGCGCAGTGGGGCCGAAGAAGCCCTCACGGCCCATCTCGCGCTCATAGGTGCCCTGCGGCAGGTCGCAATGCGCCTGGCGTGAACACTCGCCTTCGCGCAGGGGGAAGCGGATCCATTGGCGGCTCATGGCATCACTCCTCGGAGATCACGCCGCGACGCAGCTGGTCTTCCTCGATGGATTCGAACAGCGCCTTGAAATTGCCCTCGCCGAAACCCTGGTTGCCCTTGCGCTGGATGATCTCGAAGAAGATCGGGCCGATCACCGTGTTGGTGAAGATCTGCAGCAGGATGCCGTCGTCGCCCGGCGCACCGTCGATCAGGATGTTCAGCTCGCGCAGCACATCAGTTGGCTCGCCATGGCCGGCGACGCGGCTGTCGACCTTTTCATAATAGGTGTCCGGGGTGGTCATGAAGTCCACGCCGTTGGCACGCAGCTGGCGCACGGTGGCATAGATGTCGTCGGTGGACAGGGCGATGTGCTGGATGCCCTCGCCATGGTATTCGCGGATGAATTCCTCGATCTGCGACTTGTCATCGGCCGACTCGTTGATCGGAATGCGGATCTTGCCGCAGGGCGCGGTCATCGCGCGGGAGAACAGGCCGGTGAGCTTGCCTTCGATATCGAAGTAGCGGATCTCGCGGAAGTTGGCGATGCGCTCGTAGAAGCCGGACCATACGTCCATCTGTCCGCGACGCACGTTGTGGGTCAGGTGGTCGATGCACTGCAGGCCGACGGCGTTGTCGTTGGCGCTGCGGCCTTCGATGTACTCGAAGTCGACGTCGTAGATGCTCTTGTCGCCGTAACGGTCAACCAGATACAGCAGGGAGCCGCCGATGCCTTCGACGCAGGGGATGTTCAGCTCGCCGAAGTTGGCGTGGCTGCCCACCAGCGTGGCGCCCTGCTGCTCGACGTAGGCCGCAGCCTGGGCGGCGTTCTTGACCCGGAAGGCCATGGCGCAGGCGCTGGGACCATGCTTCTCGCCGAAGGCGCGCACGTGGCCGGTGGGGCTGCCGTTGAGCACGATATTGATGTCGTTCTGCTGGAACAACCACACCTCTTTCGAGCGGTGCTTGGCGGTTTCGGTGAAGCCCATGGCAGTGAACAACTGGCGCAGTTGCTCGATGCCTTCGGCGTTCGGTGCGGTGAATTCGACGAACTCGAAACCGTCGGTTCCGATGGGGTTGTGCTGCTCGATCTTGGCCACGGCGGTCATTTCGCCTCCTGATTGTCATTGTTATGGCAGCCGCACGAATGCGTTGCGGACAACCTCATGACAACCGAGCGCAGACCCGCTCTCAAGATGGCTTGCGACACTTCGACACAGCAGCCAAGCGCAACGCCGGCAAATTTTCGTTACGCCAGGCAGCTAACGCAGGCAGCGCCCCGCTTACCGTAAAAGAAACCTTACAGAGCGGTCTGCCGGCTTGCCGCTAGCACTCAGTCGGAGCGCAAGAAGGTGTAGGCACGCTCCACCTTGGCCACCCGTGTGGCGAAGGCAGCGTACCAATCGGCTCGCCCCTGCTCACGCACGACGCGGTGCTCGGCGTGCTCGCGCCAGGCACGAATGGCCTCCTCGCTCTGCCAGTAGGACAGGGTGATGCCCAGGCCATCGCTGCGCGCCGACTCCACGCCGAGGAAACCGGGCTGCTGGGCGGCCAGTTCCAGCATGCGCTGTGCCGCCTCGGCGTAGCCGGCATCCACCTCGGTGCGCTGGCTGGTAAACATCACCACGTAATAAGGTGGCTCAGGCGTAACGGCGATCACACGGCTGCCTGCAGATGCGCTTCGTGTACCGATTGCACCGCACAGGCGCCGACCAGACCGGCCACGACCGGCGGCAGGCGACCTTCCAGCGCCGCGCGCTCGGGCTGGAACAGGGTGGCGATAAAGAACGGATGGTCCTCCAGTTCGATGGCACGCACCGCGCCCGCCTGGTCATGCCCGGAGGCCTTCAGCGCCTGGGCCATCAGCGGCTCGACGAAGGCATCGACGAGACCATAGCGGCACAGGTACTGCTCGCTGATCTCACGTACGCCGTAGAGTTCGGCAATGCGCGAGCCGGAAACCAGATGCACGTGCTCGCTGACATCCAGCAAGGCGCAGCTCAGGGGCGCGATCAGAGGATTCTGCGCTTGCGGCGACAGCTCGGCGTGTTCGGCATCGGTCCAGCCCAGGCGGTTGCGCGCGTACTCCAGCAGCGCGTGCTGGAAGCCGCCACAGGTGCCCAGGAACGGCACGCCCTGCTCGCGGGCAAAGCGAATGGCGCGCAGCGCACCCTCGGTGGCGGCATAGGGGCTGCCCGGCACGCACCAGATGCCGTCATAGGCCATCAGCGCGGCATCATCGAGAATGCTGTCGGTGGCCAGCCAGTCGTATTCGACCGCCACACCCAGCGCCTCGCTGGCCAGACGCAGCGCCTCGGGAATGGCCCGATGCGCGGCAATCGCCGCATTGTAGTCACCCACCAGAGCGACCTTGACTCGACACTTGCTGTACATACGCCTATCCCCCTCTTGCATGGCGGTCTCCCTGCCACTATAAGATGGCGCTCGCGCAATAATAATTGGCGAATAGACAAGCAGAGATTGCAGCTGTGCAATATCAGATCGACCATACCGACCTGTCCCTGGTGCTCGCCCTGGTGCGTGGCCGCTCCCTCGCGCGAGCGGCAGAATTGATGCAGGTCGACGTGTCCACGGTATTCCGCGCCGTGCGCAGACTGGAGGCTGCCCTGGGAGTGGCGCTGTTCGAGAAGAGTCGGCGTGGCTACGAACCCAGCGAAACCGCCCGCGCACTGGCCGAGCAGGCCGAGCGCGCCGAACAGGCACTGGATGCTGCACGCGTGGCGCTGGAGCTGGGCAAGCAGGTGGTCAGCGGTACGGTGCGCCTGACCTGCACCGATGCGGTCCTGAGCAGCCTGCTGCTGCCGGCGCTGGCGCGTTTCATGCCCAGTTACCCGGCGCTGGCGCTGGAGCTGGTGACGTCGAACGACTTCGCCAACCTGAGCCGCCGCGACGCCGACCTGGCCTTGCGTCTGACCAATCAGCCGCCGGAGCATCTGGTCGGCCGGCGTCTGGCCAGCGTGTCCTACTTCGTTTGCGCCCGCGATGATGGCCAGGATCGCAGCGACCTGGCGCGCCAGAGCTGGATCGCCCCGGACGAGGCAATGCCGGACCATGCAACGGTACTCTGGCGCCTGCGCGAATTGCCGAGCGTCACCCCCAACTACCGCTGCAGCAGCATGTACGCCGTGGCGCAACTGGCCCGCGCCGGGCTGGGTGTCGCCGCCCTGCCCGACTTCGTGCTGCGCGCCCACCCCGAACTCAAGGCACTCGGCCCGCCACTGGCCGGCTGCGACACCGAACTCTGGTTGCTGACCCGCCCGGATTGCCGGGCCTTGCGCTCGGTGCAGACACTGTTCGAGGAGTTGAGTGAGGCTCTGATGAGCCATGGCTGAGGTAGAGCGTCGCCGCTAAAGCGCCTCCCACAGAACGGGAGCAGCCGTTCATTGCAGCGGCGCAACCTTGTGGGAGGGGCTTCAGCCGCGACAGCCAAGGAAGCTGTGTAGCCCGGATGAAATCCGGGGACATTGGTTGCGCAAAAGAGCATCGCGGCTGAAGCGGAATGCCGCCCAGCCGCTCCTACCTATCCCGTAGAAGCGGCTTCAGATCCATAGGGCGGGTGCAACCCGCCACTCATTTATGGTGGGTTGCACCCGCCCTACAACATTACAGATGCCTAACTGCCCCCGTAGGAGCAGTTTCAGCCGCGAAGAATAGACACCTCAGCCCTGCTGCAAATGCCCGTAGAGCTTGGCGTACAGGCCACCTTCGGCGATCAGCTGCTGGTGGTCGCCATCCTCGGCGACGCTGCCGCCATCGAACACCAGCACGCGGTCAGCCTGTTTCACCGCGCTGAGGCGGTGGGCGATGATCAGCGTGGTGCGACCTTCAAGGAACTGCGCCAGCGCTTCATGCAAGGCGTACTCGGTGGCCGCATCCAGCGCCGAGGTGGCCTCGTCGAGAATCACCACCTTCGGCTCGGCCAGCACCATGCGCGCGATCGCCAGGCGCTGACGTTGCCCACCAGAGAGCCGCACACCACTGCGCCCGACCACGCTGTCCAGACCCTGCGGCAGTTGCGCGATGGTGTCGTGAAGCTGGGCGATACGCAGCGCCTGCCAACAAGCCTCGTCGCTGCGTTCGCGGCCCATGGTCAGGTTGGCACGCACCGTGTCGTTGAACAGTGCCGGGTGCTGCAACACCACCGCGACGTTGTCACGCACGCCGTCCAGGCCGATCTCCTCCAGCGCGCTGCCGCCGAAGCGGATGCTGCCGGCCTGTGGCGTATAAAGGCCCAGCAGCAGCTGCACCAGCGTGCTTTTGCCACCGCCGGACGCGCCGACGATGGCGACCTTCTCACCCGGGCCGATGGACAGATCGAGACGATCCAGCACTGGCTCCTCGCCATAGCCGAAGGTCAACCCGCGCACCTCGATACCGACCGTGTCGCGCCCCTTGAAAGGGTCGACGCGCCCGTCGTACTGCGGCTCGTCCTTGCGTGCCAGCAGCTCGTTGATCCGCGTCAGCGCCCCGCCTGCAGCGTAGAACGCGTACTGCAGACTGAGCAGCTGCTCCACCGGGCCGATCATGAACCACAGGTAGCTGAACACCGCGAGCATCTGGCCGATGGACAGGTCGGAAAACAGCACGGTGAGCATCGCCGCCGCGCGGAACACGTCGATACCGAACTGGAACAGCAGGCCGCTGGCACGGTTGGAGGCATCGCTCTTCCACTGCGAGGCAACGGCATAGTCGCGCACCTCGCGCGCCCGCCCGCCGAGGCGGCCGAGGAAGTAGCCCTGGCGGTTGCCGGCGCGCACTTCCTGAATGGCTTCCAGGGTCTCGGTCAGCGCCTGGGTGAAACGCGACGTGCTGTCGTTCTCCAGCTTCTTCAGGTGCTTGACCTTCTTGCCCAGCAGCACGGTGGCGTAGATCACCAGCGGGTTGAACAGCAGGATCAGCAAGGCCAGTTGCCAGTGCATCCAGATCAGGATGGCCGAGGTGCCGACCAGGGTCAGCACCGCCACCAGAAAGCGGCTGAGGGTCTCGCCGACGAACTTGTCCAGGGTGTCCAGATCGGTGACCAGGTGGGTGGTCACGGTGCCGCTACCCAGGCTCTCGTACTCGCCGAGGGAGATGCGCTTGAGGCGCTCGATCAGACGCATGCGGATGCGATAGACAATGTCCTTCGACAACCTGGCGAACAGCCGCGCCTGCAACACGTTGAAGATCAGCCCCGAGCTGCGCAGCAGCAAGGTCAGCAGCAGCATCAGGCCGATGTAGCCTGCTGCGGTCTGCCAGTCGGCAGGCAGGAAGTTGTCCATCACCTTGAGCGCCGCGTCTCCGTCATGCAGCAGCACTTCGTCCACCAGCAGCGGCAACAGCAACGGGATCGGCACGCTGCACAAGGTCGCCAGCACGGCGACCAGATTGGCCAGGATCAGCGCTTTCTTGTGATGCAGGGCCAGGCGACGGATTTCTGCCCAGCTCAACCGATCAGGCATTGGCAGCGCGCTCCAGCCAGCGGCCCAGCAGCGGCGCCAGTACCGCGAGCGGTTGATAGCCGTTGGTCAGCAGCGCCAGCTGGCCGTCGCGCTCCGCCAACAAGGTGGGGAAGCCGGCGATGCCCAGATCCTGTACCCAGGTGAAGTCGGCAGCAGTCGCCTCCTGCATGGCCTGACTGTCGAAGGCCTCGGCGAACTCGATGCGCGGGATGCCCGCCTGCTCGGCCAGTTGCACCAGCACGCTGGCCTGGGTGACGTCGGCACCCTCGGTGTAGAAGGCTTGCTGAACCAGCTTGAGCAGCGTCCAGGCGCTTGCGGCATCGAGCTGGCGCGCGGTGACCAGCGCACGGCAGGCTGGCTCGGTGTCGTACACCAGCCCCTCGGGCAGCCCGCGTTCGAAGTCGAACAGCTGCCCGGTACTGGCGTTGACCGCCTGCCAGTAGCCCAGGTAACGCACCCGCGCGGCCGCATCGATCGCCACCTGATCGCGGCGCAGGCCACCCACCACGACCTGCAGCGGCACGCCGGCGGCCGCAGCCTGCTCGGCCAGTGCTTCGACCACCGGGGCGAAACCCCAACACCAGGAGCACATCGGGTCCATCACGTAGAGCAGGCGGCTAGCCATGGGTCAGGCCTCGTTCAGTTGGCGGGGGTCGCGGCCAATCGGGTGCGGCTGGTTGCGCTGGCGCGCCAGTTCGATCTGCTTCTGCCGCTCGCGGGCGCTCTCACGGGTTTTCTCCGGCAGCGAATCCCAGCAATGTGGACAGCTGACGCCGGGGCTGTAGAACTCGGACTGGCGGTCTTCCACGGAGATCGGCGTGCGGCAGGCGTGACACTGATCGTAGTCGCCCTCGGACAGGTCATGACGCACGGTTACACGATTATCGAAGACGAAGCAGTCGCCCTGCCACTTGGTCTGCTCCTGCGGTACTTCCTCGAGATATTTGAGGATGCCGCCCTTGAGGTGATAGACCTCCTCGAAACCCTCGCCGAGCATGTAGCTGGAGGCCTTCTCGCAGCGGATACCGCCGGTGCAGAACATCGCCACCTTCTTGTGTTTGCTCGGGTCGAAGTGGGCCTTGATGTACTCGGGGAACTCGCGGAAAGACTTGGTCTTGGGGTCGATGGCGCCCTCGAAGGTACCGATGGCCACCTCATAGTCGTTGCGGGTATCGATCAGCAGCACTTCTGGGTCGCTGATCAGGGCGTTCCAGTCCTGCGGCTCAACGTAGGTACCGACGCGCTGGTTGGGGTCGACACCGGGCACGCCGAGGGTAACGATCTCTTTCTTCAGCTTGACCTTGGTGCGATAGAACGGCTGTTCATCGCAATAGGATTCCTTGTGGTCGATATCGGCCAGACGGGCATCCAGGCGGAACCAGGCGAGCAGCGCATCGATAGCGGTGCGGGTGCCGGAAACGGTGCCATTGATACCCTCTTCGGCGAGCAACAGGGTGCCCTTGATGTCGTTATCGATGAGGGTTTGCAGCAGGGGTTCGCGCAGCTCCTGGTAGTCCGGCAGGGAGACGAATTTATACAGCGCCGCGACGACGATCTTGTCGGTCATGAATATTCTCTCAGTAGTCGCCCACGTAAAGGGCGGACTGGCCCTCGATCAGCTGCGCGTCGGCCGTGCTGCGTTACTAACGTAGCGCCTTGCATGGCTCCAACTCGCTAAATCGAGAATCTAAACGAAAGCGCCGGCGTGGGCCGGCGCGGACGGATTGTAGCAAAGCAGGGATTCGCCGGGGTGGCTTGGCGACAAGGCGCGACAGCCTGTCACGTAGCCCGGATGCAATCCGGGAGTCGCCGCAGGTGTTCCTCGGTTCTCCTCCGGGCTACATCAATGACCGCCGCGGCAGGTCGGCGAAGCCGGCGCCACGCCCTGCGCCGCCCACTCCTCCGGGGTGTAGGTATGCAGCGCCAGCGCGTGGATCTGTCCCATCAGCTCGCCGACCGTGGCATAGACCCTCTGATGTCGCTTGACCGCATTCAGTCCGGCAAACGCCGGGCTGACGATCACCGCCTTGTAGTGAGTTTCCAGACCGCGGCTGTGCATATGGCTCTCGTCCAGCACCTCAAGGTGCTCAGGCTGCAGCGCCGCCAGGGCGGTGATGATCAGGTCTTGCTTGGACATCTCGGGCTCCATCAGGGCTGTTTCGGCAGGCCGAGTTCGTTGCTCATGTCGGCCAGCAGCTTGTTCACCTCAGGCACCGCGGACTCCAGTTTGCTCTGGGTGATCTGCGCGGACTGTGCGGTGAGAGTCGGCATTTTCTGCAGCACCTTCTGTCCCAGCGGCGACTCGTAGAAGGCGATCAGGTCCTTGAGCTCCTGCTCATTGAAGTTGCTGGTGTAGAGCTTGACCATGTCCGGCTTGAGCTTGTCCCAGCCGACCGCTTTGTCCAGCGCGGTATTGGCCTTGGCCTGATAACTCTCGAGTACCGCTTTCTTGCCATTCTGCGCCTCGGCGAAACGCTGGGCGAACATCTGCTGCACCTGGCCGTAGACCGGCACGGTCAGCTTGTCGGCGTGAGCCAGCTTGAGAAAACGCTCGGCATCGGCAGCGTGACTGGCGGCATCGGCCATGGCCAGGGATGCGCTCGCGCAGAGCAGAACGGCGGTGCAGAGTTTGGAAAAACGGAGCATGGAGAGCGTCCAGAGGTTGTGAATGAGTCTGGGTAGACTACGAAGGCGGCATTTTGTGCCCTGTGCGGAAATCCCTCAAGCGATGCGCGTTGTGCGCTGGCTCACACCCGTCATGTTGACCGGCGCACCCACTGGTCAGTTGCCAAAATGCCAGTACTTGCTCATGCTCGGGTGGGGTCGGCATTCTTTGCGACCTCCCCACTATTATTCAACAAGGCGTGCGCACCTCAAGAGCCGGCAATTGATCGCCAGCCCGCGCACACACACGGACGTGCCCGATGACCAGCCTCACCTCACACGCGCCCCTTCCGCTCCAGCCGCTTTGCGACAGCAAAGGCCGATTGCTGGACGAAGCCATTGGCTGGTCCAGCCGCCCGCAGGTGGACTGCACCCTGCACGGCCACGCCGGGCGGCGCAAACGCTGGAATCACTGGTGCATCACCACGCCGCAGTGGATGCTCTCGCTAACCCTGGCTGACCTCGACTACCTCGGCTACGGCGCCGCCTACTTCCTCGACCTGGAAACCGGCCAGGCCGTCGCCCATACCCAGTTCCGTCCCTTCGCCCTCGGCTGCCAGTTGCCCGACCTGCCGCTGGAGAGCCATGCCTTCAGCCACTCTCGCCTGCAACTGCGCATCGATGAGCACCCCGGACGCCTGCGCCTCACCGCTGCCGCCCCGGATATCGGCGGCCAGCCCCTACAGGTTGCCCTGGACATACAACGCCCCGCCCATCTGCAATCGATCAATCTGGTTGCGCCCCTGCAAAAAGGCGGTTTCCACGCCACCTGTCGCCAGCTAGGCCTGCCCACCGCCGGTAGCCTGCAGTTGGGCGGCAAGCACTACAGCTGTGTGCCGGGCCAGAGCTTCGCCGCGCTGGATTTCGGTCGCGGTGTCTGGCCGCTGAACACTTACTGGCAGCGCGCGGCTTTCGCTGCAGCAGGCGGCATTGCCGGCAACTTCGGTGCTGGCTGGCTCGATCACAGCGGCCTGTCGGAAAACTCCCTGTGGTTCGGCGGTGAAGTGCAATTGCTCGACAGCCCCCTGCATATCGAACGCAGCTCGCAGGCGCCGCTGGCTCCCTGGCGTCTGGACAGCGAAGATGATCGCGTGGCCCTGCGCTTCACGCCCCGCCAACTGCACAAGGCATGCCCCAAACTCGGCCCCTTCCACGCCAATACCGTGCAGCGCTTCGGTCATTACGACGGCGTACTGCGCGGCCCTAAAGGCGAGCGCGTGCCAGTGGACGGAGCACTGGGCTGGCTGGGTGAAACCCACGCCCGCTGGTAGTCGCTCTTTCAAAGGCTCCAATCAACCTGATAGATAAGTTGTGGAACCAGTCTTCGGTGGCGCGACCTAAACTGCCAGCAACCTTGCACTTGCCCCGGAGAACGCCATGAGCCGCACCGAAACCGACAGCATCGGCCCCATCGAAGTCCCTAACGACGCCTACTGGGGCGCGCAGACCCAGCGCTCGCTGATCAACTTCGCCATCGGCCAGGAGCGCATGCCGCTGGCCGTGTTGCATGCTTTGGCGCTGATCAAGAAAGCCGCAGCACGGGTCAACAGCCGCAGCGGCGAGCTGCCGGCGGATATCGCCCGACTGATCGAACAGGCTGCCGATGAAGTGCTCGAAGGCCAGCACGACGCGCAATTCCCCCTGGTGGTCTGGCAGACCGGTAGTGGCACGCAGAGCAACATGAACGTCAACGAGGTGATCGCCGGCCGTGCCAACGAACTGGCCGGCGGCCAACGCGGCGGCAAGACCCCGGTGCACCCCAACGATCATGTCAACCGCGCGCAAAGCTCCAACGACTGCTTCCCTACTGCCATGCACATCGCCGCTGTGCAGGGCGTTCGCCACGCCCTGCTGCCGGCGCTGGCCGAACTGCGTGACGGCCTGCAGGAACAGGCGCAGCGCCACGCCAACCTGGTCAAGACCGGGCGCACCCATATGATGGACGCCACCCCCATCACCTTCGGCCAGGAGCTGTCGGCCTTCGTGGCCCAGCTCGGCCATGCCGAGGCCGCGATTCGCGCTGCTCTGCCCGCCGTCTGCGAGCTGGCCCAGGGCGGTACTGCCGTCGGCACCGGGCTGAACGCACCAGCCGGTTTCGCCGAAGCCATCGCCGCCGAACTGGCCGCACTCTCCGGCCTACCGTTGACCAGCGCACCGAACAAGTTCGCCGCACTATCCGGGCACGAGCCGCTGGTGCAGCTCTCTGGCGCGCTGAAGACTCTGGCCGTGGCATTGATGAAGCTGGCCAACGACCTGCGCCTACTCGGCTCCGGCCCGCGCGCCGGCTTCGCCGAAGTGCGCCTGCCAGCCAACGAGCCGGGCAGTTCGATCATGCCTGGCAAGGTCAACCCGACCCAGTGCGAAGCGCTGTCGATGCTGGCCTGTCAGGTGCTGGGCAACGACGCGACCATCAGCTTCGCCGCCAGCCAGGGACACCTGCAGCTCAACGTGTTCAAGCCGGTGATCATCCACAACCTGCTGCAATCGATCCGCCTGCTCGCCGATGGCTGCCGCAACTTCCAGCAGCATTGCGTCGCCGACCTGCAGCCGGATGCCGCGCAAATGGCTGCGCACCTGGAAAACGGCTTGATGCTGGTGACAGCGCTCAACCCCCACATCGGCTATGACAAAGCCGCCGAAATCGCCAAGAAGGCCTACGCCGAAGGCAGCACGCTACGCCAGGCCGCACTGCAGCTCGGCTACCTGAACGAAGAGGAGTTCGACCAATGGGTACGACCGCAGGACATGCTCGGAGCCGGGCGGCATGACTGAAGGCAAGAGTGGCGCCACACCGCTGGAAGGCGATGGCAAACGCATCCTGCTGATTCTCGGCAACCCGAAGAAGGACAGCCTCTGCCACGCCCTGGCCGAGGCCTACAGCCTGGGAGCACGTAGCAAAGGGCACGTGGTGCGCCAGCTCAGACTAGGCGAAATGCAGTTCGACCCAATCCTGCGTGAAGGTTACGAGCAGAGCCAGAATCTGGAGCCGGACCTGCTCGAAGCTCAGCGTTTGATTCACTGGGCCGAGCACCTGGTGTTCGTCTACCCGGTCTGGTGGGGCGGGATACCAGCGCTGCTGAAAGGCTTCTTCGACCGGGTGTTCCTGCCCGGCTTCGCCTTCAAGTACCGCAACCGCTCGCAACTCTGGGACAAGCTGCTCACCGGGCGCAGTGCTGACCTGCTGGTGACCATGGACACGCCACGCTGGTATTTCCGCTGGATCTACGGTGCCCCGGCGCATCGGCAGATGGTGCGTACCATCCTCGGTTTCTGCGGGATCAAAACGCGGCGCCTGAGCGAGTTCGCCCCGGTGCGCCCGTCCAGCGAAGAACAACGCCAGACCTGGCTGCGCAAGGCCGAGGCGCTGGGCAATAAAGCGTAAAATCCAGCACCCAGGCCCGGTAGCCCTGAGTCAGAGGCGCGAGCGTTCCTCGCGCCCTCTACCCGCCCACCACAACGCCAGCGGCCCAAGAGTCAGCAACAGGCCCATCAGCGCGAACGCCGCCCACCAGCCGAGCAACTGCTGATCGCCCAAGGCATCCAGGGTCATGCCGAACAGCAACGGGCCGAGGAACGCGCCGGTAAAGCCAGTGCAGGAATACAGCGCCATCGCCGCGCCACGGTGGCTGGCCGGGGCGACGCTGACCAGTCCGGCGGTCAGCGAAGCCGAGTCGGCGGTGACGGTCACTGCGTAGATAAGAATCAGCCCCAGCATCACCCAGAATGGCAGCGCCGCGCCCAGGCCAACCACGGCGGCCAGCAGCGCGGAGCTGAGCATCACACCGATCAGCCAGCGCTGACGCCCGAAACGCAACGCCAGTTCGTTGCCGAGGATGCTCGACGGCATGCCGATCAGAGTCGCCAGCATCGCCACCCAGGTGCCCGATAGCCAGGGATCGACGCCCTGCAGATGCCCGGAGAACACCACGAAGGCCACCAGCCAGGCGCGCAGGGCGAACAGCTCCAGGTTGTGCATCGCGTAAGCCAGGCAGTAAGCCAGCACCGCGCGATTTCTCAACGGCGCCAGATCCAGCAGATTGCGCGGCGCATGTGCCTCGACCGCTTTCGGCGCCAGCCCCCAGTACACCAGCGCCCAGGCCAGCAACGCGCAGGCACCGCTGAGCAACGCCGGCAGTTGCCAGCCGCCGAGCTTGGCCAATTCACCGGACAGGGTGAAGGACAGCGCCGTACCCAGGCCGAAACTGGCGGTGTAGAAGGCGATGGCACGCGACTGCGAGGCACCGTCGATACGTTCCGACAGCGCCTTGAGCCCGGGCATGTAGGTGCCCGCCAGGCCGATACCGGCGAGTACGCGCCAAAGCAATGCGGACCAGAAACCATCGGCAAAGACGAAACCCGCGCTGGCCACGGCCGTCAGCAACATGGCCGCCAGGTAGATAAGCCGGGCGTCGTGCCGATCGGTCAGGCCGGTGAGCACAGGCACGGCGAGCATGTAACCAAGAAAGAAGCCGCCGCCGATCCAGCCGGCCTCGGTATTGCTCAAACCCCAGAGTGCCTGGAATTGCGGTAGCAGCGCGGCGAACAGGGCGAAACCGGCCATGCCGAGGGTTTCGGCCGTACACAGCAACAGGGTAATGCGGCGGGCGTTCATGCAACCTCTCTGCTGGCGGCGAACACGTTGGAAGGCCCAGCACTGTAACGGCAAGCCCGGCTAATCTGAAATCTTTGGTTACAGATAGCGGCGTGGACTCACAACACCAGGCCATCGCTTGCCAGCGTCACGCCTGGCGGTAAGGCGTCGGGATGCTCCAGCAGCCAGGCATCGAAGCTGTGGCCGATATGGGTCAGCACTGCCTGTGTTGGTTGCAGGCGCTCGACGACCTCCAGCGCACGGGTCAGGTCGTTGTGGTTGCGCGGCGCGACGGGTTGCGGCGCGGTGGAGCAATCGAGCACCAGCAGATCCAGCGGCGCGCGCTGCAGTTCGGCACAACTCGCTTCCGGCACGCCGACGGTATCGGTGAGGTAGGCGATGCGCCTGCCCTGCCCCTCTAGTAGGTAGCCGAAGGTCGGCTTGGAATGCGTCAGCGGCAGTGCGGTAACGCTCAGCTCACCCAATTGGCGACGCTCGAAAGCGGCGAACGGCTGGCTGAAGTCGAGAATGCCCGGATGCTTGTATAGATCGGCCAGCCCCTCCGGGTCATCAGGGCCATGCACGGGGATGATCAGCCCCTGCCCCCAGCGCAGGTGCAGCAGACCCTGGGCGTGATCGGCGTGGTAGTGGGTCTGCAGGATGCCGCTGAGGCTGTGTGGCGCAAAGCGCTCGGTAAGGTCGGTCAGGCCGCTGTCGATCAACCAGCGCTGCGCCCCGCATTCGATCAGCGCGCAACAGGGGCCGCGGCGACGTGTTGGATAGACCCGCGCCGCATCGCAGGCCGGGCAACTGCAGTTATAGACAGGTACCTGTCGGGCATCGCCGGTGCCAAGCAGGGTCAGGCGCATCGGCGGGTCTCGTCGAGCAGGTGCAGCAGACGATTCACGGTCTGCTGCAGTGGGCCGGAGTTGTCTAGAACGCAAATGTGCTCCTGCGCAACAGTCGCAGCTGAAGCGCCCCCCACAACAGCAAAACTGCGGCTGCGAGCCAGGCGCTGCTCGATCTGCTCCGGCGTCTCGCGACCGCGGGCCAGCAGGCGCTGACGCAGCACAGCTTCGTCGACCTGCAGAAGAATCGCCAGCAGATCCGGGTAGCGTTGCCGCGCGGTGTCGAGATGACCGCGCGAACCATTGATCAGCACGTCCTGCCCGGCGCTCAGCCAGTCATCGATCTCGCGCGGGATGCCGTAGGCCAGACCATTGGCGCGCCAGCTCAGGGCGAAGGCGCCCTCGCCCTCCAGGCGTTCGAATTCGGCCGGGGTCACCCCCAGCGCATCTTCCCCCACCGATTCGGCACTGCGGGTGATCACCCGCCGGGCGAAACGGCAGCCGTGCGCCTCCAGCGGCGCACGTGCAGCTTGCAACAGGCTGTCCTTGCCCGAGCCCGAGGGCCCCATCAGATAGATCAACCTGCCCTGCATCAGAACACCCTTCGTGCTTGGCGCCACACCTGCTGGATCACCGGCTGCTGGCCATGGGCCCTGGCCTGGACCAGGTCGGCGCGCAGGCCGACGCGAATCTCGCCGCGGTCATCCAGGCCGGCCGCCCTGGCCGGTGCGCGGCTCACGGTGGCGATGGCCGCAGGCAAATCATAGTCGTTGTCCTGCCCTGCGAGCAGCCAGGCCGCATGCAACAGGCTGGCCGGGTAGTAGTCGCTGGAAAGGATATCCAGCACGCCGTGGCGCGCCAGCTCGGCGGCGGCGATATTGCCCGAATGCGAGCCGCCACGCACCACGTTCGGAGCGCCCATCAGTACCTTCAGCCCCCGTTCGTGACTGGCCCTGGCGGCCTCCAGGGTGGTGGGAAACTCGGCGATGGCCATGCCGAAATCGGCCGACTCCTGCACGTGGGCCAGGGTCGCGTCGTCATGGCTGGCCACCGCGATGCCCCGACTGTGGCAATCCTCGACGATGGCACGGCGCTGGGGGTCGCTGTACTGGCGCGAGTTGGCGATCTGCTCCTGAAGGAATTCCTCCATCTCCGCCGGGCTCAGGTGGTACTTGCCCATGTAGTACTCGCGATACTTCTCCACCTTGGCAAACTGACGCTGACCGGGCGAGTGATCCATCACCGACACCAGGGCCACCAGCGGATGCTCCACCAGGTCACGGTAGATGGTCAGGGCATCGGGATGGCACAGCTCGCAGCGCAGGTGCAGGCGGTGCTCGGCGCGGGTCTGCCCGGCTGCCTCGCTGGCGGCGATGGCTTCGATCATCGCCGGCAATTGCTGCATGCGCCGGCCACGCGGGTTGATGTCGCCGATGGACAGAGCATCGAACACCGTGGTGATGCCGGCGGCAACGATCTGCGCATCGTGGGTCAGCACCGCCGAGGTCGACGGCCAGTCAACCCCGGGGCGCGGACTCATGTGCTTTTCCAGGTTGTCGGTGTGCAACTCCACCAGCCCCGGTAGCAGGTAATCGCCGCCCAGGTCCTGGGCTTGCGGCAGGCGGCTGGCGCCCTCATCCACCGCTGCGATCAGCCCATCACGCAGCAGCACCGCCCCGAGAAACTCGCGCTCGGCGGTGACGACGCGGGCGTTGCTAAGAATCTGTTCAGACGACATAGACGTACTCCGCTTGCGCCGCCTTGGCGCTCATGTCGAGGTAACGGTCGGCCACCGCCTCGCGGGCGGTGCGGTCGTGAAAAATGCCGATAAGCGCGCTACCCGCGGCCTTGGCCTCGTTGATCAGCGCCAACACCACCTGGCGGTTGGCGTCATCCAGCGAAGCCGTGGGTTCGTCGAGCAACAGCACCGGCCACTCGACCATGAAGCCGCGGGCGATATTGACGCGCTGCTGCTCGCCGCCGGAAAAGGTGCCCGGCGCCAGTTGCCAGAGCGCCTCAGGAATATTCAGCCGGCCCAGCAGCGCCTTGGCCCGCGCCTCGGCGTCGCTACGCGTCCAGCCACGTGACAGCGCCGGTTCCATCACCACATCCAGGGTCGACACGCGTGGAATCACCCGCAGGAACTGGCTGACATAGCCCAGACTCTGCCGACGTACCGCCAGTACCTGGCGCGGTTCGGCGCCGACCAGCTCCACTGGCGAGCCCTGGTGACGGATGCGAATACTGCCGCCGGCGGCAAGGTAGTTGCCGTACAGGGTGCGCAACAGGGTCGACTTACCGGCGCCGGACTGGCCGTGCAGCACCAGGCACTCGCCGCCGCGCACGGCGAAATTCAGGTCACGCAGCACCTGCAGGACGACGCCGTTCTGCTGATGCAGGGTGAAGGTCTTGCTGAGGCCGCTGACCTCGATCAGGTTGTTCATGGTCAATACTCTCTGCGTTCGTGGGAGGGGCTTTAGCCGCGACAAAGAGGGGCCGCGGCTAAAGCCCCTCCCACAGGACGAAATCAGGGCTGCAACACCGACGACACCAGCAGCTGCGAATAGGGATGCTGCGGATCGTCGAGAATCTGGTCGGTCAGCCCCGCCTCCACCACGCGCGAACGGCGCATCACCATCAGCCGGTCGGCCAGCAGGCGCGCCACCGCCAGGTCATGGGTGACGATCACCACCGCAAGATCCAGCTCACGCACCAGGCCGCGCAGCAGGTCGAGCAGGCGCGCCTGCACCGACACGTCCAGCCCGCCGGTCGGCTCGTCCATGAACACCAGGCGTGGCGCCGAGACCAGGTTGCGAGCGATCTGCAGGCGCTGCTGCATGCCGCCGGAGAAGGTGCGCGGCAGGTCGTCGATACGCGCCGGGTCGATCTCCACCTGGCTCAACCAGTCCAAGCCGGCGGCGCGCAGCTCGCCGTAGTGGCGCACGCCCTGCGCCATCAGCCGCTCGCCGATGTTGGCGCCAGCCGATACCGCCATACGCAGGCCGTCGCGAGGGTTCTGCTCGACGAAGCCCCATTCGGTGCGCAGC
>JBLUOL010000105.1:0-17358 GCA_048065775.1 Pseudomonas sp. GW6
CCCCTTCGTCTAGTGGCCTAGGACACCGCCCTTTCACGGCGGTAACAGGGGTTCGAGTCCCCTAGGGGACGCCATTTTTCTTGCCGCATTTGCGGGACCCAGGGGTCACTTCTTCGGAAGTGGCCCCTTTTTGTTTTTCCCCTTCTTTTTCTGATGCTGGTGCACCTGTCTTGCAATGCTGACCAGCGGTCGATCCGGTGACTTGCAAAATAATATGATGATCGTAATATTGTATTCATCATATTAAGGGCGCAGTCATGAGTGGACGCAAAAGTGAAACCCGTAAGCGCATTCTCGCTGCGGCGGGGCGTGTACTCGCAGAGCGTGGGCCTGGTGACCCGGCGGTAGCTGAGGTCATGGCTGAAGCGGGGCTGACGGTCGGCGGCTTCTACGCGCACTTCGCCAGCAAGGATGCGCTGATGCTCGAGGCATTTCGTCAGTTGCTTCGGGTGCGGCGTGATCGCCTTGCGCAGGTCGACCAGAGCCTGACAGGCAGAGAGCGCCGAGTGCTCTTGGCCGCTTTCTACCTTTCGCGCAGGCACCGTGACGATGCTGACGAGCGCTGCCCGCTGCCGAGTTCGCTGGCGGAAATTGCGCGGTTACCGGATGGCTTTCGCCAGACCTTGGCTGAACACATTGAGCTGATCACGGCGCAAATGAGCGGGACGCCGGAAGAGGGCGATGTGGCGCTGGCTGACCTGGCGCTGATGATCGGTGGTCTGGCACTGGCGCGGGCCTTGGGGCCAGGCGAGTTGTCCGACCGGGTGTTGCGTGCTGCCAAGTCGGCAGTTGTGTGAAATCAAGCGTGAAGGAGAAGGTGATGAACCAGATGACCTGGGTCCGTGGTGTCAATGCAACGCTGGGTAGAGTGGCGCCGCAACTGATCGCCAGTCGTTTACGCGAACGTTTCATGACGCCGCGCACTACGTCGCCGCGGGATTGGGAACTGCCGCTGCTGGCAAGTTCAGAGCGCATTACCCTGCGTTTCGGTCTCTCTGCGCTGCGTTGGGGCAGCGGCCCTACAGTGCTGCTGATGCATGGCTGGGAGGGGCGCCCGACCCAGTTCGCGCTGTTGATTCGCGCTCTGGTCGATGCGGGTTATGGTGTTGTCGCACTGGATGCGCCCGCCCATGGTCGATCGCCGGGGCGTGAGGCCAATGTGGTGCTGTTCGCACGTGCGTTGCTCGAGGCGGCCAGTGAGCTGCCGCCGCTACGCGCCGTGATCGGCCACTCGATGGGCGGCGCCAGCGCGCTGCTTGCCACGCAAATGGGCTTGCGCAGCGAGACCCTGGTGACCATCGCTGCGCCGAGTCGGATTCTCGGTCTGTTGCGTGGCTTTGCCCGGTTCATGGGGTTGCCTGCCGAAGCGCGTGCGCATTTCGTGCGGCAGGTGGAAAAGACTGCCGGTATCCCGGCTGCGCATCTCGATGTGCAGCGTTATCAGCTGGAACTGCCGGGCCTGATCGTGCATGCCGAGGACGATCCGGTGGTACCGGTGGGCGAAGCCGATCTGATCCACAAGGCCTGGTTCGACAGTCAGCTGCTGCGTCTGCCAGCGGGTGGGCATCAGCGTTTGCTGAGCGATCCGTTGCTTCTGCAGGCCGTACTCGAGCTGCTGGAGCAAATGCCTCAGGCGTCGTTGAAGGCGTTGGCTTCGTAACTGACCACGCGGTTGCGACCGCTTGCCTTGGCGCGATACAGGGCACGGTCTGCCAGTTCCAGCCATTGCTCACCGCAGCCGGGGTCACTCGGTACGCCGGCGTGTAGGCCGATGCTCAGGCTCAGCGCTATAGACTGCTGTTGGTAGAGGCAGGGGTGCTGCGCGAGGTCTTCGCGCAATTGCTCGGCCAGGTCGAGTGCGCCGGTCAGGTCTGTGTTGTCGAGCAGGGCGGCGAACTCTTCGCCGCCGAAGCGTGCCAGCAGATCGCTGCTGCGCAGGCGTTGTTGAATGCGCTGGGCTGCATGACGCAGGCAGGCATCGCCCGCCAGGTGACCGTAGCGATCATTGACCTGCTTGAAGTGATCCAGATCCAGCATCAATACCGCCAGCGATTGTCGGCTGCGCTCGGCGCGGACACAGGCGCGCGCCAGTTCTTCGCTGAGTGTCTGGCGATTGAATAGGCCGGTGAGTCCGTCACGGCGATTCAATTCCGCCAGGCGCATGTTGGCGTTGGACAGTTGCTGCAGGGTGTCCTGCAGGGTCGCGGTACGCTCCTGTACGCGCTGTTCCAGGCTTTCGCTGATCTGCGTCTGCAGTTCCAGGTGCTTGGTCTGCTCGGTGCGCAGGCGGCGCTCCTGATCGATCAGTTTGGCCTGGGCCAGGCGTTCGGCTTCCTGCACGTGGCGGATACGTGAGGCCAGGGCGATGGAGAACACCGTCATCTCGATCAGGCCGCCGATCTGCTGGGCATGCAGGGTCAGCAGTGAGTAGGGCAACAGACCAGTACCGGTGAGGATGCTGGCAAGGCTGGCAGCAATCAGCACGAACCAGCCCAGGGCGAACAGGCGTGCGGCTGCGTAACCGCCCCGCCAGCGCAGCAGGGTGATGACGAAGGCGGCTATGGCACAGGCGACCACCAGCACGAAGCTGCCGATCAGGGCCGGTGCGTAGGGGCCAAACAACGCCATCCCCAGCACCAGCCAGGCGCAGACCTTGAGTGTGTTGGCGACCCAGCGGTAAGGCTTCGCGGCCTTGTCCAGTTCCAGCACACCGTAGGTGAAGTGAATGCCGAACAATGTCGCCAGCGCCGAGCTTAGCGGGAAGCTCAGTTGATGCCAGGTCAGGGCGTTTGGCCATAGCCATTGCAGGGCGAAGCCGAGCTGGATGAACTGATAGAGGCCGAAGCTGGCGACGAACAGGCTGTACCAGAGATAGTTGCGGTCGCGCGTGATGCAGAAAATGCTCAGGTTGTAGATCAGCATCGCGATCAGGGCGCCGAAGAACAGGCCCTGTAGCAACAGGCTGCGCTGTTCCTGGTGGTCGAAGGCATCGCGTGTCATCAGGCTGGCGCTGAGGTTCGCCGAGCCATCGGTTTGCATACGCAGCCAGATGCGCTGCTGCTCGCCGGACTCCAGGTCGAGGGGGAGTACCAGTTGCCGGTGTTCGACCCAGCGCCAGTCAAAGGGGCGCTGGTCACCGGCGCGGTAGATGCGCTTGCCGTCCAGGCCGTAGGCGTCGAGTTGATCCAGCAAGGGATTGCCGATCAGTAGAACCCAGCCAAGCGAGCGATTATGCGGATTGTGTACATCCAGGCGCAGCCAATAGGTGCTGCCGCTGTAGCCGAAGCTGGCATCGCGCCGGGCGACGGCCCGCCAGGCAGAGTCGGGTAGTGCGCGGACATCGACGAAATCGGCCTGGCCCTCCGGGTCCTCCCAGACATGCATATAGGGACCGGGCAGTGTCTGCGCCTGACCAATCGGCAGTGGCAGGCTTTCTGCCCAGCTCAACGCTGGCAGCAGCAGAAGCATCAATAGGCGCAGGATGGCAGTCAATTGCTCGTTCTCTGGCTCTCGGGCGAGTGCGCCGCATTATGGCGCGCGGCGATGGCGCGATGAAAGCTCGGCACTGCATGGAAAGGCTGCGCGGCGTATCATGCGGCACCTGGCCGAACGGTCGTCGAGGATGCTGGCGGCCATGTTCTTGAATCGGATCGATCAGCTTGCCGCGCGCTGGCTGCACACCTGGAGGTACAGTCATGAACTGGGAGCTACCAAGCCCCTTCGTCATCGATATCGAAGTGAGCGCAGAGGACATCGACGGCCTTGGCCATGCCAACAACGCGGTGTACGTCAGTTGGCTGGAGCGCTGCGCTTGGCGGCATTCGCAGTTCCTGGGGCTGGACCTGGTCGAGTATCGCCGTCTAGATCGGGCCATGGCGGTGGTGCGTCACGAGATCGACTATCTAGCCAGCGCCTACGAAGGGCAGCATCTGCAGATGGCGACCTGGATCGTCGAGTCCGACCAGCGTCTGAAGATGGATCGGCGCTTCCAGCTGGTGCGCCCGGAAGATGGCGCCACCTTGTTGCGCGCCAAGACCACCTTTGTCTGCATCGAACTGTCCAGCGGGCGCCCGAAGCGCATGCCGGCGGAATTCGTCGAAGGGTATGGCAAGGCGCTGATGCAGCCCTATCCGCTGGAGCTGTAAGGCCGCTCAGTCGATCACCGGCGCGAGAAATACCTGCTCCGGCTCGACCACGACGGCGAACTGGCGGGTTTCACCGGGGCGCAGGATGACGGACTGCGCCACATCCGGCCCACGGCCAGCGCAATAGCCATCTGGCGACATGGCCACGGCGACGCTCAGTTCGCCGTTGGGCAGGTCAAGACTGGTTTGCTCGCCGGGGCCGAGTTTTGCCACTACCTGCTGGTTGACGTAGAGCTCCACATCGCAGGCATTCGGCGCGTTGTTGTCGCGACTGAAAATGAGTCGGGCCGGTGCATCGGCCACTGGGGCGGTGGGGGCCGGCTCGGTCGCAGTGGGCGGGTTCTCGCTGGCTTGGGCAGCCATGCAGAACAGGCCGAGCACGACGGGTGCGATCAGGCGCATGGTAAAGCCTCCGTTTGGCGTCAGCGGCAGTGTCGCCCATCTTGCGCGGCGCGTGCGACCCCTTAACAGGCCATTGAAAAACTACCTGCATTGCCATTGCTGCGTTAAAAACAGCCTCGCGTGCGAGCCCAGGCTAGGCGCCCCCGCCCAAAATGCTCATTTACAACACGTAAAGTCGGGCGCGACCCCGGTCGTTTTTCGCCTGTTTTTGCGGGGCCGCCACCGGTATTGCACTGGCTGCCTCGGCTCGGGCTTCCTGCTTCGCTCTACCTCCTGCATCCATGCAGTCGTCGCCTACGTTTCTCAACGGCCTGTTAGACTGTGCGCCCCATTTTCCGGACAACCTCATGCAAATCGCCCTGGCGCCCATGGAGGGGCTGGTCGACGAGATTCTGCGCGACGTACTGACCCGCATCGGTGGTATCGACTGGTGTGTCACCGAGTTCATTCGTGTCAGCGAGCGGCTGTTGCCCGCGGCCACCTATCACAAGCTGGCTCCCGAGTTGTTCAACGGCTCACGCACCCGGGCCGGTACGCCGATGCGCGTACAGTTTCTCGGCTCCGATCCGCTGTGCCTGGCGGATAACGCTGCCTTCGCCTGCACGCTCGGCGCCCCGGTGATCGATCTCAATTTCGGTTGCCCGGCCAAGACGGTGAACAAGTCGCGCGGCGGCGCGGTGCTGCTCAAGGAGCCGGAGCTGCTGCACGCCATTGTCCGTGAAGTGCGGCGCACGGTGCCGGCCGAGATTCCGGTGACGGCGAAGATGCGCCTGGGCTTCGAGGGCAAGGAGGGGGCGTTGGATTGTGCGCGTGCACTGGCCGAGGGCGGGGCGAGCCAGATCGTCGTGCATGCGCGGACCAAGGTCGAGGGTTACAAGCCGCCGGCGCACTGGGAGTGGGTGGCGCGGGTGCAGGAGGTGGTCGGCGTACCGGTGTTCGCCAACGGCGAGGTGTGGACACTGGACGATTGGCGTCGCTGCCGTGAGATCAGCGGCGTGGATGACATCATGTTGGGCCGTGGCCTGGTGTCCCGTCCGGGGTTGGCGCGGCAGATCGCGGCGGTCAGAGCTGGCGAAGAGCCCGAGGACATGAGCTGGGTCGAGCTGCAGCCGTTGTTGCTCGATTTCTGGCAGCAGGCGCGGCGCAAGCTGGCGCCGCGCTACGCGCCAGGGCGCCTGAAGCAGTGGCTGGCGATGCTCACGCGTACCTACCCGGAGGCGGTGGTGCTGTTCGCCGACGTGCGCCGCGAGCAGGATTGCGAGCGTATCGATCGCCTGCTTGCGCCATCTCCGTAGGAGCCCCGTCTCGGGGCGAAGCGCTTGCTTTGAAGGTATGTCGCTTCGCCGCGGGGCGCGGCTCCTACATGAGTGGTGCCGTCTACCTGGGGGCGTTGCGCAATGGACGTGCAATGCCGTGTTGTGTAAACGCGTTTTTCAGATGCTTGAAAATTCTCCACCTGACCTCAGATAAGTGACTGCGGGATGCCGAAGTCGGGTTCCGCGATATGAACCTTGCTGAAGTTTTCAGGAGAATACTCATGAGCAACGTACTGTCCCTGGCCCCACTGTTTCGCCAGTCTGTCGGTTTCGACCGTTTCAATGATCTTTTCGAATCTGCCCTGCGTAGCAATGACGCTGGCAGTTCCTACCCGCCTTACAACGTCGAGAAGCACGGCGAGGACCACTACCGCATCGTGGTCGCGGCTGCCGGTTTCGAGGAAGACGACCTGGAGTTGCAGGTCGAGCGTGACGTGCTGACCGTGGTCGGCAACAAGCGTGATCGCAGCGCCGAAAGCATCAGCTACCTGCATCAGGGTATCGCCCAGCGCGCGTTCAAGCTGTCCTTCCGCCTGGCTGACCATATCGAGGTCAAGGGTGCCAATCTGGTCAATGGTCTGCTGCATGTCGAGCTGGAGCGCATTGTGCCGGAAGAGGCCAAGGCCAAGCGCATTCCTATCGGTAGCCAGCGTCCTGCGCTGGAAAACTGAGCCGCTGATGCATGAAAGAAGGCGCCCCACGGGGCGCCTTCTTCGTTTCAAGCGACAGTCTGCCTCGGCAAGGTGCGCCGTGCGCACCGAGGGTGCTGACAGGTTACGCTCGCTGCCTTTCCAGTAGTTGACGAAAGGCCTCCTGCGGCAGCGGTTTGCTGAACAGATAACCCTGGTAGAGATGGCAGTCCTGTGACTGCAGGAAGTCCAGTTGGTCCTGCTGCTCGACCCCCTCGGCGATCAGCGCCAGGCCCAGGCTGCGCGCCATGGCGACGATGGCGCGGATGATCTCGGCATCGTTGGGATCGTGGGTGGCGTCACGCACGAAGGACTGATCGATCTTCAGCATGTCCACCGGCAGGCGCTTGAGATAGGTCAGCGAGCTGTAACCCGTGCCGAAGTCGTCCATGGCGAAGCTGACACCGTGCTTTTTCAGGCGCAGCATCTTGCCGACGGTGTCATCGATATTCTGAATGACGATGCCTTCGGTGATCTCCAGCTTGAGCATGGCGTTGGGCAGTTGGCTGTCGCGCAGGCTACTGGCGACTCGTTCAACGAAGTCGTGCTGGCGGAACTGCCGCGGGCTGATGTTGACGCACAGGCTGAAACGCTCGCTGTCGACCAGGCTGTCAGCCAGCAGTTGAGCGCAGAAATGGCAGGCCTCGGCCAACACCCAGCCACCGACCTCGACGATCAGCCCGCTCTCTTCCAGCACCTGAATGAACTGTGCGGGCGACTGTGGACCCAGCTGTGGATGCTGCCAGCGCAGCAGCGCCTCGGCACCGACCACCTTGCCATCACGGGCATCGACCTGGGGCTGGAAGTGCAGTTCGAACTCGCCACGTGCCAGGGCCAGGCGCAGATCGTTCTCCAGGCGCAGGCGTGCGCTGGCGGCGTCCTGCATGGTGGTGCGAAACAGCTGGATGGCGTTACGCCCGGAGTCCTTGGCGCGGTAGAGGGCGATATCGGCGCGTTTGAGCAGATCCGCCGGGGTGTTGCCGTGATCGGGAATCAGGGCGACGCCGATGCTCGGCGTCACCTGCAGGCGGTGACCGTCCAGCAGCATCGGTTCGGCCAGTAGCTGACGCAGCTTGTCGGCGACCTGGCGGACGTGGCGGGTGACCTCCGAACGTTTGCCCTCCAGACCGGAGAGCAGCACCACGAATTCGTCGCCGCCGAGGCGGGCCACGGTGTCCTCCAGACGCACGCTGGCTTCCAGGCGCGCAGTGACCAGGCGCAGCACGGAGTCGCCGACAGGATGGCCGAGTGAGTCGTTGATGTGCTTGAAGTGGTCCAGGTCGAGGAACAGCAGGGCGCCGCGCAGATCATGGCGCTTGAGCAGGGCGATCTGCTGGGTCAGGCGGTCCATCAGCAGGGCGCGGTTGGGCAGGTTGGTCAGCGCATCGTGGTAGGCCAGGTGCTGTACCTGCGCCTGCGCCTGCTTCAGTTCGCTGATGTCGCGCGCGGTGAGCAGCAGGCAGGGCACGCCATTGAGCTCTATGGGTTGCACGGAAACGTCGACCAGACGCACCTCGCCGTCACGATGCCGGCCGTGCATTTCCATGTGCAGCACCTGGCCCTGCTGGGCCAGGTGCTCGATCATGCGCACGCGCTCTTCGGGGTAGGCCCAGATGTCCAGCTCGAAGGCCGTGCGACCGACTACTTCGTCCGGCAGATAGCCGGTGATGCGGGTGAAGCCTTCGTTGACCTCGATATAGCGCCCGCTGTCACGTTCGGTGATGGTGATGGCGTCCGGACTGGAGTGGAAGGCTTTGGCGAATTTCTCTTCCGAGGCTTGCAGGCGTTGCTCGCGCAGCAGCCGCTCGCTGATATCGACCAGCGTGCCGACCATGCGCTGCGGTTGGCCGGTATCGTCGAGCTGCAGTTTGGCGGTGCTTTCGAGAAAGCGCAGGCCGCCATTTTCCAGCTGCACACGATAGGTGACCTGATAGTGGCTGCGTCGTTCTTCGACCAGGCTCTGGTAGCTCTGGCGCAGGCTGTGTCGATCCTCCATCGGTACCTGACGGAAGAAGTCGAGGAAGGCGCCTTCGAACGGTAACGGCTCCAGGCCTTGCAACTGGGACGCCCGGGCGCTGGCAAACAGCCGACTACTGGGTATGTGCCAGTCCCAGGTGCCCAGATCGGCCGACTCCAGGGCCAGGCGCAGGCGCTGCCTGCTTTCGTTGAGTGCCTGCTCCTGCACGCGCTGCTCGGTGATGTTGCGCACGGTGAGGACCAGGCAGTTGGTGCCGTTGAGTTCGATTTCGCCACCGAACAGCAAGTTGCTGGTGACGCTGCCGTCGCGGCTGAACAGCCGTACCTCGAGGTTGTTCAGGCATCCGGTCTGCGCGGCGTCGAGCATACGCTGGCGGTCGCTGGGGTCAGCCCAGATGCCCAGCTCCAGTGAGGTGCGGCCCACTGCTTCGGCGCTGCTCCAGCCAAATTGCTGCTCGAAACTCGGGTTGACCTCGATGAAGCGGCCTGTTGCCCGGTCAGTGATGGCCACTGCGTCTGGCGTATGCATGAAGGCCTTGGCGAACTTTTCCTCACTGGCGCGCAGGGCGTTTTCTGCGCGCTTGCGTTCGCTGGTATCGAGGAAGGTGCAGAGCATCAGGCGCTCGCCCTGTAGCTCGATGTACTGGCTCGACAGTACGCCATCGAGAATATCGCCACCACGGGTGCGCAGTTGTACTTCCTGAATCACTGGCTCGCGGCTCAGCGGCGCTTGCTGGCGCAACTGATCGCGCTGGCTGGCGTGAACCCAGAGATTCAGCTCATGGGTGGGGCGGCCAAGAATGTCGCTGGCGTTCCAGCCGAAGGCGTGGGTGAAGTGCTGGTTGACCTCGACGATCTCGCTGTTGTCGTAGCGCACCAGCATCATGATGTCGGGGCTCAGGCGGAACAGGCTGGCGAAGCGTTCCTCGGAGGCGCGCAGGGCTTCGGCACGCTCCTGCTGGGCAGTGATGTCGCGGATCACGCCGAACATGCGCGGCCGACCATCGGCCTCGCGTTGCAGGCTGCCGGTGATCTCCAGCCAGTGCAGGCTGCCGTCCGGCCAGCGAATACGGTGGCGCAGGGCGTCGGCAATCTGTTCGCCCTTGAGGATGGCGTCGAATTTAGCCAGCACCTCGGCACGTTCCTCTTCGGGAATCAGCTCGATGTAATGCAGTTCTCGTGTGACCGGGCGATTGGGGTCGAGGCCGAACAGGGCCTGGGCGCCGCGCGACCAGTTCACCTGGCCACTGCGAATGTCCCAATACCAGGTGCCGAGATGGGCGCCGTTCAGCGCGGCCAGCAAACGCGGCGCGTCTTGCCAGGTTTGCTCGAATTCGGCGGGATCCATCGCCGGTATATGTGGCAGGGGCGGGGTCTGGTCAGTCGATCTGGCCATGGCCGTACCTTCCTCCGGAGTGCGCGATGCGCGGGGCGGGCGTTAGAGGCATGTAGATATGTTTTTGTCGTTATGTCGCCACGTTAGTCTCAGTTCGGATGCCTATGCAAGATCATCGCGCTGGCTGTCGAGCAGATCCATGAATGCCCGTGCGGCATTCGACAGGGTGCGCTCGGTATGCAGGATGTAGCCCAACTGGCGGGTCAGCTGGATGCCCGGTATCGGCAGGCGCGCGACCTGCTCGTCGAGCATGGTGCGCGGTAGCACGCTCCAGGCCAGGCCGATGGACACCATCATCTTGATGGTTTCCAGGTAGTTGGTGCTCATGGCGATGTTGGGCGTCAGGCCCTGGGCCTCGAACAGGCGCTGCACGATGTGATGGGTGAAGGTGTTGCCGCCGGGGAAGACCGCAGGATGCTGCGCCACGTCGGCCAGGTTGATCACCTGGCTGCGGGCCAGCGGGTGTTCCGGTGCGGCGACGAAATCCAGCGGGTCGTCCCACACGGCGACGGCACGGATCGGCTCACGAGTTTCCGGGGCAAGGGTAATCACCGCCAGCTCGGCGCGACCATGCAGCACTTCTTCGTACGCGACCTCCGAGTCGAGGAACTGGATATCCAGTGCCACCTGAGGATGCGCGCGGGTAAAGGCGCGCAGCAGGGCGGGCAGGCGGTGCAGGCCGATGTGGTGGCTGGTAGCCAGGGTCAGGCGGCCGCTGACTTCGCCGGACAGGTTGGTCAGCGCGCGACGGGTATCGTCCAGCACGTTGAGGATCTGGTAGGCGCGCGGCAACAGGGCGCGGCCGGCCTGGGTCAGGCCAATCTCGCGGCCGAGGCGGTCGAACAGGCGCACGCCCAGTTGCTGTTCCAGGCCGGCGATGCGCTTGCTCACTGCAGGCTGGGTCAGGTGCAGGCGCTCGCCGGCTTCGGAAAAGCTGCCGGTTTCGGCAATGGCGATGAAGGCGTTGAGGTTGGCCAGATCCATGGAACGCTCCGGTAAGTAATGATGCGCTGAGCATACATTCCTCTTCGGAATCCTTTGAATAAAAAATATGAATTTGAGTTATTTCGTGCCTGGCAATAGCATTCTCCCCATAAGCCGAAGGGCCATTTTCGCCCAGGCATAGAAAGGTGCACTTCTGACGCCGGGCGGTGATAACGCAGGCAGTTTCCGGATGTGCTCAAAAGGCGCTGATGAGGTAAGGCTGATGACTGGCAAGACGCTCTACGACAAGCTCTGGGAAATGCACGAAGTGAAACGTCGCGACGACGGTTCCTCGCTGATCTACATCGATCGTCACATCCTCCATGAGGTGACCTCGCCGCAGGCCTTCGAAGGCCTGCGTCTGGCCGGGCGCAAGCCGTGGCGCATCGACGCCAACATCGCTACGCCGGATCACAACGTGCCGACCACCAAGGCCGAGCGTCAGGGGGGCCTCGAAGCCATCGCCGACGAAGTCTCGCGTATCCAGGTGCAGACCCTGGACGAGAACTGCGATGACTTCGGCATCCTCGAGTTCAAGATGAACGACGTGCGCCAGGGCATCGTCCACGTGGTCGGGCCGGAGCAGGGCGCTACCTTGCCGGGTATGACTGTGGTCTGCGGCGACTCGCACACCTCCACCCATGGCGCCTTCGGTGCGCTGGCCCATGGCATCGGCACCTCCGAGGTCGAGCACGTGCTCGCCACCCAGTGCCTGGTGGCCAAGAAGATGAAGAACATGCAGGTGCGCGTCGAAGGCAAACTGCCATTCGGCGTCACCGCCAAGGACATCGTGCTGGCCGTGATCGGCAAGATCGGTACCGCCGGTGGTAACGGCCATGCCCTGGAGTTCGCCGGCAGCGCGATCCGCGATCTGTCGCTGGAAGGGCGCATGACCATCTGCAACATGTCCATCGAGGCTGGCGCCCGTGTGGGCCTGGTAGCGGTGGACGAGAAAACCATCGCCTACGTCAAGGATCGTCCATTCGCGCCCAAGGGCAGCGACTGGGACAAGGCCGTGGCGCAGTGGCAGAACCTGGTGTCCGACGCTGATGCGGTGTTCGACACAGTGGTCGAGCTGCGCGCCGAAGACATCAAGCCGCAGGTCAGCTGGGGTACTTCGCCGGAAATGGTCCTGGCCGTCGACCAGAACGTGCCGGACCCGGCCGTTGAAGCCGACCCGGTGAAGAAGGACTCGATCACCCGTGCGTTGAAGTACATGGGCCTGAGCGC
Source organism: Pseudomonas sp. GW6 (assembly GCA_048065775.1). Taxonomy (GTDB): domain Bacteria; phylum Pseudomonadota; class Gammaproteobacteria; order Pseudomonadales; family Pseudomonadaceae; genus Aquipseudomonas. Next base: position 12,140 of record JBLUOL010000105.1, read on the forward strand.
CAACCAGCCGATCACCGATATCCAGCTTGATCGCGTGTTCATCGGTTCCTGCACCAACTCGCGCATCGAAGACCTGCGCGCTGCCGCCGAAGTGGCCAAGGGTCGCAAGGTCGCCAGTACCATCAAGCAAGCCATGGTGGTGCCGGGTTCTGGCCTGGTGAAACAGCAGGCCGAGGCCGAGGGGCTGGACAAAATCTTCATCGAGGCTGGTTTCGAATGGCGTGAGCCGGGCTGCTCCATGTGCCTGGCGATGAACCCGGACAAGCTGGGCAGCGGCGAGCATTGCGCCTCGACCTCCAACCGCAACTTCGAAGGCCGTCAGGGCGCCGGTGGCCGTACCCACCTGGTGAGCCCGGCCATGGCTGCCGCTGCGGCAGTGACCGGTCGTTTCATCGACGTTCGCGAATTGATCCAGGCCTGAGGAGCTAGATGATGAAAGCCTTTACCCAACACACCGGCCTGGTCTGCCCGCTCGACCGTGCCAACGTCGACACCGACCAGATCATTCCCAAGCAGTTTCTGAAGTCGATCAAACGCACCGGCTTTGGTCCGAACCTGTTCGACGAGTGGCGCTATCTGGACATCGGTCAGCCGAACCAGGACAACTCCAAGCGTCCGATCAACAAGGATTTCGTGCTCAACTTCCCGCGCTACCAGGGCGCCAGCGTGCTGCTGGCCCGTGAGAACTTCGGCTGCGGCTCCTCGCGCGAGCACGCGCCCTGGGCGTTGGACGAGTACGGTTTTCGTACGGTGATCGCGCCGAGCTTCGCCGACATCTTCTTCAATAACAGCTTCAAGAACGGCCTGTTGCCGATCGTCCTCAAGGACGAAGAAGTCGATGCGCTGTTCGAGCAGGCCGAGGCCGTCGAGGGTTATCAGCTGACCGTCGACCTCCAGGCGCAGACCGTGACTCGCCCTGATGGCGTGCAGTACAGCTTCGAGGTCGATGCCTTCCGCAAGCACTGCCTGCTCAACGGCCTGGACGACATCGGCCTGACCCTGCAGGATCAGGACGCGATCAAGGCGTTCGAGGTTGGTTATCAGCAGAACAGCCCCTGGCTGTTCGGCGCAATCAAGTAAGGTGTTCGATAGGGTGTGCTGTGCGCACCTGATTTAAGACTATTTAAGTGGTGCGCACGGCGCACCCTACGGTTTGATGAGGATGCAATGAGCAAGCAGATTCTGGTTCTCCCAGGTGACGGTATCGGCCCGGAAATCATGGCCGAGGCGGTCAAGGTGCTGAACCTGGCCAACGACAAGTACGCCCTGGGTTTCGAACTGAGCTTCGATGACCTGGGCGGCGCGGCCATCGACCGCTACGGCGTACCGCTGGCCGACGAGACCCTGGCGCGCGCCAAGGCCGCCGATGCCGTACTGCTCGGCGCCGTAGGCGGGCCGAAGTGGGACACCATCGATCCGGCCATCCGCCCGGAGCGCGGCTTGCTGAAGATCCGTTCGCAATTGGGCCTGTTCGGCAACCTGCGCCCGGCCATCCTCTACCCGCAACTGGCCGAGGCTTCCAGCCTCAAGCCGGAAGTGGTCGCAGGCCTGGATATTCTCATCGTCCGTGAGCTGACCGGCGGCATCTACTTCGGCCAGCCGCGCGAGAGCAAGATGCTGGAAAACGGCGAGCGTATGGCCTATGACACCCTGCCGTACAGCGAGAGCGAAATCCGTCGTATCGCCAAGGTCGGTTTCGACATGGCGCGCGTGCGCGGCAAGAAGCTGTGCTCGGTGGACAAGGCCAACGTCCTGGCGTCCAGCCAGCTGTGGCGCGCGGTGGTCGAGGAAGTGGCCAAGGACTACCCGGACGTCGAGCTGAGCCACATGTACGTCGACAACGCCGCCATGCAGCTGGTGCGCGCACCCAAGCAATTCGACGTGATGGTCACTGACAACATGTTTGGTGACATTTTGTCTGACGAAGCTTCGATGCTCACTGGTTCCATCGGCATGCTGCCGTCGGCATCCTTGGACGCCAACAACAAGGGCATGTACGAGCCGTGCCATGGCTCCGCGCCGGACATCGCCGGCAAGGGCATCGCCAACCCGCTGGCCACCATTCTCTCGGTGTCCATGATGCTGCGTTACAGCTTCGGCCAGGTTGCTGCCGCCGATGCCATCGAGCAAGCGGTGAGCCTGGTGCTGGATCAGGGCCTGCGCACGGGGGACATCTGGTCCGAGGGCAAGACCAAGGTCGGTACCGCAGCCATGGGTGATGCAGTAGTCGAAGCGCTGCGTAGTCTGTAATCTTCCCAGCCCCGCCGGGGTGGTTCCGGCGGGCTGTTTATATAGGTGTAGTCGTTATGAAACGTGTAGGTCTGATCGGTTGGCGTGGCATGGTCGGTTCCGTGCTCATGCAGCGCATGCTGGAAGAGCGGGACTTCGACCTGATCGAGCCGGTGTTCTTCACCACTTCCAATGTCGGTGGCCAAGGCCCTGCCATTGGCAAGGACATCGCTGCGCTGAAAGATGCCTACAGCATTGACGACCTCAAGGGCCTGGACGTGATCCTGACCTGCCAGGGCGGCGACTACACCAATGAAGTATTCCCCAAGCTGCGTGAAGCAGGCTGGCAGGGCTACTGGATCGACGCGGCCTCCAGCCTGCGCATGGATGACGACTCGGTGATCGTGCTCGACCCGGTCAACCGCAAGGTGATCGACCAGGCGCTGGACGCCGGCACCAAGAACTACATCGGCGGCAACTGCACCGTCAGCCTGATGCTGATGGCGCTCGGCGGTCTGTATGAAGCCGGTCTGGTGGAGTGGATGAGTGCCATGACCTACCAGGCAGCTTCCGGTGCTGGCGCGCAGAACATGCGTGAGCTGATCAAGCAGATGGGCGCGATCAATGGCGCTGTCGCCGATGATCTGGCCGACCCGGCCAGCGCCATCCTCGACATCGACCGCAAGGTCGCCGAAGCCATGCGTGGCGAAGGCTTCCCGGTCGACAACTTCGGTGTGCCGCTGGCTGGCAGCCTGATCCCCTACATCGACAAGGAGCTGCCGAACGGGCAGAGCCGTGAAGAGTGGAAGGCCCAGGCCGAAACCAACAAGATTCTCGGTCGTTTCAAGAACCCGATCCCGGTCGATGGCATTTGCGTGCGCATCGGTGCCATGCGTTGCCACAGCCAGGCGCTGACCATCAAGCTGAACAAGGATGTGCCGATGGCCGACATCGAAGGCCTGATCAGCCAGCACAACCCCTGGGTCAAACTGGTGCCGAACCACCGCGAAGATTCCATCCGCGATCTCGGCCCGACTGCCGTGACCGGCACCCTGAGCGTTCCGGTCGGCCGTCTGCGCAAGCTCAACATGGGCTCGCAGTACCTGGGGGCGTTCACCGTCGGTGACCAACTGCTGTGGGGCGCTGCCGAACCGCTGCGTCGCATGCTGCGGATTCTGCTGGAGCGCTAAGCGCGAAGCCGGCATCCAGTATCAAACAAAGCCCTTCTGTCTCGGCAGAGGGGCTTTGTGTTTTCTGGAGGAGCCGATTGCCTGGGCGATGGGCCGCAGTTACAGTGCCGCTCCCTCTGTGTCGTAGGTCAGCTCATGAGTCAGTCCATCAATATCGCCGTGATCGGCGCCACCAGCAACGTCGGCGAAGCGCTGGTCGAATTGCTCGAAGAGCGTGAGTTTCCGGTGAAGGATCTGCATCTGCTGGCCAGCAGCGAGTCGGCTGGACAGAGTCTCTCTTTCCGTGGTCGGCAGGTGCGGGTCAGGTCGCTCGATGCCTTCGATTTCACTCAGGTGCAACTGGCGTTCTTTGTCGCGGGCTCTGAAGTGACGCGCAGCCATCACGAGCGCGTGGTCGCAGCCGGTTGCTCCGTTATCGATCTGAGCGCTGCTTTTTCGCTGGAACAAGCGCCATGCGTATTGCCCGAGCTTGGCGCCGCGGGTTTGCCGGCATTGACCAAGCCGTGGTGCGTCAGTGCGCCGACGCCTTCGGCGGTTGCTTGTGCGCTGGTGCTGGCGACGCTGAGGCCTGTACTGCGACCCCAACAGCTGCAGGTGACTGCCATGCTGTCGATCTCCACTCTGGGGCGTAGCGGTGTGCAGGAGTTGGCGCGGCAGACCGCCGAGCTGCTCAACGGGCGCCCGCTGGAACCGAATACGGTGGATCGACAGATCGCGTTCAATCTGCTGGCGCAGGTCGGCGAGGTGGATGACCACGGGCATGCTCGATTGGAGAAGCGTCTGGCGGCCGAGATTCAACAGTTATTGAGTCTGCCCGAGCTTCCGGTAGCAGCCACCTGCGCCTTAGTGCCGGTGTTCTTTGGCGATAGTCTCGCACTGGGCGTGTATGCTGATTCGGATATCGATATCAGTGCAGTGCTGCAGTTGCTCGAGGTCGCGCCGGGCATCGAGTTGGTAGAGGCCGGCGATTACCCGACTGCAGTGGGCGATGCGGTGGGGCAGGATCAGGTCTATGTGGGGCGTGTCCGGCGCGGCGTGAGTGATCCAAGGCAACTCAATTTGTGGATTGCGTCTGATAATGTAAGAAAAGGCGCCACCCTGAATGCTGTGCAGATAGCTGAGTTATTGATAAAACACTATCTGTAAAAGATACTTACCTAGAAATTTGAAGAATCTTTCTAGCTTGGCAATACTGGCTGAGTTGATTGCTGAATGGGGAGCCGCTCGTGGAGCGGAGGCAGGCAGCAATTCTCAAGACCCTCTCGCATGCCGAGAAAAAGATAAAACAAGGGATAACGCTATGGTTCGGGTTCGCAAACTGGTGCTGGCAATCGCAGCCGCTTCCGCGCTGTCTTCCGGTATGGCACATGCGCTGGGGCTGGGTGAAGTTACCCTGCAATCGTCGCTGAATCAGCCGTTGGTAGCGGAAATCGAATTGCTGGAGGTGCGCGATCTTGCTTCCAATGAGGTGATTCCCAGCCTCGCGTCCCCTGAGGAGTTCATCAAAGCCGGCGTCGACCGTCAGTACTTTCTGACCGATCTCAAGTTCACTCCGGTATTGAAGCCTAACGGCAAGAGCGTTATCCGCATCACCTCGAGCAAGACCGTGCGTGAGCCTTACCTCAACTTCCTGGTTGAAGTGCTCTGGCCGAACGGGCGCTTGCTGCGTGAATACACCCTGCTGCTCGATCCGCCACTTTACTCGCCGCAACCGTCCGTAGCTGCTGCCCCGCAGCTTCCGGTTGCTGCGCCTGCGCCACGTCCGGCTGCCGCGCCTGCCACTGCGCCGACCAGCGCTGC
>JBLUOL010000106.1:0-17157 GCA_048065775.1 Pseudomonas sp. GW6
GGTTCGGCGACGGGGTTGGCCGGCAGAGGCGGTGGCCAGTCGCCTGCGACTTCGCTACTGGCGACACCTTTCAGGGTGGCCAGGCGCAGCGGCCCGTTGCGTAGCGACAATTCCTCGCCGGCTGCCGGCACCTTCAGCGCCAGGTCGATGCGCATGCCAGGCCCCAGCCAGTATTCCTTACCCAGCGGCCGCGGCTGCACCGGATTGCCGTCCAGGGCATAGATGCGCGCCTCCCCGCCCGGCAGGTTGAGACGGTAGGTGATGGTATTGTCGACATTGATCAGGCGCAGGCGCACCACCTGCCCTTCCGGCAGTTCGAGCGTTGGATTCGGCTCACCATTGATGGTCGTCAGCCGCCCGCGAGTTCCCTCGCGCGCTGCCTGACGCGGCACTAGAAAGTCGGTGAAGGCGCCCTGCTCGTCGATATGCCAGGTCTTCAGGCTTAGCGTGCGCTCATGGAGGAAGCCCGTCGGCTCACGCTCCTCGATGATCAGCGGCCCGACCAGGCCGCGCCCCAGTTGCTCGGCGCTGGTGGTGTGCGGGTGATACCAGAAGCTGCCGGCGTCATGGCAGATGAAGTCGTAGTCGAAGTATTCACCCGGCAGCACCGGCGCCTGGGAGACGTAGGGCACGCCGTCCATCTCCAGCGGCAGACGAATGCCATGCCAGTGGATGGTGCTCTGCTGCTCCAGCTTGTTGATGAAGCGCACCCGCAGGCGCTCGCCCTGGCGGCAGCGCAACTCGAACCCGGGCGCCTGGCCGCCATAGCCCCAGGCCGGCGTCACATGTCCCGGCACCAGCTCAAGATCCAGCGGCGCGGCGATCAGCTCGTAGTCATGGGTCGCCACATTCTCCGGGCGCCCGAGCCAATAACGCACACCACCAGCGCCCAGACCGGCAACACCCAGGCCAGCCAGACCGGCGAGCACCTGTCTACGGGTAAACGACATCTTCATCCTCGACGCTTCCAAGGGGCATACCCAATCGCACTATCTTCTCATTTTCATGCAGAGGGAGACGAGCCTGGCCAAGGGGCTTATTGCCGCAGGTGAATGCGCAGAATGTCACAGGCGACCGCGACCACCCTCACCTCCTGCCAACGCCTCGGTAGAATGGGCGCCCACTAAGGGGGATATCGGTACGACATGGATTGGTTCGAATTGGCAATGAGCCTCGCAATTACACTGCTTACCCCATTGCTTCTGCTCTTCTGGGTGGTACTGATGGCAGGCATCGGCCAATGGCTATACGAGGGCGCACGCAACCTAGGCCGTCCTCATAGCCTGGTCGAGGCCCGGATCATCGATCAACGTCAGATCGATACACGCATTCGCGGCAACCGCATCAGCTGGATCGGCATACGAACCATCTACAGGCTGCGCTATGAGTACGCTGGCCAGACGTATGAAATCGAGTACCTGGTCCGAGACGAAGCGCAGGTCATGCTCGACAAGGATGCGGGTACCTTCAACCTTTACGTCCCCCACGACCGGCCTGCTCATGCGCGAGCGGAACACCACCCAAGCCAACTCTTTTACGGGCTTCTACTGGTTGGTGCTATGGCCTACGGCAGCTGGCTGACAGCGCCCTTTCTTGTGTTCTGGCAATAGTCATGGAAATCATTTTCTTCACGCTCCTGCTGGTGGTCGGAGGGCTGTTATGGCTCGGCTTGATCGCCATTGCGCTGGGAGCCTACTACCTGCTCGGGCGCCTCATACTGAAAAGCATGAGGCAGGCATTTCTCCGACCTGGCACCGCCCAGATTACCGCCTATGAAATCTGGACCCCGGACCTGAAGGAAGACGATGCAGAAGATGCCCGCCCCATGATCCGCCTGGAGCTCGACTGCGAACGGCACGGCCAGCATTTCAGGCTCAACCTGGGCCCGCTGACATGCCAGGAGCTTTTTGCAGCACTCGATCAACCGGTGCATCGCGCGGCCTGCTGGATGACCAGCGAAGACTGGTACCAGTTGCTGCAAGGCCGCTGGATTACGGTCGCCTGTGACCCCGGGCGAACCGAGGCGATCCTGACCAGCCAGGTACGCGCCAAGCGCGAGATGTTCGTTGCCGCACTTATCGCGCTTGCAACAATCGTTTTACTGGCACTGCTGCAGACATGAAAAAACCGGCCGAAGCCGGTTTCTTTATTGAGCCCTGAAGCCAACGCCAACCAATGGCTACTGGCCCCGTCCAGGGGCCTGAGCCGACTTACCAGCTGTAGCTCAGCTTGGCGGTAACTTCACGGCCCGGGTTGTAGTAATCAGCCGTACCGGAGCCGACCACATGCTGCTCATCCAGCAGATTGCTGACGTTGAGAGCCAGATCTGTGCCCTTGACGATGTTGTAGGTGAAGGCGGCGTCGAACACTGTAGCGGCATCGCTTTTATCGGTGTTGGCGGCGCCAAAATAGTATTCACCAATGTAACGGGCACCCAGACCTACGCTCACCTTCGTGCCCGGCACAGCGTAGTAGCTCCAGAGTGAAGCGCTATGCCGTGGAGTGACTTCAAATTCATTGCCTTTGAGAGACGTGCCATCCCACAGCGAACCGCGAAGTACATCTGACTTCATGTAGGAGTATCCGCCAACCAGGCTCAGGTTCTCGGTCAACTCAGCCTTGGCTTCCAGATCGAGGCCTCGCACCCTTGTCTCACCAACCGTCTGCTGCTGAATACCACCGCCAGGTACAACAACAGCAATGGAGACATTTTCCTGAGTCAAGTCATAGATGGCTGCGGAAAAGAGCGCGTTCATACCAGCAGGTGAATATTTCGCGCCTACTTCATACTGCTTGCCACGCTTCGGAGTGACGCCAATCTCGGGCGGAGAAACGGACTCCACCATGCTTACATAGGTCGAAACCTCGTCAGTGACGATGAAGGTCAACGCGCCACGGTAAGACGTTTCAGAAAAACTGTCCGAGGTTTTGACGGTGTTGAGCTTGTTGGTTTCAGCCAGGTCCATCGAATCGTTACGCACGCCTGCAGTGACGATAACGCGGTCGTAGAAGGACAGGTTCTGTTGCAGGAATACAGCCTTGGTCGTGTACTCCTGTTTCACGTGGCGATAGGGCAGCAGCCCGCCTGGAGCACCACTGTAGACCGGGTTGGCAATATCAATGGGCGCCACTTCTCCCGCGATTCCTCGGGCGTAGATAGAGCTGGCGTCAGTTGTGGAGTCGCCGTACTCGACCCCCACCATGGTGCTGCTATCGATATTTCCGAAGCGGGCATCGTACTGCAGCATCAGATTACCGTTGACCTGCTCGGCCTCAGTATCGGTACCAAAAGCGTCACGATCTCGCAGGGTTCCCGTTCCTGTGCCGCTCAGGTACAGGTAAGCAAAATCATCCGTCAGCTCGCTGTACCGCAGGTTGCTGCGCAGGATGAAACCGTTGTCGAAATCGTGAGTGAAACTACCACTGATATTGGTGCGTTCCACATCGTGGAAGTTGTAGCCAGGCTCACCGAAGAATTCATCGCGGTCATATTCCCTGTCTGTCGGGTAGCCACCACTGTTGGGGGTGCTCTTGGTCTTGAGGTGATCCACCACGAGCGTTGCCGAGGTATAGGCCGTCGGCGCCCAGGTCAGGCCGCCCATGAGGAGCTGATTGTCGTCCTGAGAGTGATCGTACTCACGATCACTGTCCTGGAACTTGCCGGTGAAACGATAAGCCAAGGTCTTATCCGCATTCAGCACATCACCGACGTCGATGCCGGTTTCCTTGTGGTTGAAGGAACCGTAAGTGCCGTAGATCTGACCGAACTTCTCGAAGCGCGGTTTCTTGGTCACAAAGTTAACCGAACCACCTGGGTCGGCTGCGCCAAACAACGTGGAGTTGGCGCCACGCAGAATTTCAACGCGCTCGAAGGCGAACGGGTCTTCGCGAACACCGCGCATGGAGCTCAGTGTCAAACCGTCGCGGTAGGTGGTCGCCTGGAAGCCACGAATCTTGAAGTAGTCGTTGCGGTCATCGCTGCCGTAGTAGTCGGTGATCACGCCTGGCGTGTATTGCAGGAGTTCCTCTGTGGTGTTGACGCTGCGCTGCTCGATTTCCTTCTGGGTCACCACGGAAACAGAGGCCGGGGTATTGAGGATGCTGGTGGCGACCTTGCCGCCGACCCAGAGCTCCTGGGCAACCACCGAACTGGCGTCATCACCTGCCGAGGCCTTGGCGTTGACGATAATCGGCGCCAGGCGGAAGGGTTCTTCCTCTGCGGCAGAGCTTGCCTCTTGCGCGTGAACGTATAGAGGCGCAGCAACCAGCGGCGTGCAAAACAGAGCAACGCTGGTAACGCGCCGCCAGGGCGCTCGTGTATTGAGAACCCCGTTCTTACTATCGGTCATGCTCATGGTCCTTATCGGTTAAGAAGCGTGTCAGCGGCCTGCCTTGTCATCTTTCTATGTGGCGGTACCTGGTTGGCGGCGGCAACATAGCAGAAAACACACATCAAAACGATAATGACTTACATATAGATTTACCGATCCCCCTTGATACCGAACCCGTTATTTACCAGGCGCGATCCACCTCAATTGCTTGTTCGGAGCGCAGAGCGGTGCCGGACCGCTTGCCAGATAGAGCGCGGTTAAAACTAGTAGCGACGAACCACCGACCACGCTTCCGACTTCACCGACTGAAACACCCAACGCTTGGCTGGTCCTGTGGTGCCAAGCGGCCTTGCGCAGCTCTTAGATGTGCTCGGCGCGGCGCAGCAGGTCGGCGTATTCCAGGACACACCCAAGCCTGGAAATGGGTGGCGGTAGACCATGTCGTAGGGCAGGCCCAGCTCCAGGCCGATCTTGCGCACTTCGTCCTTGAACAGTTCACGCAGCGGTTCGATCAGCTTGAAGTTCATTTCCTCCGGCAGGCCGCCAAGGTTTTGGTGGCTCTTGATCACGTGGGCCTTGCCGCTCTTGGCGCCAGCCGACTCGAGCACGCAGGGGAAATGGTGCCATAGGCAAGGAATTGGGTAGCTTCATTGCCGTATCCGTGGCCCGAATGCAATCCGGGAAGATGGGCCGGCATAGTCAGCTCCGCCCCAGCAAATGAGATATTTTCTCATTTAAACAACAACGCTGACGACCTAGGGATATAGACAGGATGCCGTAGCGTCGCCCAGGCGAAACATAAGCCCCCCACGCGATGCACTGAAAGCCCGCTAACGCAGCCAATCAGACAACAACCCAAAGTTCTCAAGGCCAAACCACTTAATCGCCCCAGAAGAAAACATGTCTTGGCCAGCCGCAGTGAAATATATATGATTGCGAATCATTATTACGTGCACTCAACAAAAATCTCATGGGTACACAGGACAGTTAGCGTGACCGCCACCGAATTTTCACCTCAGCAGCAGATCGCAGCCCTCTACAGCGACCATCATGGCTGGCTGCTGGGCTGGTTACGTCGCCAGCTAGGCGATTCGTTCGTGGCTGCAGATCTGGCCCAGGACACCTTTATCAGCGTCATTACAGCAAGCAGCGCCAGCGACATCCGACAACCGCGTCCATTTCTGGCAACCATCGCCCGCCGCTTGATCGCCCACCGCCATCGGCGTCAGCTACTCGAAACCAGCTATTTGGAAATGCTCGCCACGCTGCCAGAAGAGCTGGCCCCCTCGCCCGAGGCACAGTTACTGGCAGTCGAAGCCCTGCAGCAGATTGACCGCGCCCTGGACGGCCTGCCTCCACAGGTGAAGGAAGCGTTTCTGCTGGCCCACCTGGAAGAGCTGAGCTATGCCGAAATCGCCGCACGCCTGGGCGTGTCGACCAGTTCGGTCAAACAGTACCTGACCCGCGCGAACCGGCAGTGCCTGTTCGCCCTGGCGGTATAACGCTCTCAATCGACGCGGACCACTCAGGCGACATGACCGATACCCACCACGCGCGCCCCATGGCCGGCGGCCAGCCCATCAGCGAAGCGACCGCAGACCAGGCGGCGCAGTGGCTGACCCTGCTGATGTCCGGAGAAGCGAGCCACGAAGAGCGGCAAAGCTGGCAGCAATGGCGCGCCGCACACCCCGACCACGAGCGTGCCTGGCAGCACATCGAAGCCATCACCGGTCGGTTAAAGCAGATGGAGCCGAAAGCGGCCTACCGGACACTGTCGCCCTATGTCGCAGCGCCTCGCGGCGCGCAAACGCCCGCCTCGCCAGGCCGGCGCAAGGCGCTGCAGATGCTGATGTGGGGCGGCGTGGCCTGCACCACCGGCTTGCTGGTTTCGCGCACACAGGCCTGGCAACAGGCGCTGGCCGAACACCGCACCGGCATCGGCGAACAGCGCAGCCTGGTGCTGGACGACGGCACCCAGATCACGCTCAACACTGACAGCGCCATCAATCTGCGTTTCGATGGCGAGCGCCGTCTGATACGCCTGGTGGCCGGCGAGGTGCTGATCGTCACCGGTCATGCCCATGACAGTGGCCACGCTGAAACGCGCCCCTTTATCGTCGAGTCAGCCGAAGGCGATGTTCGCGCCCTCGGCACCCGATTCACCCTTCGCCAGCTTGACGGGCAGACCCATGTAGCCGTGCTGGAAAGTGCGGTGCAGATTACCCCTCGCGACAACAGCACCCAGGCGCGCATCGTCCACGCCGGTAAACAAGCCTCTTTTTCCCACCGGGTTCTAGACGCCGATCAGCCACTGGACGAGCAATCGTCAGCCTGGTCACGCGGGCAGATCGTGGCCGACAACGTGCGCCTGGAGGATTTTCTCGCCGACCTGGGGCGATACCGCCCCGGCCTTCTGCGCTGCGATCCGAGCGTAGCCAACCTGCGCGTCTCCGGCGTGTTCCCGCTGCATGACACCGACCGCATTCTGGCCACGCTGCCCACCGTGCTACCGGTGCAAGTCAGTCAACGCACCCGCTACTGGGTAACAGTCGCAGCCGCACGCTAACTCGCCCGCCCACAGACTTCGCCGCACTCTCTTAGCCCTCGTCGCGCCAGGGGCGCAGGCACCCAGCCAGCAGTTGTTGAAAATAATTCCCGTTATTGACTGCCCGATTTCCTTTCTCGCGGCACCTTTCAACAAGCACGTCATTTTTCAACATCCCCTTGAGAGGAATCCATGCCCGCCCTAATCAACCCGCGCACCCGCCGAAAGGAGCATGGCGGCATTCGTCAAACCACCCCAGCCACCAGCATTAACGTCCAGCAGGCACCTCAACCGCCGTTGACCCAGCGCCCCATTCCCTATGCGGCCTCAATAGCCGCATGCAGCATCGCATTGGCCATGGCCGTGCCCGACGCCGTACTGGCACAAACGCCAGCCGCACAGCCGTCAGCGCAACAACCTGCCAGCACACTGCAGGACTACACCATCCCCGCCGGACCACTGGCTCCGGCCCTGCGCAGCCTGGCCAGCGCAGCCAACCTGTTGCTGACATTTACCGCTGAGCAAACCGACGGCAAGACCACCTCCGGGCTACAGGGTCAGTTCACCACACAGGCCGCCTTGAGCACGCTGTTGGCAGGTACTGGGCTGCAGGCGGCACAACTGGACAACGGCGGCTATGTACTGCGCGTAGCGCCTGTGGCCGAGCCCCCGGACGAGCCGGTCGCACCAGCAACCACCCTGCTCCCAGCCGCGATCGTGCATGGCAGCCTGGACGACGACGTCGTCGAACAAAGGATGAGTCTGTCTGCCGCCAAGATCATCGTCGGTCGCGACGAGATCGAAACCTTCGGCGACGCCAGCATGGGAGAAGTGATCCGGCGCATGCCCAGCATCAGCTTTGGCGGCCCACCAGGCGAAAACAACGACGCCCGCCTGCGCGGCCTCAACAAGGAATACACACAGATCCTGATTGATGGCCAGCCTACGCCTGGTCGCGACTTTTCAATCGACCAGATTCCTGCTCAGTTGGTTGAGCGCATCGAGATCATCCGCACGACAACCGCCAATATGGACAACCAGGGCATTGCCGGCACAGTCAACATCATCATGCGCAAGCCCCCCAAAGAGCGCACCTCCCGCTGGCATGCGGCGACCGGCACACTGCCCGATGCACCTGGCGCGGGCACCTTTGGCAGCGCAGGTCTGACACTAGGAGACAGCCTGGACAATTTCCGCTACCAGGTCGATGGCGTAGTCCAGCGCCGCAACGGGGTCAGAACCAAGGATCGCCAGGACTACAACAACGGTGGTGCAACCCTGACCAACCGCGAACTCGACTATGAGTATCGCGAGCATGACGAACTCGGCCTGTCTGCACGCCTGCAATGGCAACTCAACGAACAGGATGAGTTCAGCCTCGATCCACGCTACCTCTATTCGCGTGAAGACAAGGAGCGTGACCGGCTGAAGAAAGCCACCTTGAGCGATGCCGAGCGCATGGACCAGGCCAAGACTCGTCAGTACCTCGGGCTGAACGGCCTTTGGCAACGCACCGTGGATCCCACTAGCCGCTACAACCTGGGATTCAATCTGCAGGGCACCGATACCCAGACCGATAAAACCGAGCGCAAGGGCGCGGCAGGCGGATCGTTTGACAACCTGCCGACGTTCGCCAGCGGTAATGATGACTCGATCCGCGAGAAGGGATTCACCCTCAGAAGCTCCATGCAGAAGCACCTGGGCGGTATCCATGCTCTGGACATCGGCGCGGAGGCCGGCAAAACCGAGTGGGACATGCACAAGCTGGGGTGGAAGCAGATCAACCGCAGCGATGAGGCCCGCACCAGCTCCTCGGTGGAAGAAAGCAAGTTCGCCCTCTATGCCCAGGACGAAATCCTGCTTGGCGGGATGCACGTGCTGACCCCAGGCCTGCGCCTGGAGAGCGTAAGCACCCGAACCGACAATAGCCAAGCGGAAACTGGCAGCCAACATCACCTGCAACCGAGCCCATCGCTGCACTGGCTGACCAGCATCACCCCCGAACTCAACTGGCGGGCCAGTGTTACCCGCAGCATCCGCCGCCCCAAGTTCGAGGATCTCGCCGGGCTGACCGAAAGCAAAGCGGGCACCGCAAACGAACCCGACGTGGTGGGCAACCCCGACCTCAAGCCCGAGACAGCCTGGGGCGCGGAGACCAGCCTGGAGCGTCTTTTCGCCGAGCGCCGCGGCGTGGTCAGCGCCAACCTGTTCTACCGCGACATCACCGATCTGATCGAAAAAACCATCGTGCTGGATGCTGACAGCGGGCGCTATCAGCAGATGCCCATCAACACGGCCAAGGCCAGTACCTGGGGCGTGGAGCTGGACGGTTCCTACCGATTTGAGCTGACACCTGCCCACGGCGTGACCGTAAAGGGCAATTACAGCTGGATGGATTCCGAAGTGAACGACCCGGCAACTGGCGGCAAACGCCCGATCAACGACCAACCGCAATACATCTTCAATGCCGGGGCGGATTACGAATACCGGCCCTGGAAGCTCAAGTTCGGCGCGCACTACAACGAAATCGGACGGTTGCAGAAAGTCGACATGGTCGGCAGCAACTTGCGCACCCAGGAGCAAACCCCCTCGCGCTACCTGGACCTGAGCGCATCACTGCCCATCAGCAAAGACCTCACGCTCAAGCTCAGCGCACTCAACGCGCTTGAAGCCGAGAAAAACCGTTCCCGCACCACCGTGCGCCCCAACGGCACGGTCGCCCTGTTCGAGCAGGAAGACGAAAGCTCCTCGCGGGCCTTCCAACTGCTTGTCGAAGGCCGCTTCTGAAACCTGTCACTGGTATCCCCAACCTGAAAAAGGACCACCCCATGAGAACACTTACTGCCGTTTCAGCACTGGCGCTCAGCCTGTCGTTTGCCCTGCCGCCGATGGCCGCGCACGCCCACGAAGACCTGCGCCTGCAAGCCTGGCTGAATACTCACCCAGCCGCCGTTACCAGCGATTTCGAGCACGCTCAGGTGTACGCCCAACTGGGTAATCTGTGGAAAGAACTGGGCGACGCGCCTAAATCGAGCGACTTGTTCGCCCGCTCTGATTCGGCAGCCAAGCGCGTACAAGACGACTATATACGCGATGTGTTGAAGGCCCACCTGGCCAATGAACTGGCCTCCAGCGGCCATTACGACGACGCCCTCCAGGCGCTGGACAAGGTGCAGGACACCGACGTCTGGGTGAAAACCGCGTGGAAACTCATCGGCAAGTTTGCCAAATCCAAGCAACCCGAACGCGCTGCCGAGCTGCTGGAGCGCGCAGAAGCACGCACCCGCACAGTGGCAGAACCGCTGCTGCGCGCCGAGCTGCTCTCGGGCACAGGCGCAGCCTATCGCTATGTCGCCCAGGCCAAGGGAGAAAACCTGGTTTACGAGTCCTACGGTATGGCGCAGATGCTGCCTGACCTGTACGAGCGCGGCGTGATGCTCAACGAGGCCGGTGCGCACCTGGTGGACATCGGGCACACCGAGCAGGCACTGGCCGTTTTCGAGGCCGTCGATCGTCTGGTGCCACAGATCGAAGAACCGCTGCATCAGGCCAAGGTGCTGGCCATGCTGGGCGGCGAAATGGCCGAGAAGAACCTGCGTGATCGCGCGGTCGGGGCCCTCGACAAAGGCCGAGAAGTGGCCCTGGCCCTGCCGGAAAGCGAGGAGCGCGCCGCAGTGCTCAGCGAAATTTCGCGCAACTACGGTCAGAGCCACCGCTTCGAGCCCGGCATTGCGTTGGCCGAGAAAATTGCTGACCCCTACCACCGTATCGAAGGCTTTATCCGCAACGCCAAGAACATGGCTCGCACCGGCAACCAGGAGGCCGCCTACAAACTGCTGGAGCGCAGCGAACAGGAAGCCGATCTGGTGAAGTCGCCCTACTTGCGCGCCACCGTGCTACGCAAGCTGGCCTCGGAGCGCATCGAAGCGCGTCAACTGGAACAGGCCAAGGAGCTGCTAGGCCGCGCAGAACGCGCCATTGCCGGCGCGGCGTAAGCCACGTGACAACCGCCAGTGAGCACCGAACCAGATGAAGACGTTGATCCACCGCCTACACGTCTGGTGTGGCGCGGGCTCGGGGCTGCTCATCCTCTTGCTGTGCCTGAGTGGCAGCCTGGCCGTGTTCCGCCTGGAGATCAGCCAATGGGTTAGCGGCGGGCTCAGCGCCCCGGCGAACTGCACGCTTGCGGCTGACGCGGTGCTCGCTACCTTGCGTACTCGCTTGCAGGAGGCCCCCGATACCGGGGGCCTGCTGCGCCGTTTGAGCTTGCCAGAGCTCACCGGCGGGTATTGGGAACTGCGCCTGGCCAATGGCGAGCGTGCTCAGGCAGACCTCTGCGGCCAGGCACTGCAAGGGCCACGCAGCCAGGCAGCGGACTTTCTGGTCAACCTGCACACCCGTCTGTTGATGGGCAAAGCCGGGCGCTGGATCGTAGGCCTGTTCGGCGTGTTGATGCTGCTGAGCCTGGTCTCCGGCGTGTTGCTGCATCGCAAAGTCTTGCGCCAGCTGTTCACCTTAAGAGCCGGCAAAAGCCCTCGGCTTGTCCGCTCCGATGGCCACAAACTGCTCGGCACCTGGCTCCTGCCCTTTCTTCTACTCACGGCCTTCAGCGGCGCCTGGCTGGGCCTGGCTACCCTGGTGACCACAGCCGAGATCAAAGGCGTCAAGGCCGCGGCCGCGCCGGCCTACACAACCCCAACCGGGCTGGAGCAGATGCTGGACGACGCGCGCCAACAACTGCCTGGACTGGTACCGGTTTTTATCGACTTCTTCCCCGACAGAGGCCATGTGAGCGTGCGCGGCAACCTGCCCGGTCACCTGGTACAGCGCTACAGCGCAGAGGTTCTCTACGCAGGCCACAGCGGCCGGCTTCTGGGCGTGCACGACCCTCGCCAACTCGAAGGCCTGCATTGGTGGCAGCAAGCAATGATGCCTTTGCATCTGGGCGACTGGTCAGGCGTGAGCTTGCGCTGGCTCTATGCCGTGCTGGGCCTGGGTTGCTGCGTGCTGATCTGGCTAGGGCTGTGGCTGTGGGCAGACCGCCGCGTGAAGGTGGCCGGAAAGCTGCTGCCGCGGGGCAGATTGGCCGGATGGGCGTTCACTGCCGGGGTCAGCGCATCGCTACTGACCGCGGTCGGCACGATCTTTTTCTGGCGCATCAAATACAATGCGGCCGATAACGACCTCAACGCGTGGCTGATCGCCACCGCAGCTGCCGGGCTCGCCAGCCTGTTGCTGCACTATTGGTTGCGCAGGGGAAAGAGCGGCCGAAAAGGCTCTTCGTGCGATACGCCATAACTGTCCAGGCACATATGAAAAAACCGGCCGAAGCCGGTTTTTTCATTCAACCCCGCGGGATCACTCCCACTCGATGGTCGCTGGCGGCTTGCTCGACACGTCGTAGGTGACGCGGGAGATGCCTTCGATTTCGTTGATGATGCGGCCGCTGACGGTCTCCAGCAGCTCGTAGGGCAGGTGCGCCCAGCGTGCGGTCATGAAAGCACTAAAGAGTGATGCACCTTCACGCATTGCGCTCTGCTCCTGCCGCGTTCCTGCAACCGCCCAGTTTTATGCCTACCCATCACACGGCAGACTTTACATCTCTGACAGTCAGATCAATCAAAATGACCTCAATAGCTTGAACACCAGGAAAACTTTCAGAGATCGTTTCCCAATGTTCACCAAGAGACTGGCACAAATTCGATAGCGCGATCTGCTGACCGCCAATGCTCCAACTGCGCTTTTTGGACTGCCCCTGCCAAACCAAAAGGAAAACTCCACAATCAGCGGCATCTTCCCTGAGATAATCACCGGCGAGCTGATTACGTAATCGCTCACATAACTCAGGGCCTGACCAACCTTTATCAAGTACCTTCAATTCAATTGGTACAGGCGAATCAACCCGCAGGCTTTGTACCCAAATGTCTGGTCTCTGGCTGTTAGCAAGTTCATTTTCCTGAGCGCAACTATAGCGACCTAAAGATTGACCATTCAGCCAACCAGCAATGAGGTTGCGCATCTCTGTTTCGCCGTCAGCCCGCTGCCATGTCTTGTATGGGCTGTCATTGCCACGTTCGATCCAAGCCTTCAAATCAAGCAGACGATTAATCGTAAGTTCAAAAAGCTGCCGATGCGTCGCTGGTGTACTAATCCGGCTCTGGTCACATTCAAGAACTTGCTGTGCCGACCAAGGTTCCAGGTCAGCATCTTGTTCGGCCCGCCTGTACGCGAGCGTTCTCATCCATGGTCGATATTTTTCGCTCGGGTGCTCCCTCGCAAGCTCGGTAAGAGCAATGTAAGTTTGTTTCCCAGGAATATTTGATAGTTGGCTAAATAGTGCATCTCGGCCGTCTTGCGCATCATCGCGCAGCCCCGGCGAGTAAACACCTTTGCCTGCACGCTCGATATCATCTTGCGTTTGAATATATTGATGCATCAAAACGTAAAGAGCTTTGAGGCTTTTTACATTGCTAAAGCCACCGTAATTAATCCCAGTATCACGGGATCGTCGAGTCCCCATGAGCCCAGTAACTAATAGCTGCGCCTCCTCTGAAGCCTCTTCAAACGGCAAGCTGGATAACCAAGCCTCAACAGCCGGAACACCCTCCTCTGAGTCGAGATCAATCCATAGCGCATACCACGCAGCCAGATTCTCCCGCTCCATCGGAAGTAGAATTTTTGCCTTAGCCAATCTCAGCAGTGTTGCCCTGGGCACATCACCGCTTATTAAGATACGGAGGCAGTAACGCAGCACATCACGATTCAGTATTTCGTTCTGCTCTAACCAAGCAACTATTGGTGGAACCAAGAACGGGTGCATCCAAGGCGCGTAGTAAACCAAGTCATGCAGAATGTAATGCATCTGCTGATCGGGTTTCGTATGCTCCAACTCCCATTGAAGCTCAGTGAAAACTGCCTCCATAACCATATCTGGGTAAACCCGATGTAGTTGCTCAAGCCAGCGTGGAAAACCGTTGATATCCCACACGAGGTATCTAAGCGCATGACGAACTTCTACTTCAGTCAGACTTGAGGGGAAGCTGGCGACTTCACTCGCCTCAATTTCGAGACCAGCCATCGCAAAAATCAACGAGTACGGTATCGAAGTGGTGTCATGCCCCTCCGAGCGAAGGCCTGGCGTGAAGTTTCGCCAATGCGCGATGGCTGCATCCCGATAGGCTCTTGCGACATCCTCTCCAAACTCGGGAATCAACGACTCCCAATTTGCACCATCACCACGACTTTTGCGAAAGCCACTGCCCTCAATCTCATTTAGCAACCAATACTGGTCGCTGCTGAGCTCTCCCGGTTTCAGTCCCCCCGGATGACGAACGACATCCGGTGTAGCTTTCAAATGCTCGACCCACTCCGCACGATTCCGGTCACGCTCTTCCTGCTTCTTCTTGCGCTTGTCGTTGCGTTGCGCCTCCTTTTCCTCCCACTCTGCAGCACTTTGAGACGGCACAGGGTTCAAGAAAGTGTCGAGGCGTTCCTTCAGTTCTGAATTACCGTCAACTATCCGCCTAAGCCCACTCAACCAGTCATCAGGCTTGTCAGCATGCTGGAAGAGTCGGAGACCTAGTGACAGCGCAACCAACTTATCATCCTGGAAGTGACGACTGGCAACGAAATCTAGAATATCGTCAAACCGGTCAATCCCAAAGCTCCAGTAGTGCCCAATCCATTGCACAGACCAGTCATCAATCAAACGTGCAGATTTCTTTGCATCAAGCCTTTCACGCGCATCTTCAACGCTTCGCCAGAACAATGCATCGTTCAGCTCATGCCACGCGGGTACGAGCTCCCGGAGCCTGCTTTTGTATTCATCGAAATCTTCCCCATGCCATAACTGAGCGACCGGCACCTTAAGCATTATCGCTAGTGCATCCGGCGAAAGAGCCGCCAAGGATCGGGCGGACACCAAGCGCTCGACGGCATGGGTCGCAAGACCAAGAAGCCATGCGAACGGCTCAGAGACATGACATTCCCCCCGCTCAATATAAGGCTCTCGATTAAGGTATTCGTTCATGCCACTAACGATTACCGCCAATGGCTCCAACACATCTTTGACGCCATAGATCGGCAAACGCTCTAAAAAATCGTGTAAGGCCTGCCTCAACCCGGTCGCTTCATAGCGTTCATACACCTCCAACTTTTCGATTGAGGCAAGTAGAAAGTCGACAGAGATCATGTCAGGGTCCGCGTCCCCTATAACTTCGGCAAGCAGCATGCGTGGCAATGACTCCGACGATGTCGTCAGCTGCTTCCATAATTGGTCTTTTTGATATCGGTCCCCGCAGGTCATTACGGCGCGCGTAGCAGCAATACGGGCATAGATGCCGCGATCTGAATTACATGCGATCTCGGACAGGACAGGCACACACCCGGCCATCTCGCCTTGCCAAACAAGCCTGCCTAGAAAGAAGATCGCATCATCATTTTCTCGATGGTTAGTGATGAGGCATAACGTGTCGTCTGTCAGATCCGCCTGAGCAATCCGAGCGATTGCGCTGTTGTCGCGAGCCGACCGACCGCCTTCGTCCTTAGCAATACGCGCGACGATACTGTGGAGAAGCATCTGCCTCTCAGAGAGCGGTAAATGTGCAGCATCGCCTCCTTCAACTGCGATTTCCGGAGCGATTTCTAGCGCCTTGCGCCGAATCTCGTCGTCAAAAAGGATCAGCCAAGACAATAAGGGGCGCAGTCGAGGCCTGATGACCAAATGCCCATATTGTTCACGAAAGAACAAAGACTCTATTGCGTGACGAGAGCAGCCATCCCTCAGCTGATGAAGAAACCATTCGGCGGCGAGCAGCTCTCGCACCTCTCGATGGCGAAAACGTACGATACCGTAGAGCGCATCATTGAATAGTCCGCGCTCCAAAAGCGCACGTACCTCTGTGGGTTCCCAATCGCCTAGAACAGCTTCAGCGTCGATACCACTTTCGGGATGAGTAGAGTCAGGAATACGAATGCCCGGCTCCCCTGTGAGGATGACTGCGGCGGCGAGCACGCGCGCGCCACGTTTTGCTTTCTCACGGTTAATGGGCTGACGCTGTGCTCGATCAGCGTCAATCTCGTTCAGACGTAGATCAATGCTGTGCCGCAGCAGATCCAAACGTCCACCGAGGACCTGATCCGCCTCCCACTTCGACAAAATACCTTCGAGGTCAAACGGCCGTGCTGCTAGGGACATTAAGTTTGCACGCTGCAGCTCGGTGATCAGTTTGTCGATTTTTGGCGTATTGCGATGGTCGGCAAAAACACGAATACCAGTCTCATCTAAAGGCTCAAGTAAATAGACATTCAGAGCGTTTTCCTGCTCTACAGGCCCGCTAGCAGCATCCCCGTCAATATCTCCCTTATCGCCTCCAGCTTCTTCTGATACCGTTTTTTTGAACGGTAAGCATTGCTCCAGGAGATTTCGATCTGAGCGCGCACGCCATGCATAGGGGCGGCTAGAGATATAAATGTGGGCGCGTTGTTGCGCTGATTTGATCCGTGACGCGAAGCGCTTGATCGCTTTTTCGAAGGCCCGCGCGCTAATAAGGCGAGCTTCATCAACTGAATCGAGGAAAAACCAAGCATCCTCTTCCGAACTCAGCCACTTTTGAAATGATTCTGCACTACCGATTTCAAACGCTTCGTCGAAATCATCTTCGATATCTTCTATCCGTATGAAGAATGCTGCTCGCCCTTGTTCCTCCGAGTGTCTTGCACGGGCTTCCATCTCAAAGCTTTTGCCGGCACCAGCTTCAGCAAGAATGACGCAGCGAAACTCTTGCTCAAGCTCCGGCCAACCAGTGCGTTTCTGGCCACTCCAGATTGAGAGTACCTCTCGCTCATCTGAATCAGCGTCGGTTCTAGGAACCAGAGAAAAGTGCCGAATAAGCGGGACGGGCGAGTAAGCCATTAGCGCCGCTCACTCTCTTCATTCGCTTCAAGCAGCATCCCGATCAATGAGAGTGTTTGCCTGGAAGGGATTGCCATATTTCGATACCAGTGGGGCGAGGTCGGGCCTTCATGGTATTGAGACGCCATCATGGCATCAAGGCAAATAATTCCACTCAGCAGTCCCTGAAAGCTTATTGCCCAAGTGCTCCAAGCATTGCTAGAAACCAATACACCAAACAACAAAAAGCCAGCATTTACGCTGGCTTTTTGTCGACTCTGACTGTCAGTTAGCAAGGCCTTCCAGGCGTAAGATCACTCCCACTCGATGGTCGCTGGCGGCTTGCTCGACACGTCGTAGGTGACGCGGGAGATGCCTTCGATTTCGTT
>JBLUOL010000107.1:0-17072 GCA_048065775.1 Pseudomonas sp. GW6
ACGTGCCGAGGGCAACGATCTGCCGCAGCAACTGGCGCTGGCCCGGCTGCGCCGGGGGCGCCATGTGGAGCTGCTGACCGACGCCTTCAGCCTGCCGCAATTCAGCCAGCAGGTCCTGCGCCTACTGCGTGAACAGGCGGTGCTGCGCAGCGCTGCCGGCGAATTGCAGTTCCGCGCCGAGGCGGCGCTACTGGCACTCGACAGTGTCGACGAGAACGACTTCAAGCTGCTTTCGGCCGAGCAGTCCAACAGCTCGGTGCTGATTGGCGAGCAGCTGTTGCTCAAGCTGTTGCGCCGCGGCTTCCCCGGTATCCACCCGGAGGTGGAAATGGGCCGTTTCCTGACCGATCACGGCTACGCCAATGTCGCGCCGTTTCTCGGTGAGGTGGTGCGGGTCGACGAGGACGGCCAGCCCCATACCCTGATGGTGATGCAGCGTTATCTGGACAATCAGGGCGATGCCTGGCAGTGGACGCTCAATACCCTCGACCGTGCCATCCGCGATGAACTGGTCGGCGGCACCGCCGCTCCCGATGTCGACGCACTGGGCGAACTGCATCAGTTCGCCGGCGTGCTCGGCAAACGCGTCGGCGAGATGCACGCGGTACTGGCGCGGCCGGCAGAGAATCCGGACTTCGGTTATCAGCTCAGCGGCGAGCGCGACAGCGCCCGCTGGGCCAAATCCATCACCGCGCAGCTGCGGGAAGCCTTGCAGGCCCTGGCCCGTCAGCGTGATGCCCTGAGCCCGGCGACCGCCAAACAGGCCGACTGGCTGCTGGCCAGGGAAAAATCCTTGCAGGAAGCCGTCACCCGCCTGGCAACGCAGGCGGCAGGTGGCCTGCGCATACGGGTGCACGGCGACCTGCACCTGGGGCAGGTCCTGGTGGTGCAGGGCGATGCCTACATCATCGACTTCGAGGGCGAGCCCAACCGCTCGCTGGAAGAGCGCCGCCAGCGCCACAGCCCGTTCAAGGACGTCGCCGGGATGCTGCGCTCCTTCGACTACGCGGCCGCCGTGGCACAACGCAACGCCGGTGGCGTGGAAGGCGCCGTGGATGCCCAGCAGCTGGTACGCGGCGTGGTATCGCGCTACCGCGAGCAATCGTGCAGTGCCTTTCTCGATGCTTATCGTCTGGCCGCCAACGGCTTGCCCCACGAATGGCATGAACGCGACGGCGAAGGCGCAGCCCTCGACCTGTTCTGCCTGGAAAAGGCTGTCTATGAAATCGTCTACGAAAGCGGCCACCGCCCCGACTGGATCGATGTCCCGTTGCAGGGGCTGGTGGATCTCGCTAACCAATTGCCAGGAGTGCGACCTTGAATCAGAACAGAGTGCAACGCCTGCAGCGTGCCGAAGACGGTGATCCGTTCAGCTTCCTCGGCCCTCATGCGCAAGGCGACGAAACCCTGGTACGGGTCTGGCTGCCAGGTGCCGACGCGGTGGAGCTGCTGGCCAGCGACGGCTCGCCGATGGGGCGCATGCACTGCAGCGACCCGCAGGGTCTGTTCGAATTGCAGCTGCCCCAGGCGCAGCGCTACCGCCTGCGTATCCACTGGCCGGGCAGCGTGCAGGAGATGGAAGATCCCTATGCCTTCGGCCCGCTGCTGGGTGACACCGACCTCTACCTGTTCGCCGAAGGCAACCACCGCCAGTTATGGCGCTGCCTGGGCTCGGCACCGGTAGAACATGAAGGCGTGCCTGGCGTACGTTTCGCCGTCTGGGCGCCCAATGCGCGGCGGGTGTCGGTGGTCGGTGACTTCAACAGCTGGGACGGCCGCCGCCACCCCATGCGTCTGCGCTACCCGGCGGGGGTGTGGGAACTGTTCATCCCGCGGCTGCAGCCGGGCGAGTGCTATAAGTACGAAATTCTCGGCCCGCACGGCGTGTTGCCGCTGCGCGCCGACCCCATGGCGCAAGCCACCGAGACGCCGCCGGCGACCGCTTCACGGGTGCCACAGGACGAGGCCTTCGCCTGGCAGGACCAGCAGTGGATGAGCGAGCGCGAACAGCGCCATGCTTCGCAGGCACCGCTGGCGATCTACGAGCTGCATGCCGGCTCCTGGCAGTGGCATAACGATCACGCACCTGACTGGGACGAGCTGGCCGAACGGCTGATTCCCTACGTGCAAGACCTGGGCTTCACCCATATCGAGCTGATGCCGATCATGGAGCACCCGTTCGGCGGTTCCTGGGGCTATCAGCCGCTGTCGATGTTCGCGCCCACCTCACGCTTCGGCAGCCCGCAGCGCTTCGCCGCCTTCGTCGATCGCTGCCACCGCGCGGGCATCGGCGTGATTCTCGACTGGGTGCCGGGGCATTTTCCCAACGACGCTCACGGTCTGGCCGAATTCGACGGCACCGCGCTGTACGAGTACGCGCACCCGTTCGAGGGATTTCACCCGGACTGGAACACCTGCATCTACAACCTCGGCCGCACCGAAGTACACGGCTTCATGCTGGCTAGCGCGCTGTACTGGCTGCGCGAATACCACGTCGACGGCCTGCGCGTGGATGCCGTGGCGTCGATGCTCTACCGCGATTATTCACGCGAAGCGGGGCAGTGGATCCCCAACCGCCACGGCGGGCGCGAGAACCTGGAGGCCATCGAATTTATTCAGCACCTCAACGAGGTGGTGCGCAGCGAAGTGCCCGGCGCGTTGATGATCGCCGAGGAATCCACCGCCTGGCCTGGCGTCAGTCGGCCGGTGCAGCAGGGCGGCCTGGGCTTCAGCCACAAGTGGAACATGGGCTGGATGAACGACAGCCTGAGCTACATCCAGCAGGACCCGATGTACCGCCTGCACCATCACCACCAGATCACCTTTGGCCTGCATTACGCCTTCTCCGAGCGTTTCATCCTGCCGATCTCCCATGACGAAGTGGTGCACGGCAAACGCTCGCTGCTCGGGCGCATGCCCGGTGATCGCTGGCAGCAATTCGCCAACCTGCGCCTGTTCCTCGCCTTGATGTGGAGTCACCCGGGCAAGAAGCTGCTGTTCATGGGCTGCGAGTTCGGCCAGTGGCGCGAATGGGACCACGACCAGCAACTGGACTGGTACCTGCTGCAGTACCCCGAGCATGCCGCTGCCCAGGCGCTGGTTCGCGAGCTGAATCGTCTGTACCGCGAAGAGCCGGCGTTGCACCGCCTCGACGACCAGGACAGCGGTTTTCAGTGGCTGGTAGGCGATGACGCGCGCAACAGCGTATTCGCCTGGCTGCGCAAGGGCGGCGAGGGCAGTGCGCCGTTGCTGGTGGTGCACAATTTCACCCCGCAGGTGCTCGACGGCTACCGGGTCGGCGTGCCGCACGCGGGCCGCTGGCAGGTGCTGCTCAATACCGATGACCGTTGCTGGAGCGGCTCAGGCGCCGGCAGCGAGGGTGAGCTACACAGCGAGCAGATGACCGCTCACGGCCAGTCCGATTCGCTGAATTTGCAGTTGCCTCCTCTGGGTGCGCTGATTCTGCGACCGGCGCAATAAGCGTCGCCGCTGAAGCGCCTCCCACAAAGGGCGAGGTGTGCCTTGGGAGTGATGATTCTGCTCCGGCCAATAAGGCGCCGGACTCATAGTGGGAGGGGGTTTAAGCCAATCGCGGCGAAAGCCCCTCCCACAGAGGGTTGGGTCAGTGGGCGGAGGTCACGCCACGCAGCACGGTGTCGTTGGCCATCCGGCTGTGGCCGGAGGCGATATTGCCCAGCGATACGACGCCGACCAGGCGTTTTTCGCGGTTGAGCACCGGCAAGCGGCGCAGTTGGATATCGGCCATGTTGGCGGCCACATGCTCGACATCTTCGTCGTCGAAGCAATAGCGCACGTTGCTGCTCATCACCTGACGTACCGGCGTGTTGCCGTCTAGGCCCGCAGCAACGGCACGTACGGCAATGTCGCGGTCGGTGATCATGCCGATCAGGCGGTCACCTTCGTTGATCAGCAGCGCACCGCTGTCGATATCGGCCATCAGCGTGGCGGCCTCACGAATGCTGCGCTCTGGCTCCAGGGTGCGGACGTTGCGGGTCATAAGCTTGCTGATTTTCATCGTCGATCTCCTGTTGCAGGTTAGGTGGGCAGATGCCCAGGGCGAACCGCAGCATCGAGGTGCAGCGATTCAGGAATAACGCACCAGGTGGTGCGGGTAGTCGCCTATCCGTGCGCCAACCACCATCTCGCTGACCCAATCGATCAGGATGCGCGTATAGGCTTGCTGGTGGCGGTCCTCGCTGAGCCCGTGGTCGGCACCGGCCATGGTGCGATGGCTCAGTGAATGGGCCTTGTCGAAGGCATTGCGGTAGCTCATCAGCGTGGTGTGCGGGACGAAGTCGTCATGCTCGGACTCCACCAGCAGCACGTCGCCGCGAAACTCGGAGCAGGCGCCGAGCGCCAGATTGTCCTGCGCGCGCAGCGGCGTGCGGCGGTACTCGGCCAGCCGTGCAACGTCCAGTTGGCGCTTGGGCAACTGCCATTGTTCGTCCCAGTACAGCGCCGGCACGCGCAGGGCCAGCCAGCGCACCGGGCGCCGCACGCTGAGCAGGGTGGCCAGGTAGCCGCCATAGCTGGTACCGATCACCGCGATGCATTCGGGGTCGACCGCCTCGTGCGCGGCCAGCAGGTCGTAGGCGGCGAGGATGTCGGCCAGGTTGTCTTCGCGCGATACGCGCTCCTGCGCCTCGACGTTGCGTTCGTGCCCGCGCAGGTCGAAGGTCAGACACACGCAGCCCAGCCCGGCGATACCACGGGCGCGGGCCAGGTCGCGTTGCTGGCTGCCGCCCCAACCGTGCACGAAAAGCACGCCGGGGACCTTGTTCGGTGGGGTCAGCAGGGTGCCGGCGATATGCTGGTCACCCACCAGAATGTCCAGGCTCTGGCTGCTCGCACTCATAGCGGCCCGACCTTGACGTATTTGGCCAGCGGGCCGTCCTCACTGTCCTGACCTTGATACAGGCAAATGGAGCCTGGCGGCGGCGGTACATCCTGATAGAACTCATGGGTCGAAGCCTGCAGCGTTTGCAGCTGCGGGTCCTTGATGAACGCTTCCAGGGCGAAGATTTCCGCCGCGCTGGCTCCGCCGACGCGCCAGGATTGCTCGAGTACGCCACTGCGCGACTGGCCTCGCGCGTTCAGCCCTTGTGCCACGTCGTAATTGCGCCGTGATGCCTGGATGGAGGGATAGACCTCCAGCGCCGCCAGTTCGAAGATGCGCGCCTGCTGCACGGCCAGGCGCACGGCGCGCGGCAGATCGAGGGTCATCAAGGCCAGGTAGTCGCCGCGCACCAGCGTCAGGCGCGAGCCGCCGTAGACCTGATTGCCGTGACCATCGTCAGTCAGTTGCTGGGTACCGTGGTAACTGAGGGTGACGCCTGCCACTCGAATCTGGCCGACGCTGTAGGTATCGGGCTGCTGCAGGTCTTCCTCCAGCACCAGGCCCTGCTGCCGCACACATTGTTCATCGAGCGCCGCCAGCGCGCTTTCCAGCTCAGGATGGGAGCGCACCACCTGCTGGCCTCGGCCGCCGGTGCCAGCAACCGGCTTCAGGCGAATCGGCCCGTCGCGCAACAGGCGTTTACCGGCTTCGGTAGCGTCCTCCAGATCAAAGACGCTGAAGCCCCGCAAGGTGACGCTTTCGACCTGCAGGGCGAAGCGCTCGGACCAACCCACAGGCAAGTGGCGCGGTACGTCGAGGGCAGGGTGACTGATGGCCTTGGTGGCCAGAAAGGCATGCTCGACCTGGCCGCCAAAGAAATCGTCCGGCCCGTCGATGCCCAGCGAGCCGACATCGCCGACCAGGGTGTCCTCAGGCAGGTAATAGTGACGTCCGCGAATCTGCGTGCCCGGCTTACAAGGGCCGAGGAAGGGGCAACCGAGCAGGTCGGCGAGTTTTTCGCCGAGCTGGCGTTGGACCATGAGCTCATGGGCCATGTGCTGAGCGGTGCCAGGTAGCAGAAGCAGGCCTTGGTAAGCGCCCATCATCGATCCCGCCAGGTGCCGCCGGCACTTTCACAGTCGATGCGTACCTGCTTGACGTCGCCCGCCTGGTAATAGTGAGTGACCACCTTGGCCTCGTTGGGCACGGACGGGCGCGGCTCGCCCTGATCGTCGTCGCCGGAGCGGTAGTTGGCCAGGGTTTCCTGGGTCAGTGCGGCTTCGCATGTGCCCAGCTTGGCCTCGGCGCAACTGGCTACCTTGCGTTGATCGGTGTTGAGCATGTCATCGGATTCGTTATGGCACGACCAGTCGATGGCACCCTCGTCCATGCCGGTGAATTCGTAACAGAACTCCTGCGCGACCTCGGCAATGGCATCGCTGGAAGTGCGGGCGCTGACGTAGCAGGCTTCCGCCAGTGCGTCGCCGGCTGCCAGCGCGCCGACCAGAAGACCGGGAATGATGGCTCGCATGATTTTCTCCTCGACAATGGCGTTCTCAAGTTGTGAGGGGAGCCGCCAAGTCGAAGTTCAGGCTTTTTGATCAGAGGGGGCAAAGGGCAGAAAAACCCTGAACTCATCGCCGTTGTGAAGGCCCCAAAGAAAAAGCCGAACCCATCGTTTCGGCTGCAATCGACGCGCGCGTGAGGGGATCGATATGAGCGAATCGCACAGCGAGGCCGAGAGTGCCGTAGCCCAGTTCAAGGCGGCCATCCTGGCCAAGCTGCGCTACGCCGTGGGCAAGGACCCGAGTACCGCCTTCGATCACGACTGGTTCGAGGCGCTGGCGCTGGCCACGCGCGACCATATGATCGACCGCTGGGAAGAGTCATCCGCCCAGGTCGAGCGTCAGGGCGCCAAACGTGTCTATTACCTGTCCCTGGAATTTCTGATCGGCCGTTTGCTGGTGGATAACCTGAGCAACCTTGGCTTGCTCGATGTGGCGCGCCAGGCCATGGCCGAACTCGGTGTCGAGCTCGAACGCATCCGTGAGGTCGAACCCGATGCAGCCCTTGGCAATGGCGGGCTAGGGCGTCTGGCCGCCTGTTTCATGGAGAGCATGGCGACCCTGCGCCTGGCCGCTCATGGTTACGGCATCCGCTATGAGCATGGCCTGTTCCGCCAGGCAATCGTCGACGGCTGGCAGGCCGAACAGACCGAAACCTGGCTGGATTTCGGCAACCCCTGGGAGTTCGAGCGGCCTGAGGTGGCGTATCGCATCGGCTTCGGCGGTGGTGTGGAAACCCTGGACGACGGCACAGGCGGCACGCGCCAGCACTGGCATCCGCAGGAGAGGGTACGTGCCATCGCCTATGACACACCGGTGGTGGGCTGGCGCGGCGCCTCGGTCAATACGCTGCGGCTGTGGCGTGCACGCGCCGAGGAAAACCTGCAGCTGGACCGCTTCAATGCCGGCGATCACTTCGGCGCAGTGGCCGGCGAGGTGCGTGCCGAAAGCATCTCGCGCGTGCTCTATCCCGCCGACGATACCGAGGCCGGCCAGGAGCTGCGTCTGCGCCAGGAGTATTTTCTGGTCTCCGCGTCGCTACAGGATCTGCTCGAGCGTCATCTGCGTCTGCATGACGGTCTGCAGTGCCTGCCGCAGCAGGTGGCGATCCAGCTCAACGACACTCACCCGGCCATCGCTGTGGTCGAGCTGATGCGCCTGTTGGTGGACGAGCATCGCCTGCCCTGGGCGCAAGCCTGGCAACTGACGGTCGCTACCACCTCCTACACCAACCACACGCTGCTGCCGGAAGCGCTGGAGTCCTGGCCAGTAGCGCTGATGGAGCGTCTGCTGCCGCGGCACCTGCAAATCATCTACCTGATCAACGCCGAGCATATCGATGCGCTGCGTGCCAAGGACATCCACGACTTTCGCCTGCTGCGCGCGGTGTCGCTGATCGAGGAAGACCACGGCCGCCGCGTGCGCATGGGCAACCTGGCTTTTCTCGGCGCGCACAGCATCAACGGCGTTTCCGCGCTGCATACGCGACTGATGCGCGACACGGTATTTCGCGATCTGCACCGGCTCTATCCCGACCGGGTGAACAACAAGACCAATGGCGTGACCTTCCGCCGCTGGCTGTTTCAGGTCAATCCGGGGCTGACGCATCTGCTGGTCGACGCTCTCGGTGAGCAGGTTCTGCATCGCCCCGAGGATCATCTCCAGGCGCTCGAAGCCTTCGCCGAGCGCCAGGATTTCCGCGACGAATATGCGCTCTGCCGCCAGCGCAACAAGGAGCTGCTGGCCGAGCGAGTCAGGCACGTGCTGGGGATCAGCCTCGACACCACGGCCATCTTCGATGTGCACGTCAAACGCATCCATGAATACAAGCGTCAGTTGCTCAACCTGCTGCATACCGTGGCGCTGTATCAGGCCATCCGCAACGACCCGACCACCGACTGGGTACCTCG
Source organism: Pseudomonas sp. GW6 (assembly GCA_048065775.1). GTDB lineage: Bacteria > Pseudomonadota > Gammaproteobacteria > Pseudomonadales > Pseudomonadaceae > Aquipseudomonas. The sequence continues at coordinate 8,334 of JBLUOL010000107.1, forward strand.
GGTGAAGATCTTCGCCGGCAAGGCGGCGGCCAGTTATCGCCAGGCCAAGCTGATCATCAAGCTGGCCAACGACATCAGCCGCACCATCAATGGTGACCCGACCGTACGCGGGCTGCTCAAGGTCGTGTTCATCCCCAACTACAACGTCAGCCTGGCCGAAACCATCATTCCTGCCGCCGACCTTTCCGAGCAGATCTCCACCGCTGGGCTGGAAGCTTCCGGCACCAGCAATATGAAGTTCGCCCTCAATGGCGCATTGACCATCGGCACGCTGGATGGCGCCAACGTGGAAATGTGCGAGCGGGTCGGCGAAGACCACATGTTCATCTTCGGCATGACTGCCCAGCAGGTTGCCGCCCGGCGGCGCCTGGGCCTGGAGATGAGCGATGTGGTGGCGGATTCGGAACGTCTGGAGGCCGCGCTCGGCGCCATTCGCGGCGGGGTGTTCTCGCCGGACGATCCAGCGCGCTACGTGGGCCTGGTGGATTCGCTGCTGTACGAGGACCATTTCATGGTCTGCGCCGATTTCGATGCCTATTGGAAGGCGCAGCGCCAGGTCGATCAACGCTGGCAGCGGCCTGAGCAGTGGTGGCGTTCGGCGGTGCTGAATACCGCGCGCATGGGCTGGTTCTCATCCGATCGCACCATCGCCGAATACGCCCGGGATATCTGGCAGGTGCCGCTGCCGCCGCGCGAAGGGGACTAGTATCCCGGCCTGTTCAACCTCTTGCAGCGAAACACTGCTAGAGGTTGAACAGACTCTCAGCGCTGTACGCGGTGTGCCGGCGTACTGCCGCCTTTCTTCGGATGCAGGATGCGCGTGACCTGCACGTCGGTGAACTCGTTGGGCCACTCGAAGGTGTGCAGGGCGCTGAGATAGAAGCGCGCCTGGTGGGGCGTGAGCTGTTCGCGGTCGGACTCGACTTCGACGCTGTGCGGCTGGTTGTGCAGGATGTAGCTGATCAGATGCAGTGGCTTGGCCATGATATGCCTCCGGTTTTGCTGAATGATGTGAGATAGACCTGTGTAACGCGCTCGTGAGTTCCCGCCATCCGCCGGGTGGTTGCCGTGCACCGGCCCCGATGGCTTGTGCAGCCGGTGCGCACGGCGCACCCCGCGTCAGTACGTTGTTTGGCCTGGTTAGCCGGGCTGGGTCTCGACACCTTGTTCGCCACGCTTGCGCAGCGTTTTCGCACGTTTTTCCAGCACCAGGTAGGTAGCGCTGGCCAGCAGCAGCGGCAGCAGGTAATAGAGCACGCGATAGGCGAGCAGGGCGGCGATCAGGCTGGCCTGGCTGTATTGATGCTGCAGCAGGGCGAGAAACACCGCCTCGAGCACCCCCAGCCCGGCGGGGATATGCGCCACCACCGCCGCCATGCAGCTGATCAGCAGCACCCCGAGCACCGAGGTGTAGGCGGCGCCTTCCGGCAATAGCCAGTAGATCAGAGCAGCCATCAGCGACCAGTTGCTCGCGCCCAGGACTATCTGCATCACCGCCATGCGCAACGAAGGCAGGGTGATCGAACGCTCGCGCAGGTGCCATACGCGCTGACGGGAAAAGGCGCAGATACCGACATAGGCGCTGACCACACCCAACAGGGCAAAGCCCAGCAGCTGCAGCCCGGTCATGCCCAGCCCCCAGTTGTCGGGCAGCTGTACCAGGCGCAGGGAGAAGATCACCCCAGCCAGCGCCATGTAGCCGGTCCAGTTGGTCAGCAGGCTGAGGCTGAGGATGCGCGTTACCGTCGAGGCGCTAAGGCCCAGGCGCATGTACAGGCGGTAGCGCATGGCCACACCGCCGATCCAGGTGGTGAAGTTCAGGTTGAAGGCGTAGCAGACCATCGCCACCGGCAGGACCTGGCGTGCCGGCAGGTGATGGCGACTGTAATGGCGGCCCAGCAGGTCGTAACAGCCAAATACCAGATAGCTGGCGCAGGCGATCAGCGCGCCCACCAGCAGGGTCTGCATGCTGTAATCACTGAGCGCCTGGCGTACTTCGCCCCAGTCCAGATTGCGCGCCAGCATGTACAGCAGAGCTGGTACGGCCAGGAGAAAGAACAGGGTGAGTGCGCGTTTGCCCCAGCGCATCCAGGGGTTGTTGGGAGCGACATTCATCCAGTCTTTTCCTCTTCGTAACCGCGGGCCTTGTCGATTGGCTCCAGCGGCTTCAGGTTCTTGCGGTGCGCCGGCAGCCAGCCGGCGATGGCCGGGAAGCGGCGCAGAAAGTGAAAGCACAGGAACACCAGCGGTGCGCGCCACCAGTAGCCGCGTATCACCCGCTCCAGTTCGATGCGCTTGCAGTGTTCGGCAGAAAGCGCGAGCAGGTGCTCATGCAGGTAGTGGTTGAAGGCCCGGTCACGGATCACCAGATTGGCCTCCAGATTCAATGCCAGGCTCAGTGGGTCGAGATTGCTCGAACCGACCGTGGACCATTCGTCATCCACCAGCGCCACCTTGCCGTGCAGCGGGCGCTGGCAGTATTCGTAGACCACCACACCGTGGCGCAGCAGGTAGTTGTAGAGCAGGCGGGAAAAGGCCTGGACCCAGCGCATGTCCGGCTGGCCCTGCAGGATCAGGGTCACCTGTACGCCGCGTTGCGCCGCGTTGCGCAAGGCGCGCAGCACACGGTAGCCGGGGAAGAAATAGGCGTTGGCGATCACCAGGTGCTTGCGCGCCGATTCGAAGGCGCGCAGGTGTTCGTCTTCGATATCGGTGGTGTGGCGCTCGTTGTCGCGCTCCAGCAGCATCACCCGCGCATCGCCCACCGGCTCTCTGGAGGGCTGCGCCGGGCTCGGCTCGCTGAACGCCGGGCGTAGCAGGCGCAGCATGGCCACGTGCAGGTCGCTGACGATCGGGCCGCTCACCTCGACGGCATAGTCCTGCTTGGCCATCTCGCCGAAGTCGCCGAGGTGATCGGCCGAATAGTTGATGCCGCCGACAAAGGCGCACTGGCCGTCGATCACCACCAGCTTGCGATGAAGGCGGCGGAACAGGTTGGTACGCATGCCAAAGCGCCGTGGGCTGGGATCGAAGACATGGATCTTTACCCCCTCGCGGGTCAGCGCTGCGACGTACTCATGCTGCAGGTCGGCGGTGCCGTAGCCGTCCACGGCGATGACCACGCGCACGCCACGCCGCGCGGCCTCGATCAGCACCTGTTGCAGTTCGAGGCCGACCTTGTCCTCACGAATGATGAAGGTTTCCAGCAGCACTTCGATGCGCGCCGCGCGAATGCATTCGAACACCCGCGGGTAATAGTCTTCGCCATTGATCAGCAGGCGCAGCTGGTTGCCGTCCCGCCATATGCCGCTCACAGGTGAATCTCCGCAGCCAGTGGCGCGTGGTCGGAGAGGTGCGACCAGGGCCGGGTGGACAACACCTGCGGCTCGTGTGCCGTGGCATTGCGGGTGTAGATGCGATCCAGGCGCAGCAGCGGCATGCGCGCCGGAAAACTGCGCGCAGGCTTGCCGTGACGATGCTCGAACGCCTCGCGCAGGCCGTGCGGCGCCAACAGATCGTCTGCGCGCAGACGCCAGTCGTTGAAATCGCCGGCGACGATTACCGGCGCACCGGGTTCGAAGGTCGCCAGCAAATCCAGCAACAAGCCCATCTGCTGACGACGATGCGCCTCACGCAAACCCAGGTGCACGCACACTGCATGCACGGCGTCCTGCCCGGGTACATCGAGGCGACAATGCAGCAGGCCGCGCTGCTCGGTGCCGCTGACCGTCACGTCGAGGTTGTGATACTCGAGGATGGGAAAGCGCGAGAGCAGGGCGTTGCCGTGATCACCGGCGGGGTACACGGCGTTGCGCCCGTAGGCGAACTGCGGCCACATGCTGTCGGCGAGAAATTCGTACTGCGGCACGCTGGGCCAGTCATGGAAGCGCTTGGCGTGCAGGGCGTGATTGCCGAGTACCTCCTGCAGGAATACCAGATCGGACCCGGTGGCCTGCACGGCGCTGCGCAGTTCCGGCAGGATGAAACGACGGTTGAGAGCGGTGAAGCCCTTGTGCGTGTTGATCGTCAGCACGCGCAGGCGCTTGACCGGCGTCACGCGGTCGATGATCACCTCCGGTTTGGCGATGGTGTTGTTCATGCTCGGCCACGCTCGCTCACAGGCTGCCGGGCTTCTTCGAGCGCGACTCGCCGAGCGGGTCGGCCTCGGCGATGGCCCGGTCGAGAATGGCGCCGCCGTGCACCTGCTCCTCGCTGCCGTGGCTGGCGTCGTTCTTCGCCGGCTGCAATTGCACCTTGATCCAGCCGCTGTCACGCCGGTCGAAGGCCTTGAAGGCTTCGATGGCGTCGCTCATGGGCTTGACCTGGGTGAGTATCTTCGCCGGGTCGATGCGCCCGGCCTGGACCATCTCGATCAGTTGCGGGATGTAGCGACGATGGTTGCAGTTGCCCATGTTGACGCTGAGGTTCTTGTTCATCGCCTGGCCGATGGGAAACTCGCGCGCCTGGTGCGGATAAACGCCGATGATGCCCAGCGTGCCTGCCTTGGCCAGGGCGTCGACGGCCCACTGCAAGGCCTGCTCGGGGGCGTCGCCCGGTTGCCACTCTTGGCCTTCGGGCTGGCGTGGCGAGTGGCCATGAGCAGGGCACTGCGCATCGACGCCCACGGCATCGATGGCGCGGTCCACGCCGATGCCGTTGGTCAGTCGGCGCAGGGTGTCGACCGGGTCTTCACGGTCGAAGTTGATGACCTCGGCGCCTTGACGGCGTGCCATGTCCAGACGGTCGTCGAGGTGGTCGATGGCGAATACACGCGCGGCACCAAGCAGCTTGGCGCTGGCGATGGCGAACTGGCCGACCGGCCCGGCGCCGAAAACGGCGACGGTATCACCGCTGCCGACTTCGGCCAGCTTCGCGCCGAAATAACCGGTGGGGAAGATATCGGAGAGCAGGATGGCCTGATCGTCGCTGATCTCGCTGGGCAGTTTCACCAGGCCGATATTGGCGAAGGGGATACGCGCCATCTCCGCCTGCAGGCCATGGAAGGCCCCGGTGATTTCCGGCCCGCCGTAAAAGGAGGTGCCGGCCTGCTTGCCGTTGGGGTTGGCCTCGTCGCACTGGGCGTAGTAACCGGCGCGGCAATAGCTGCAGTTGCCACAGGCGATGGTGGAGGGCACCACGACGCGATCACCGATGTTGAGGTTGCGCACATCGCTGCCCAGCGCCTCGACGATACCTACCGCCTCATGACCGAGGATGGTGCCTTTGCGCATGCCACCCACGGTGCCGCGCACGAAATGCAGGTCGGTGCCGCAGATGGCCGAGGCGGTAATGCGGATGACCGCATCGGTACTGGCCTGCACCTCGGGTTCCGCTACGTCGTCCAGGCGGATGTCGCCAATGTCATGGAAAACCACTGCTTTCATGAATCTCTCCCGAGGCCGGCCAGCTGGCCGGCGTAGGTGATTGTTTGCTGGGGACTGACGCGAAGCACCACGCGCGCCGAAAGCCGGCGTTACGCTCGAGCGGCGTCATGGGTTGTCCCAGCATCTGTATTTTTCGAGTTGGCAGACGGAAGCAGGGTTCAGGCTTTTTTTCGCGGCGGCCTTTAGCGCAGTAACTCCAACAACTGCAGCGAGCGCCCGTGCAGCTCCACGGCGTCCTGCTGCACGGGCCTTGGCACTGTCTGCGCGGTATGCGTATCGACCAGGCACAGCCACTGGCGCCCGCCGCGCACTTCGGGCAGCTGGAACTCGCACGGCTGGTGATCGGCATTGAGCAGCAGGAGCAGGGTGGCATCGGCACCGCTGCGTTTGACACCCGAAGGTTGCGCGCGGCCGTCCATGAGCATGCCCATGCAGCGCGCTTCCTCGTCGTGCCAGTGCTCCTCGGTCATCTCGCTGCCGTCCGGGGCCAGCCAGGTGACGTCCTTGACGTCCAGCTCCTCGTTGTAATGCCCGACCAGAAAGCGCTGGCGGCGCAGGATCGGGTAGCTCCGGCGCAGGGCGATCAGGTGTTGAGAGAAGGCGAGCAGCTCGCGGCCTTCGTCGTCGAGCGTCCAGTCCACCCAGCTCAGCTCGTTGTCCTGGCAGTAGGCGTTGTTGTTGCCGTGCTGGGTGCGGCCGAACTCGTCGCCGGCCACCAGCATCGGTGTGCCCTGAGCGAACAGCAGGGTGGCCAGCATATTGCGCATCTGCTGCACGCGCAGGCGGCGGATCGACGGGTCGTCGGTGGCACCCTCGCAGCCGTGGTTCCAGGAGAGGTTGCGGTCGGTGCCGTCCTGGTTGTTCTCGTCGTTGGCCTCGTTGTGCTTGTGGTCGTAGGACACCACATCGCGCAGGGTGAAGCCGTCATGCGCGGTGATGAAGTTGACCGAGGCGAAGGGCCGGCGCCCACGCTGGTTGTACAGATCGCCTGATGCGGTCAAGCGTCTTGCCAGTTCGCCGAGCTCGCCGCGATCGCCCTTCCAGTAGGCGCGCACGTTGTCGCGAAACTTGTCGTTCCATTCGGCCCAGCCCGGCGGAAAGCCACCGACCTGATAGCCGCCGGGGCCGCAGTCCCAGGGCTCGGCGATCAGCTTGACCTTGCTCAGCACCGGGTCCTGACGGCAGGCGACGAGAAAGCTGTGGCGCTCGTTGAAGCCATCGGCATAGCGCCCGAGAATGGTCGCCAGGTCGAAGCGAAAACCATCCACGCGCATCTCGGTTGCCCAGTAGCGCAACGAGTCGGTGACCATCTGCAGTACGCAGGGGTGGCTCAGATCCAGCGTATTGCCGGTACCGGAGTCGTTGATGTAGTAGCGGCGTTCGTCCGGCAGCAGACGGTAGTAGCTGGCGTTGTCGATGCCGCGCATGGACAGCGTCGGGCCGCGCTCGTTGCCCTCGGCGGTGTGGTTGTAGACCACATCGAGAATCAGCTCCAGACCGGCTTTGTGCAGGTGCGCAACCATTTCCTTGAATTCGCTGATGCGACCGCTGGCGAGGTACGCCGGGTGCGGGGCGAAGAAGCCGATGCTGTTGTAACCCCAGTAGTTGTTCATACCCTTTTCCAGCAGATGCTGGTCGTTGACGAAGGCATGCACCGGCAGCAACTCGACGCTGGAGACGCCCAGCTCGCGGATATGCCGCAACAGTTCGGGGTTGGTCAGCCCGGCACAGGTGCCGCGCTGGCGCTCGGGCACCGCAGGATGACGCATGCTGATGCCGCGCAGATGCGTTTCGTAGATCACCGTGCGATCCCAGGGCGTGCGCAGGCTGGGCTGTTCGCCCCAGGTGAAGGCGGGGTCGATGACCTTGCACTTGGGCACGAACGGCGCGCTGTCACGCTCATCGAAGCTCAGGTCGCCGGCCGGGTCGCCGATGGTGTAGCCGAACAGCGCCTCCGACCACTGCAGCTTGCCCACCAACTGCTTGGCGTAGGGATCGATCAACAGCTTGTTGGGGTTGAAGCGGTGCCCGGCTTCGGGCTCATAGGGACCATACACGCGGTAGCCGTAGACCTGGCCAGGACGCGCGTCAGGCAGATAGCCGTGCCAGATCTCGTCGGTGTATTCCGGCAGTTCGATGCGTTCGATTTCGGTTTCGCCACGCTCGTCGAACAGGCACAGTTCGACCCGCGTGGCGTGCGCCGAGAACAGGGCGAAGTTGACCCCGAGCCCATCCCAACTGGCGCCCAGCGGAAACGGCGTGCCTTCGGTAACGCGTGAGCGCTGTTGTTTGCGCATGATGGTGACCTCAGGCTTTCGGCGTCTTGGGCGTGCGCGGGGCACGGGGTTTCTTCAGCAATGCCGGCTGCTCGGCTTCGCTCAGCGGCACTGTCTTGGGTTTGCTGATGCGTCTCGGCTTGGCTGTGGTTTGGGCTTGCGCCTCGGCTTCGGCCAGCTTGCTGGCCATCTTCCAGTGGCGCTCGTGCTGGCCATGGGGGCGGCCTTCGGACTCCCAGATCTGAAAGGCAAACTCGCGTATGCGCTGCTCATCGATATTCATGGCGTGACTCCTGTGATCAAGGGGTAAGGCGAAGCAGGTTGACCGGCAACTCGGCCAGCGCGTCGGCAAGTGGCACGCCCTCGTGCGTTGGGACCTGGCAGTGGGTGAGCAGGCCGCTGACATGTCCGTCGTTCAGTCCGACCGGCAGCACCACGGTGGTATCGCCCCAGCGCTGTGCGGGTACATGGGGCCGGTCGTGTTCTGCGAGCAGGCCGGCGGTCAGGCGCGGCACGATCACCAGCAGGTGCTCGTCACCGTGACTACGCAGGAAGGCGAGCACCTGGGCGGCGTGTCTGCCCGTGACCGCCAGGGGCTGGTAACTGCCCTGGCTGAACAGCGAGGAATGCGCCGCACGAATCGCCAGGACCTGCTGGATCAGCCATTGTTTGATGCGCCCGTTCTGCCAGCTGGCCAGCATCGCCGCTGGCACGTCCCCGGCCTGTAATGCGGCCTGTCGCGCGGCGAAGTCCACCGGGCGACGGTTATCCGGGTCGACCAGGCTGAAATCCCAGAACTCGCAGCCCTGGTACAGATCGGGTACGCCGGGGGTGGTCATGCGCAACAGGCATTGCACCAGGCCATTCAGGGCACCAGCAGGGGCTATCGCCGCAACGCTATCAGCCAGCTCGGTGCGCAAGGCCAATCCGGCTGGCTCGCACAACAGGCGCCGCAGGAAATCGGCACAGGCAGCTTCGTGTTCGTCGTTCGGCGCACTCCAGGCGCTGTTGAGCTTGGCCTCGCGCAGTGCCTTGCGCTGCCAATCGAGCAGGCGCTGCAGGTAGGCGTCCAGGCCAAC
>JBLUOL010000108.1:0-17013 GCA_048065775.1 Pseudomonas sp. GW6
GCAACCATTGGGCCGCCGGCAGCTCGCTGCGCGCTTCGTTCTCCAGCGCGCGCAGCAGGCTGTGCAGCTGCGCCGCGGGTTGTTCGCGCCAGTTCAGTTGCACCAGGCCTTCGAGCAGGGCGTCCTGCTGGTCGTCGCGCAGGCAGCGGTCGGCCAGGTTCAGGTCCAGCGCATCGCGGGCATTGATGCTGGCGGCGGTGAGGCCAAGGAACAGGCCCAAGCGCCCCGGCAGGCGAGCGAGGAACCAGCTGCCGCCGACATCCGGGTACAGGCCGATGTTGATTTCCGGCATGCCCAGGCGGCTGCTCGGGGTGACGATACGGATACCGGCGCCCTGCATCAGGCCCATGCCGCCGCCCAGCACATAGCCGTGGGCCCAGCAGATGAAGGGTTTGGGGTAGGTGTGGATGCGATGGTCGAGGCGATATTCGTCGGCGAAGAAACGTCGTGCCAGGGCCGGTATTTCGCCTGGCTGTTCGCGACACTGATTGACCAGTCGCACGACATCGCCGCCGGCGCAGAAGGCCTTGGGGCCGTTGCCGCGCAGCATCACGCAGGCGATGGTCGGATCTTCTGCCCAGGCCCTCAGGCGTTCGTCGAGTGCTTCGATCATCGGCAGGGAGAGGGCGTTGAGGCTCTTCTCGGCGTCCAGGCTGGCGATGCCGATGCGGTAGCCATGCAGGCTGGGGCGTTCTTCGAATTGCAGGTTCATAGGGGCTTCCTGCGTAGGGTGGATGACGGTTTATCCATCCACCTTACGGGTTTGTGGTGGACGTAAAAGGCGACGACCACCCTACGAGACGGTAGGAGCGAGCTCTGCTCGCGAAAAGATGACGTCGCCTGATTCGCGAGCGGAGCTAGCTCCCAGGATTTATTTGTTGCGCCACTGCGGGTCGCGTTTTTCCAGAAAGGCGTTGACGCCCTCGCGGGTGTCGTCGGCATCGAACAGATCGACGAAGCGCTCGCGTTCCTCCGGCAGCCAGGTGTTGGCGCCACGCTCACGGGCACCCTGGATCAGTGGTTTGATGGTACGTACCGCTACCGGGCTTTGCCGCGCCACCTTGGATGCCAGCAGCAGTGCAGTGCCACGGGCTTCGCCGGTGTCCACCACCTGCTCGATCAGACCGATGCGCAGGGCGGTTTCGGCGTCGATGCGTTCACCGCAGAGGATCATGCGCTTGGCCCAGCCTTCGCCGACCAGCCAGGGCAGGGCCTGGGTGCCACCGGCGCAGGGCAACAGACCCACGGAGGCTTCCGGCAGGGCCATCTGTGCCTGGCGTTCGGCGATACGGATATCGCAGGCCAGCGCGCACTCCAGGCCGCCGCCCATGGCGTAGCCGTTGATCGCGGCGATGGACACGCCGCGGAAATCGCGCAGGGTCTCGAAGGCCTCGCCGAAGCGTCGGGCCATCTCGCGGGCACGGGCCTTGTCGCCATCGGCGAACATGTTCAGGTCGGCACCGGCGGAAAAGAACTTCGGCCCCTGGCCGGTCACCACCAGGGCGTACACCTCGTCGTCACGATTGAGGTGCTCGACCACCTGCTTGAGACCGATCAGTGAGTCGCGGTCCCAGGTGTTGGCCGGTGGATGATTGATGGTGATCAGCGCGGTGTGGCCGTGCTTCTCGACGGTGAGCTTGTGGGTCAGGTCGAAGATGCCGGATTTATAGGTTTCGATTGCAGTGCTCATAGCATTCCTCGTCAATGTTCGCCCCTCCCCATTAATAGGAGAGGTGGGAGAGGGGAAAACGGCTACAACAGGCGATCGAGCATGCCGCCCTGCAGGAGCAGGCGGCGGGCGACGATCACCCGCATGATCTCGTTGGTGCCTTCCAGTATCTGGTGCACGCGGGCGTCGCGTACCCAGCGTTCCAGCGGATAGTCATTCAGATAGCCGTAGCCACCATGCAGTTGCAGGGCCTCGTTGCACACGTCGAAGCAGTGGTCGGTGGCGAAGCGCTTGGCCATGGCGCAGTAGAGGCTGGCCTCGCCGTGGCCATGGTCGAGCTTGTGCGCGGCCAGGCGCACCATCTGCCGGCTGGCGGTGAGGGCGGTGAGCATGTCGGCCAGCTTGAATTGCAAAGCCTGGAACTCGCTGAGCGCCTTGCCGAACTGCTTGCGTTCTTCTACGTAGCGCAGGCTTTGCTGCAGCGCTGCCTGGGCCGCGCCGAGCGAGCAGCTGGCGATATTCAGACGCCCACCATCGAGGCCCTTCATGGCGTAGACGAAGCCTTCGCCTTCCGGGCCAATGCGATGGCTGGCAGGGATGCGCACACCTTCGAAGGTGATGGTGCGGGTCGGCTGCGCCTTCCAGCCCATCTTGTCCTCGTTGCGTCCGTAACGTACGCCGGGCGCATCGGCAGGTACCAGGAAGCAGGAAATACCCTTGGCACCATCCTCGCCGGTGCGCGCCATGACGATCAGTACCTGCGTGCTTCCCGCACCGGAGATAAAGCACTTGCTGCCATCGATCACGTAGTCGTTGCCGTCGCGCCGGGCACGGGTGCGCAAGTGGGCGGCATCGGAGCCGGCGTCCGGTTCGGTGAGGCAGTAGGAGGCCAGCGACTGGCCGTTGATCAGCCCCGGCAACCAGGCATCCTTCAGCGCCTGGTCGGCGAAGCTGGCGAGCATCCAGGTGGCCATGTTGTGGATGGTCAGGTAGGCGGTGGTGGCCACGCAGCCAGCCGCCAGTTGTTCGAAAATCAGTGAGCTGGACAGCCTGGACAGGCCCAGGCCGCCATCCTCTTCGCGTAGATACAGGGCCAGGTAGCCCTGTTCGGCAGCGCGGCGAATCACCTCGACGGGGAAGTGCTGCTCGCGATCCCACTCGGCGGCGTGGGGCGTCAGCTCCCGCGCGGCGAAGGCGCGGGCGCTGTCGGTCAGAAGGCGTTGTTCATCACTGAGTTCGAAGTCCATGGCATCTCATTGTAAGGTCAGGGGTTGGCCGCCAGCGCGGCGCTCGGCCTGCCACTCGGCGAGGCTGGGCAGCGCGCTGCTGGCATCGAGGCGGTCGACGATTTCGAAGTAGTCCTGCTTGAGCGGGTCCTTGAGTACCTCGTCGCGCGGCTTGACCTTTACCGCGTAGACCGTCTGCAGGTTCTGGTGGTCGAAGGCACGCCATTGCTGTTCGTCTTTGAGCAAGGTGTAGCGGTGGCCTTCCAGCGCCTTGATCAGCGCTTCGCTGTCGAGGCTCTTGGCTCGCGTAGCGGCGTCGGCCCACTGTTGAACGATGCTGTAGGCCGAGGCGGCGGAGCTGGATGGGTACATCTCGTAGCGGGTCTTGAAGGCTTCGACGAAGGCTTGGCCACGCGCGGATTTTTCCAGCGCAGGCACGCGCCAGGTCCAGGGCTCGGTGCCGATCACGCCTGCCATCAGGTTGGGACCGGCCTGTTCGACCATGCTCTGGGTCAGGTTCGGCGCGACGATCTGCATGCGCTCGGTCAGGCCAAGATCCTTGGCGACGCGCATGGCACGCACCAGATCCTCGCCGAACAGCACCAGGGCGAGGATCTCGGCGTTGCTGGCAGCGGCCTGGGTCAGCGCGTCCTGATAGTCGGCCAGGCGCGCACCCGGGAAGGGGATGCGTACGCTGGCGTGCTGGGCGGCATTGTCGGTGGCGGTGGCCTGGCGCAGCGACGCCTCGCTGGTGTGGCCCCAGGTGTAGTCGGCGGTGACATAGAAGTAGCGCTTGTTCGGCAGGGTCTTGCTCAGGTATTGGCCGAGTACCTTGGCGCTCATCCAGGCGTTGTTGCACTCGCGAAACATGTAGCGATGGCCATCCTTGCCGGTGGTGTCGTTGGAGTAGGTGAGGGTGCCGAAGTACAGCAGACCATGCTGCCTGGCACGCTTGCCGGCGGCGATGGCGACCGCGCTGGAGGAGCCGCCGAAGAGCATCGCCGCGCCCTCGGCGGCCAGCTTGTCGACGTTCTTCTCGGCCTTGGCCGGACGCGAGGCAGTGTCCTTGCTGGACAGGCGCAAGGGCCGTCCCAGCACACCGCCAGCGGCGTTGATTTCATCGATGGCCAGCAGGGCTCCACGCATCTGCGCCAATCCCTCCTCCTTGTATGGTCCGGTGCGCGGATAGTTGAGGCCGAGGGTGATCGGCTCGGCAGCCTGCGCACAGGCGGTAAGTGCGGCCCACAGGGCCAGCGTGGCGGACAGTTGGCGCATTGCAGTTCTCCTTGTTTTTGTTCTGCAGAGAACTGTTTTACGCCGCTCGTCCAGTTCGAGTGATCGTCTATTAGTCTAAGAAACGCTCACCCAGTTCTCATTTCAGCTGAATAGTCATGTTCGGGCCATCGCCGAGCGGCGTGTCGTCGAACCAGCGGCTGGTCACCGTCTTGGTCTCGGTATAGAAACGCACCGCCTGCTTGCCATAGGCGTGCAGGTCGCCGTAGAACGAGCCCTTCCAGCCGGTGAAGGAAAAGAACGGCAGCGGCACCGGAATCGGTACGTTGATGCCCACCTGGCCGACTTCAATCGCATGCTGGAAATGCCGCGCAGCGCCGCCGGAGCGGGTGAACAGGCTGGTGCCGTTGCCGTAAGGGCTGGCGTTGACCAGTGCGATGGCCTCTTCCAGGGTGTCGACCTGCATGCACACCAGCACCGGGCCGAAGATCTCCTCGCGGTACAGGCCCATCTTCGTCGTCACGCCACGGAACAGCGTCGGCCCGACCCAGTTGCCATTCGGATACCCCTCCACCGTGCACTGCGAACCGTCGAGCAGGCACTCGGCGCCTTCTGCCTTGCCCTGTTCGATCAGGCGCAGCACGCGCTGGCGTGCCTGCGGGCTGATCAGCGGGCCGTAGGCGGCGCCGCTGTCCTGCCAGTGGCCAGGACGCAGCGCGGCCATCTGCGTTGCCAGCTCATCGATCCACTGTTTCGATTCGCCGACGAACACTGCCACGCTGATCGCCATGCAGCGCTGCCCGGCCGCGCCACAGCTGGCGCCGAGCAGGTTGCTGAGCACCTGATCCTTCGGTGCGTCAGGCATGATCACCATATGGTTCTTGGCCCCGGCGAAGACCTGCACGCGTTTCAAATGCTGGGTACCGGTGCGATAGACGTGCTGGCCCACCGTCACCGAACCGACGAAGGACACCGCGCGCACCGCCGGGTGCACCAGCAGCGCATCGACCTGCTCGCGGCCGCCATGCAGCACCTGCAGTACGCCGGCTGGTGCGCCGGCCTCGAGGAACAGTTCAGCCAGACGATTGGGCGTCATCGGGTCCTGTTCCGAGGGTTTGAGAATGAAGGTATTGCCGCAGGCGATGGCCAGCGGAAACATCCACAACGGAATCATCGCCGGGAAGTTGAACGGGGTGATGCCGACGCACACGCCCAGTGGCTGGATCCAGCTGGCGGTGTCGATCTCGCGGGCGACGTTTTCCACCGTCTCGCCCATCATCAGGCTGGCGATATTGGCGGCGTGTTCGGCCACTTCGATGCCGCGCCAGACGTCGCCCTTGGCATCGGCGAAGGTCTTGCCGGTTTCCGCCGCGAGAATCTCCGCCAGCTCGTCGTGGTGTTCCTTGAGCAGGTGCTGGTAGCGCAGCATCAGGCGGGCACGCTCCGATACCGGCACCTCGCGCCAGGCGAGGAAGGCTTTCTGCGCACTGGCCACTGCGGCCTCGATTTCCTCGGCAGTGGCTTTGGGGGCTAGGGCGATCACTTCCTGGGTGGCTGGGTCGGTGACTTCGATCAGCTCACGAGCCTGGCTGGTTTGCCATTGGCCGTCGATCAGTTGCGGTAGCGTGCGGGGCATGGTCGCCTCCTGTTGTTCTTGTATGGGCTCTTTATAGCCATTCGATGTCCGCTTGTGGATTGACGATCTTGGTCTTGGGATGGACGATCTTGTCATTCGATCGGGATGCAAAGGAGTGATGCAGTGGGGATGCGGGTGGAAACCTCCAATTGGCCGTTGCCCGTCGGTGGGCAACGCTTCATCACTCCGCCGCGCCTGCGCCGCTTGTTGGCACGCCATCCTTTGAGCACTGGGTGCTATCCCTTGGCCATCGGCTTCTACCCGGAAGCGGCCGGGCACCAGATGCGACGCCTGCACCCGGACGATCATCTGCTGATCTATTGCCGCTCAGGAAGTGGTTGGCTGGAAGTAGCGGATGGACGATTCGAGGTTGCTGCTGGCGATCTGCTGCTGCTGCCCAAGGACGCGCCGCATGCCTATGGCGCCGATGGACAAAAGCCCTGGACGATTTACTGGGTGCACTTCGACGGTAGTCTCAGCGAGGACTTTCTGCGTCTGCTGGGCGCGCAGACGCTGCGGCGTATCGGCGTGCAGCCCAGGTTGATCGGCGATTTCGAGGCGTTGCTGGGTTTGCAGCGTCAGGGCCTCAACGTCTTGCCCTTCATCCATGCCGCGCACCGTTTGCAGGCGATGCTCAGCTCCCTGGCGGTGCTGCCGGCGCGGGTCAACCTCAAGTCCGGCCGCGTGCTGGATATCGAGGCGGTGCAGGCGGTGATGCGTGCGCACCTGCACGGCAGCCTCAACCTCGATGAGCTGGCCGCACAGTTCAGGCTGTCACGCTTTCACTTCGCCAAGACATACCGCGCGCTGACCGGCCATGCGCCGATCCAGGATTTCATCCAGTTGAAGATGGCCCTGGCCTGCCGCCTGCTCGACCGCGGTGATGCCGAAGTGCGTCAGGTCGCCGAGCAGCTTGGCTACGACGATCCCTATTACTTCTCACGGCTGTTTCGCAAGGTAGTGGGCATGGCGCCCAGTCATTACCGGGCGCTGCATCAGGGCTAGATAGGTGAGGGCACGTAGCATGTCCGGCGCGGAGGTAGCCCGCATGCAATCCGGGGCGGTCGGCGGATTGTTCGCTTCGCTCCTGAATCCGCCCTACACCCGAGCAATGGTGGCCAGGCCGGTGGCGACGAGCTTTTCTTGGCTGTCCTTTACTGCGAACACATCGGCTCGGCAGACGGCCTGGCGCTGCCCGGCCTTGAGCACTTCGGCGCGGCACAGCAGGCGTTCGCCAAGCGCCGGTGCGAGCAGGTTGAGCTTGTATTCGCTGGTGACCACGTCGCCGACCATCGACGCTGCTGCCCAGGCGCAGCCGCTGTCGACCATGAAGCCGACCACCGCGCCATGCATGTAGCCATGGTGCTGGCACAGGTCGGGACGACTGCGCACCTGCAGGCTGACCCGGCCCGGCGCGAAGTCGAGCAGTTCGGCGCCGAGCAGCTGGGCGAAGGTGGAGTGGGCGAGCGCCTGTTCCAGGCGTTCACGGCTGATACCGTTCGAGTCGCTCATATGACCTCCTGCATGGTGCGGTGCAGAAGAGTCTCAACCTGCTCCAGAGGGCGGACAAGCTGCATCCATATGCCTGATGGGGCTGCATAGCAGGCGCTTCAGGCGAGCAGACGCTTCCACAATTGCAGTTCGCCCGCCAGCTCCTGCCTCAGTTCGTCAAGCGGCTGCTCCAGCCCCAGTTTTGCCTGCGCCGGTAGCGGTCCCTGCAGCGTCTGGCTCGTCTGCAGGGCACTGGCGAGCAGAACCAGATCCGCCAGGTCGGCAGCGCCGTCATGCTCGCGTTGCCATTGACCAAAAAGGCGCGTGGATTCGATCACTGCCGAGGGCAGCTGCCAGCGCGTCAGGATCAGGGCGCCGAGATCACCGGACAGCTGATCGCATAGCTCGTGCAGCGTATCGCTCTCGCGCGGTACGTTCGGCCACTGCTCCAGCTCGGAAAGTAGTGGCAGGCTGCCAATGTCCTGTAGCAAGCCGCCGAGCATGGCGTCGTCCAGTGACATGCCCGTGCGCTGGGCCAGTACCGCGCAGTGGGCGGCGCGCTCCCTGGCACTGCGCCAACGAGTGCGAAATGCCTGCTGCAGCGCAGGTTCGGAACTGGTGAACAGGTTTTGCAGGCTGAAGCCCAACACCAGGTCCGCCAGTTGGCGGGTACCAAGGCGGCTCAGCAGTTCACGCAGCGAACTACAGGAGCGCTCCCCGCGCAGCAGAGGGGTATTGGAGAACTGCATCAGGTACGCGGCCAGCGGCGGGTCGCCAGTTATCACGCGGGTCAGCTGTTCCAGCGAGGTGCGTGGGTCGTCCAACAGCTTTCTGATGCGGACGGCGGCTTCAGGCATCTGCGGAATCCTGGCTTCGCCCTTCAGGAAACGGTTGAGCAACGCCATGCGCAGGGTATCGGTAGAAGTGGGCATCGGCTTGGATTCATCGGTTGAGGCGATGCCAGAAAGGCTAGCAAAGCATCCTGCATGGCGCCGGCAAGCTCTTCCTTGACTTGCCTTGCGGCCTTCTCTAGCGTGCCTCCACTCGTTTTGTACCCGCAGGAAAACCGCATGACCGACGATCGCATCAAGCTCGAAGCCAGCTGGAAACACGCGCTGCGTGAGGAGTTCGACAAGCCTTACATGAGCGAGCTGCGTGCGTTCCTGCAGGCGGAGAAGGCGGCCGGCAAGGAAATCTATCCGCCGGGCCCACTGATCTTCAATGCGCTCAACTCCACGCCGCTGGATCAGGTCAAGGTAGTGATCATCGGCCAGGACCCGTACCACGGCCCCGGTCAGGCACACGGCCTGTGCTTCTCGGTGCAGCCGGGCGTGCAGACGCCGCCGTCGCTGGTGAATATCTACAAAGAGCTCAAGCGCGACCTCAATATCGACATCCCCGCGCACGGCTACCTGCAGAGCTGGGCCGATCAGGGCGTGCTGCTGCTCAACACCTCGCTGACGGTAGAGCGCGCCAACGCCGGCTCGCACGCGGGCAAGGGCTGGCAGTTGTTTACCGATCGGGTGATCGAAGTGGTCAGCGAGCATCAGCCCAAACTGGTGTTCCTGCTCTGGGGCAGCCACGCGCAGAGCAAACAGCGCCTGATCGACCCGACCAAGCACCTGGTGCTGCGTTCACCGCATCCATCGCCGCTGTCGGCGCATCGCGGTTTCATCGGCAATGGCCATTTCAGTCGCTGCAACCAGTTCCTCAGCCAGAACGGCATGACGCCCATCGACTGGCGCTTACCGGCGCTCTAAGCCCGCTTCCGAGGCCTGCTTAGCGCCGTGCAACTGCCTGATCAGCCGTGCACTGCTGCGCGGCCAGGTCGGCATGCAGGCTTTGCAAGCGTTTGTCGGCTCGTTCCATCTGTTTTGAGTCAGCCTGGGCAACCAGGTCGACGATCATCTCGGCCATGGCCTGGCGATTCTTCTGGTAGCTGATCCGGTAGGCGCTGGTGTAGAAGCGCTCGCGTTGTTGCAGCAGGGCAGTCATGCGCGCAGCGAAATCGTCGCCACGGCGTACTTCCAACGCCTCACGCAGGGCCTGCTGCCAGGCCATGCGGTTTTCCAGCCAGACCTGGTTTTGTTCGCCCAGGCCCTGTGCCCAGCTCTGCACCCGCTCGCGCTGCTCGGCGTTCAGGGTGCCGAACCAGGGTTGCAGGCGCTCCTCCATGCGCTCGGCACGCCGGCTGACCTGCTCCTGCACCGGCGGCTCGAGAAACTCTTCACGCAGCTTGGCGTTCTGCTCGTCCATTGCCGCCAATAGCTGATCGACCTGACGCGGACTGAGGCCACGCAGCAGCTCGATGGTGCTGGGGGTTATTTCCACGGCGATGCGCTGCATGGCCTGTTCGAAGTCGGCCAATTGGCTGGCCATCAGCTCGCTGTCACGGCTGCTCAGCGCCTGCTGACTGCGTTGCAGCCAGTCGAGATAACGCGGCAGCTCGACGCTGCAATGCCAGGCCAGGTGCTCCTGCAGCTGAGGTTTGAGCCAGGCGCTCTGCTCGCTGGTCAGCGCCACGTAGTCGCCCAGCTTCCACGGGATAAGCCAGTCGAGGTTGCGATAGGCCAGGCCGACACGGCTGCAGGCGCCCAGCAGCAGGGTGATGGCCAGTAGCAGGAGCAAAGGCTTGCGCATGATCGGGGCTCGTGAGGGCAGAGTTGTTGAGACTAATACTCGTCGAGGCTGACGCAAGAGGGCGGAAATATTCGCTTATGACTTCGCTGGTCCCCTTCAGGAGGCCGAGTGGAGGTGTTGCGTAGGGGAGCGAGCCGCATGGATGCGGCGAGAGGCTTAAAGGGCCAGGGATGGCCCTTGTAAGCCGGCCCCGGAGCAACGCCGGAGCGAGGGAAGTTTCGCGTAGCGAAACCCGGATGTCGGGGTGCCCTTCTTTGGCACACCTTTCTTGGGCAAGCAAGAAAGGTGTGGCGCCCGTAAGGGGCGCAACCTAAACGCTCAGTGGACTCGGTAATGGATAGTGCCAAGTCAGTAAGCAATACGCACACAAACTCACTAGTCCAGTGTCAAACGCATCCAAATAGGAATAACCAATAAAAAACCGCCCCGAAGGGCGGTTTCCATGTCGCAGGTTGCGCTTAGCCGCCGAGGTAGGCGTCGCGTACCTTGGGGTCGTTGAGCAGCTCTTCACCGCTGCCGCGCATGACAATGTGGCCGTTCTCCAGCACGTAGCCGCGATCAGCCAGCTTCAGCGCCTGGTTGGCGTTCTGCTCGACCAGGAACACGGTCACGCCGTCTTTGCGCAGTTGCTCGATGATGTCGAAGATCTGCTGGATGATGATCGGCGCCAGACCCAGCGACGGCTCGTCGAGCAGCAGCAGGTTGGGCTTGCTCATCAAGGCACGACCGATGGCGAGCATCTGCTGCTCGCCGCCGCTCATGGTGCCGGCACGCTGGGCGAAGCGCTCCCTCAGGCGCGGGAACAGGTGCAGGACCTTGTCCAGTTGCTCCTGATTGTCCGCCTTGCCCCCGAAGAAGCCGCCCATGGCCAGGTTTTCCTCGACGGTCAGGCGGGCGAACACGCGACGGCCTTCCGGCACGATGGCGATGCTCTTGCGCATGATCTCCGGGGTATCCATGCCCACCAGCTCTTCACCCAAGTAGCGGATGCTGCCGCTGGTGGCGCGCGGGTTGCCGCACAGGGTCATGAGCAGGGTCGACTTGCCGGCACCGTTGGCGCCGATCAGGGTGACGATCTCGCCTTTCTGCACTTCGATGCTGACGTCGTGCAGGGCCTGGATCTTGCCGTAGAAGGTTGAGACGTTGTTGAAGCTCAGCATGGATTACGCCTCCCCCAGATAGGCTTTGATCACGTCCGGGTTGTTGCGGATGTCGTCCGGCGTGCCGTCGGCCAGGGGAGTGCCCTGGTTGATCACGTAGATGTGGTCGGAAATGCTCATCACCAGCTTCATGTCGTGCTCGATCAGCAGCACGGTGACATTGTGTTCGTCACGCAGCACGCTGATCAGGGCTTTCAGGTCTTCGGTTTCACGCGGGTTGAGACCGGCGGCCGGCTCGTCGAGCATAAGGATGCTCGGGCGCGTCATCATGCAGCGGGCGATTTCCAGGCGACGCTGCTGACCATAGGCCAGGGTACCGGCGCTACGGTTGGCGAAGTCCACCAGGTCGACCTGTTCCAGCCAGTGGGCGGCGTAGTCCATGGCCTCGCGCTCGCTGCGGCGGAACGCCGAGGTCTTGAACAGACCCGCCAGGTAGCTGGTGTTGAGATGGCGATGCTGGGCGATCAGCAGGTTTTCCACCGCCGTCATGTCCTTGAACAGACGCACGTTCTGGAAGGTGCGTACCACGCCCTTGCGGGCGATCTTGTGGCCTGGCAGGCCTTCGATCGCCTCGCCGTTCAGGCGGATGCTGCCGGAGCTCGGCTGATAGAAACCGGTCAGGCAGTTGAAGACGGTGGTCTTGCCGGCGCCGTTCGGGCCGATCATCGAGACCACCTGCTTTTCCTTGACGTTCAGGCCCACCCCGTTGACGGCCAGCAGGCCGCCGAAACGCATGGACAGGCCGCTTACTTCGAGAATCGTGCGGCTCATCGCTTCAGCTCCAGGTGGGGACGTTGCATCGGCAGCAACCCTTGCGGGCGCCAGATCATCATGAAGATCATGACCAGGCCGAAGATCAGCATGCGGTACTCGCTCAGCTCACGCATCTCCTGCAGCATCACCATGACGATGGCGGCGAGGATAACGCCCAGTTGCGAGCCCATGCCGCCGAGTACGACGATGGCGAGGATCATCGCTGACTCGATGAAGGTGAACGACTCCGGCGTCACCAGACCCTGACGAGCAGCGAAGAAGCTGCCGGCGAAACCGGCCAGGCTGGCACCGATGGTGAAGGCCGAGAGCTTGATCACGGTCGGGTTCAGGCCCAGCGCACGGCAGGCGATCTCGTCTTCACGCAGCGCTTCCCAGGCACGGCCAATCGGCATGCGCAGCAGGCGGTTGACCAGGAACAGGGTCAGCAGCACCAGCAGTAAAGCGATCAGGTAGAGGAAGATCACCTTGTACTGCGAGTTGTAGGCGATTTCGAAGTAGCCGTGGAAGGTCGGCATGTCGGCCGGCACGCGGCGCTCGAAGGACAGACCGAACAGGGTCGGCTTGTTCTCGTTGGCGATACTCAGGCCGTTCGGGCCACCGGTCAGTTCGGTGAGGTTACGCAGCAGAATGCGGATGATCTCGCCGAAGCCCAGGGTCACGATGGCCAGGTAGTCACCGCGCAGGCGCAGCACCGGGAAACCCAGCAGGAAGCCGAACAGCGCCGCCATCATCCCGGCGATCGGCAGGCACATCCAGAAACTCAGGCCGAAGTAGTGCGAGAGGATCGCATAGCTGTAGGCGCCGACTGCGTAGAAGCCGACGTAACCCAGGTCGAGCAGACCGGCCAGACCCACGACGATGTTCAGGCCGAGGCCGAGCATCACGTAGATCAGGATCAGCGTGGCGATATCCACCGAACCGCGGCTGGCGAAGAACGGCCACACCAGCGCCACCATGACCATCGCCAGAATGATCCAGCGCTGGGTGGAGGGTAGGGTGAGGAAGTTGCCAATCTGACCGGAGCCGCTGGGCAGCTTGGGCAGTTTGGCCCAGGTCGGAGTCAGCCGGTCACGCAGCAATTGCCAGAGGAAGATCAGCGTAGCGGCGCCGCCGATGCACCAGAGTTCGAACGCAGTTGCGCCTTCCACACGCAGGCTGATGCCGACGGTGGAGAGTTTCAGGCCCAGTACCGGGTAGGAGATGATCAGCACCAGCAGGGCGCTGAAAATCGCGGATTTGATGTTCCGGCTCATACCTTTTCCACCTCCGGGCGGCCAAGGATGCCGGTTGGACGGAACAGCAGCACCAGTACCAGCAGGCTGAACGCCACCACGTCCTTGTATTGATCACCGAAGATATCGGCGCCGAAGGCTTCGGCAACGCCCAGCAGCAGGCCGCCGAGTACCGCGCCAGGGATGCTGCCGATGCCGCCCAGTACCGCAGCGGTGAAGGCCTTGATGCCGGCGAGGAAGCCCAGGTGCGGGTTGATCACGCCGTAGTTCATGCCCAGCAGTACCGAGGCGATGGCGGCCAGCGCAGCACCGATGACGAAGGTCAGGGCGATGATGTTGTTGGTGTTGATACCGAGCAGGTTGGCCATCTTCAGGTCTTCGGCGCAGGCGCGGCAGGCACGGCCCAGGCGCGAACGGGAGATGAACAGGGTCAGGCCGATCATGGTGACGAAGGTGACGATAAAGATCAGCACCTGCATGTAGGACACCACCACGCCGTTGGCGGCGCTTTCACCGAAGACGAAATTGCCGGGCAGCAGGCTGGGAATGGCCTTGTCCTTGGAGTCCTGTGAGAGCAACACCGCGTTCTGCAAGAAGATCGACATACCGATCGCGGAGATCAGCGGGATCAGACGGTTGCCGCCGCGCAGGGGGCGGTAGGCCACCCGTTCGATGCTGTAGCCGTAGGCGCTGGTGACGATCATGGTGGCCGCGAAGGCCGCGATCATCACGAAGGGCACGGCTTCCAGGCCGAACATGGCGAGGCCGGCGATAACGGTGAAGGCTACGTACGAGCCAATCATGTAAACCTCGCCATGGGCGAAGTTGATCATGCCGATGATGCCGTAGACCATGGTGTAGCCGATGGCGATCAGGGCATAGGTACTGCCAATGGTCAGGCCATTGATCAGCTGTTGTAGGTAGTGATAAAGATCAGGCATTGCCTAACTCCTGGGCGCTTGCGTAAAGCGGCGCTTGTGGCGCAGCGCGAGGCCGGAATTCTTCTAATAAACAAAGCCCACTGCTCGCGCAGTGGGCTTTGGCTCAGACAGGAAGCTTACTTGGCTTCGGACTTGGTGCCGTCCTGGTGCCACTCGTACACCACGAAGCTGAAGTCCTTCAGGTCACCCTTCTCATCGAAGCCCAGGGTGCCGGTGGGGGTGTCGAAGCTGTTGGCGCGCAGGGCAGCCGCTACCTTGGCGGTATCGGTATCGCCGGCTTTCTCGATGCCTTCGGCGATGACCTGAACGGCAGCGTAGGCCGGGAACACGAACGGACCGCTCGGGTCTTCGTTCTTGGCCTTGAAGGCCTCGACCAGCGCCTGGTTCTTCGGATCCTGGTCGAAGGACTTCGGCAGGGTGACCAGCAGGCCTTCGGAAGCCGGGCCGGCGATGGCCGAGATTTCCTTGTTACCCACGCCTTCCGGGCCCATGAACTTGACGTTCAGGCCACGCTCTTTGGTCTGGCGCAGCAGCAGGCCCAGCTCCGGGTGGTAGCCGCCGTAGTAGACGAAGTCGACGCCAGCCTGGTTGAGCTTGGCGATCAGCGCGGAGAAGTCCTTGTCGCCGGCGTTGATGCCTTCGAACAGGGAAACCTTGACGCCTTTGCCTTCCAGGGTCTGCTTGACCGCGGTGGCGATACCTTCGCCGTACTGCTGCTTGTCGTGGATGACAGCAACGTTCTTCGGCTTGATGTGGTCGGCGATGAAGTTACCGGCGGTCGGGCCTTGCAGGCTGTCCAGACCGATGGTGCGGAAGACCAGCTCATAGCCACGAGCAGTGATGTCCGGGCTGGTGGAAGCCGCGGTGATCATCAGGATGCCTTCGTCTTCGTAGATGTCGGAAGCCGGCTGAGTGGAGCTGGAGCACAGGTGGCCAACCACGAACTTGACGCCGTCGTTGACGATCTTGTTGGCAACGGCAACGGCTTGTTTCGGATCGCACGCGTCGTCGTAGACCACGCCTTCGAGCTGGGCGCCGTTGACGCCGCCGGCCTTGTTGATCTGTTCGATGGCCATTTTGGCGCCGATGAATTGCATCTCGCCGTACTGAGCAACGGCACCGGTCACCGGACCGGCCAGACCGATCTTGATGTTGTCGGCCGCCATCGAATAGCTGGCCGCCCCCGCCAGTGCCATTGCCGCGAACAGCTTGGAAATCTGCTTAGTAGCCTTGTTCATGAGTGCTCCACTCTTGTGTTTTTCGTTGTTGTAGTTCTTGCGGCCGAAGCTGCAGAACCGGGTCTGTTACCCCGGTAATGCCTCCGGCAACTGTACCGGAACAGTGTAGAGCGCGGATTTGCGCCTTGAAAAGCCGGCAGCTGGAGGCGAAACGTGGGGTTGTCGCTAAATTGCAAGGAATGTATAGAAAAACGGCGTGGCCTGGGTCGGCTGGCGAGCGTCGCGCGGTTGCCAGGGCAGTTGCCGACGCTATCATTGCGCGCCTGCATTCAAAGCCATCGACACGGGACACACCATGACGGATCAATCTAGCACCCTCTATGCCAAGCTGCTCGGTGAGACAGCGCCGATTCGTTGGCAGGAACTGCAGCCGTTCTTCGCTCGCGGTGCGCTACTCTGGGTCGAGGGTAGTCAGGATCTGGTGGCGGTCGCGCAGGCTGTGGCCGAGAACGATCAGGCTCGAGTCGCGCAATGGATGAACCAAGGCCTGCTGTGCAAGCTCGAAGATTCACGTGCCGAAGATTTGCTCTCGCGTGACCCGCAGTTGTGGGCAGTCGTGGTCGCCCCCTGGGTGCTGGTACAGGAAAGGGCAGGGGATTCGACCCTGCACTGAAATGGCGCGCTGCAGGGCTGTGAGCAGCGAGCTAGACTCTTCGCACGCTCCCGTCAGGGAGGTTCTCGCAGCGCCACGGTAAAGGAGTGAGCCCCATGTTCGAACCTGGTCACCTGCATCGCAGCAATCCGCCTGGCCTGGGCGGGCAACCCGGTTACAGCATCGATTTCTACTATGAGGTGCGCGAGGATTCGCAAGAAGGGCCCATGCTGCATGGGCGTCTGGTGGGCGAGATCGACGGCAAGGCCTTCGAGGAAGCCTTCGAGATGCATCGTGATACTGCGTTCAATTTCGCCAGCGTGATCTCCCGCCTGTTGGCCAAGCATGGCCTGCCGCCCAACCATAGCCCGATCATGCGGGCGCATGCCGAATACGATGCGATCTTCGAGGACATTCGCGCCAGGCTGCACGCCAAGCCGGGTGAAGCGGTGGACCTCGATCACCTGGAGCGCGACGGTCTGACGTGACCCCTGGCTGTTCGAGGACGAAAAAAAACCGGATTCCAGGATCCGGTTTTTCATTCTCGGTTGTGTGTCAGGCCGCGACGAAACCTGCAGGGTAGGCCAGCGAGGCTTGGCTGCTCTGCACTTCGGCGATGGTTTCGCGCACGACCTGCTTGGCCAGGCAAGCGCACTTGCCGCACTGGCTGGCGATGCCGAGCGTGCCGCGCACTTCACGGTAGCTGCAGCAGCCCTCGTAGACCGCATCGCGGATTTGAGTATCGGTGACACCTTCACAGAGGCAGACGTACATAAGCAAGGCTCGTCTTGGTGGTTCTGTTCGATGGATCGGATACTAATGTTAATGAGAATGCTTGTCAAAGATCGATTGCGAATGCTCGCAGTGTCTGACGAACGGTTCAGCTTTCGGCGGGGGCGGTTAGAAAAGGTCTTTGCGTTTTCGCGGGGAGGATACGTTTGACACCGGACTGGCAAGTTTGTGTGCGTATTGCTCACGGGCTTAGCACTATCCATTACCGAGTCCACTGAGCGTTTGGGTTGCGCCCCTTACGGGCGCCACACCTTGATTCGCTGCGCTCGCCCTTCGGGCCAGCCTGCGGCTGTTACTCCGCTGCGCTGCGTCTCTTTGCTTGCCCAAGAAAGGTGTGCCAAAGAAGGGCACCCGGCATTTTAATTCCAGTCAGTTAAGCGTCGATGCTG
>JBLUOL010000109.1:0-16794 GCA_048065775.1 Pseudomonas sp. GW6
GCTCGGCCGCGTGCCACCGCTACGCGTCTTGCGCCGCGATATGCTGCCGGTACCGGCCAGCTCCTGGCTGGTCTACGGCGCAGCGCTGATCGCACTGGGTTTGATCATGTGGCGCCTGAGCCTCGACCTGAGGCTCACGCTGGCACTGCTGGGTGGCGGACTACTCGCTGCATTGCTGCTCGGCAGCCTGTTGTTGCTCGGCTTGCAAAGCCTACGCCGCCTGCTGCAACGCGCCGCCCTGCCCTGGCGCCTGGGTCTGGGCCAGTTGCTGCGCCATCCGCTGGCTGCAGCCGGGCAATCGCTGGCCTTCGGTCTGATCCTGCTGGCCATGGCGCTGATCGCCCTGCTGCGCGGCGAGCTGCTCGATACCTGGCAGGACCAGTTGCCGGAGGACGCGCCCAATCACTTCGCGCTCAACGTGCTGCCGGCCGAGCGCGATGCCTTCGCCGCGCGCCTGGCTGAACTGTCTCCACACCCGGCGCCGCTGTATCCGGTGGTACCGGGTCGCCTGATCATGATCAACGGCGAGCCGGTGCGCCAATTGGTAACCAAGGAAAGTCGCGGCGAGCGGGCCATTCAGCGCGACCTGAGCCTGACCTGGGCCGAGGATCTGCCATCCGACAACCTGATCACCGCTGGCAATTGGTGGGGCGCCGCGCACGCCAGCGAGCTGCCTGGCGTTTCCGTCGAATCCGAGCTGGCCGAAAGCCTGCAACTGAAGCTCGGCGACCAGTTGCGTTTCAATGTCGGCGGTATCGAACGCGACGCGCAGGTCACCAGCCTGCGCCAGGTGGATTGGGACAGTTTCCAGCCCAACTTCTACATGATCTTCGAGCCGCAGACCCTGCAGGACCTGCCTGCCACCTATCTGACCAGCTTCTACCTGCCGCCCGGCCAGGACGCGGAGCTGGTAGCCCTCAGCCGCGCTTTCCCCAGCGTGACGCTGCTGCAGGTCGACGCCCTGCTGGCACAACTGCGCAGCATCCTCGCTCAGGTCACCCTGGCCATCGAGTATGTACTGCTGTTCGTGCTCGCCGCCGGCATCACCGTGCTGCTCGCCGGGCTGCAAGCGACACTGGACGAACGCATTCGCCAGGGTGCGCTGCTGCGCGCACTGGGCGCCGAACGCAAGCTGCTGATCAGTGCCCGGCGCGCCGAATTCGGCCTGCTCGGCGCGGCTGCCGGCCTGCTGGCCGCTTTGGGCTGCGAGCTGGTGAGCTTTCTGCTCTATCGCTATGCATTCGACATGAGCTGGCAACCGCACCCCTGGCTGCTTCTTCTGCCGCTGATCGGCGCCCTGCTGATCGGTCTGGCCGGCGTGCTCGGCACCCGCCGCGCACTGAATGCCAGCCCGTTGAGCGTGCTACGCGAAGGCTGAGAACCGTGAGAGGGGTTTGCTAAACTTGGCGCCCCTCTTCCTACCCGAGACACCATGAGCCGCTATCGCCCCCCTCGCCCTGCCGGCACACCACTGATCACCCCCGAAGGCGAAGCGCGCCTGCGCGCCGAGCTTCACGAGCTGTGGCATGTACGCAGGCCACAAGTGACGCAATCAGTCAGCGAAGCAGCGGCCCAGGGTGATCGCTCGGAGAATGCCGAATACACCTACGGCAAGAAGATGCTGCGTGAGATCGACAGCCGCGTGCGCTTTCTCACCAAGCGCCTGGAGAAGCTCAAGGTCGTCAGCGACAAACCATCCGATCCGAACAAGGTGTACTTCGGCGCCTGGGTCACCATCGAAGACGAAGACGGCGAACAGTCGCGCTACCGCATCGTCGGCCCCGACGAGCTGGACCTGAAACAGGGCCTGATCAGTATCGACTCGCCTCTGGCCCGCGCCCTGGTCGGCAAGGAGCTGGACGCCGAAGTGCGGGTGCACAGCCCCAGTGGTGAGAAGACCTGCTATATCGTCGAGATCGAATATCCCTAGGTGCTGTAGGAGCTCTGCTCGCGAATACTGGCGCTTAAAAAGCTTCGCGAGCAGAGCTCGCTCCTACGCAGATGGCCGGCTTCCCCACAGCCCAACTAGCGCCGGGTAATCAGCCCCTGACGCGCCACCCGCACCAGCTCACCGACGGTTTGTGCCACGTCCTCGGCGCTGGGGGCCTGGATCACGGCCAGATCGAAACTGTCGCGCGCGAAGCGGCTCAGCGACTCGCCGTTCTGCACGAACTGGATGCGAAAGGCACGCGACCCGGCCCAGCGCTTGGGCCAGCCTTCGAGATAACGCAGCAAGGTAGGCTGGTGGCTGCCGCCCAGCAGCACGCGCGGATTGCGCAGCAGCAGGCCCGAAGTGATGGGCGCCAGACGAATAAGGGGTTGGGGACAGATCATGGTCGAGTCTCCGCCTCGAGAATCCCGCTGGGCAGCGGTGAGAGGCGACACCGAACCAGCGCTTTAGCGGAATTTCAGGCGTTGATGACAACACCCTGTGGCGCCCCGCAAGTAGCTGTTTAAATCGGCGCAGGGCGCATCCTAGAGAAGCCCACGGCAAACTGTCAAGGCGCCCCCACTTCGACCCCAACCTTCGATTGGGCGACGGTCAATCCGCGCATTTCCATCCGCTCAAAAGACCCGTTCCTGGCCCTGGACGCCCCGCCTGGCCAGATCAATTGCGGCCCTCGGCGCGACCTGACGTTTCGGCACGTAACAGAAAGTACGCAGCGATATCGACGCCAAGTCGCCCGAAAATCCTGGAAAGCGCCTGGATAGAGGGTTCGCCGGAAACTGCAGGACGATGGCATGTTTCCTGCCATCGTTCTTGCGCCGTACGCGCCACGGAATCGGCGTGATCTGTGTTGCAGGAAGCAGCTGACTGCCTCAACAAACCCCATCGAGAGCGCCCATCATGAAGAACAATAAAACCCTGCTCGCCCTCTGCCTCGGTACCGGCCTGCTCGCCAGCGGCCAGACCCAGGCTTTCTGGTTCGGCTCATCCGGCTACACCCAGACCAAGTACCCGATCGTCCTCGGCCACGGCATGCTCGGCTTCGACAGCATCCTCGGCGTCGATTACTGGTATGGCATCCCGGCGGCACTGCGCCGTGACGGTGCCAGTGTCTACGTCACCGAAGTCAGCCAGTTGGACACCTCCGAAGCGCGTGGCGAGCAATTGCTGCAGCAGGTCGAGGACATCGTCGCCATCAGCGGCAAAGGCAAGGTCAACCTGATCGGGCACAGCCAGGGCGGCCCAACCACCCGCTACGTCGCCGCCGTGCGCCCGGATCTGGTGGCATCGGTCACCAGCGTCGGTGCACCGCACAAGGGTTCGGCCACCGCCGATTTCCTCAAGGGCATCAGCGATGGCCCGGCCGGTCCGGTCGCCACCCCGCTGCTGGTTGGCATCGTCAACGGCCTGGGGGCGCTGATCAACTTCCTCTCCGGCAGTTCCAGCACCACCCCGCAGAATGCGCTGGGCGCGCTGGAGTCGCTCAACAGCGAGGGCGCAGCACGCTTCAATGCCAAGTTCCCACAAGGCATACCCACCAGCGCCTGCGGCGAAGGTGCCTACAGCGTCAACGGCGTGCGCTACTACTCCTGGAGCGGTACCAGCCCGCTGACCAACCTGCTCGACCCGAGCGACCTGCTGATGGGCGCCGCCTCCCTGACCTTCGACAACGAAGCCAATGACGGCCTGGTCGGCCGCTGCAGCTCGCGCATGGGCCAGGTGATTCGTGACAACTACCGAATGAACCATCTCGACGAGGTCAACCAGACCCTGGGCCTGACCAGCCTGTTCGAGACCGACCCGGTGACTGTCTATCGCCAGCACGCCAACCGCCTGAAGAACGCCGGGCTCTGAACTGCTGCGCTTCGTAGGGTGCGCCGCGCGCACCGGATGCTGGGAACGTCGGCATTTCGGTGCGCTCGGCGCACCCTGCGAGGTACCAGCGCTGAGCAATGGTTCGAACGCCTTACTGGAACCTGCCGTGAAGAAAACCCTGTTCGCCCTGCCTTTACTGATCGTTGCCGGCCTGGCGTTGATGCTTTACCTGCAACCCGGGCACCAACCGACCCAATTCACGCCTCCCGCCGCCACTGCCACGGCTCTGCAGCCCGGACAGGCGCCGGCTGCAGAGGCCTTAACACCGACCAGCCAAGATACCCAGAAGAAGGCCACGACGCTGGCCCTGCCCAGCTCCTTCGTCGGCACCGAAGTCGACGGCAGCTTTCGCCTGGACGCTGCCGGCAATCTGATCATCAGCGAAGACATCCGCCGAATCTTCGATTACTTCCTCGCCAGCATCGGCGAGGAAAGCCTGGATGCCAGCGTGTCACGCCTGCGCAATTACATTGACAGCCAATTGCAGGAACCTGCGCGTGGCCGCGCGCAGGCACTGCTGGAGCAATACCTGAGCTACAAGCGAGAACTGGTGCTGCTGGAGCGCGACCTGCCGCAAATGGCCAGCCTGGATGCCATGCGCCAGCGCGAGACCGCCGTGCAGGCCCTGCGCGCAAGGCTGTTCGACAGCGAAACCCACCAGGCCTTCTTCGCCCGTGAGGAAGGCTACAACCGCTTCACCCTGGAGCGCCTGGCCCTCCAGCACGACAGCACAATGAGCGCAGAGGAAAAAGGCGTTGCCGTCGACCGCCTGCGCGCATCCCTGCCTGAAGAGCTGCAGGACGCCGTACTGCCGCAATTGCAGCAGGAGCTGCGGCAGCACACCGCACGCCTGCAGGCCGAAGGTGCCAGCGCGGCGCAGATCCGCCAGATGCGTCAGCAGCTGGTAGGCGCCGAAGCCACCACGCGCCTGGAGGCGCTGGATAGCCAACGACAGAATTGGCAGCGGCGTCTGGATGACTACATCACTGCCAAGGGGAAGATTCAGGTCAATGAGGGGCTCAGCAGCAGCGACAAGCGCGCGGCGATCGAGGCGCTGGCAGCAGAACGTTTCGATGAGCGTGAACGCCTGCGCCTGGACGCCGCCGGGCAATTGGCGGCGGCCAACAAGAAGCAGTAGGCCTCAGGCGCTGTCGCGCATCACCAGCTCGAAGCCGACGTCGATGCAGTGCTGCTCCGGCGTTTCGCCACGCATCAGCGCCAGCAGCATGTTCGCCGCCAGCTCACCGACACGACCACGGGTGGTACGCACGGTACTCAAGGCCGGATGCATCCAGGCTGCCGCTGGCAAATCGTTGAAACCGGCGATGGCCAGGCGTCCCGGCACGTCCAGGCCCAGTTGACGCGCGCGGAACAGCGCGCCCATGGCCAGGTCGTCGTTGTTGAAGAACACCGCATCGATCTGCGGCTGCTGCGCCAGCAGGCGGTCGAGCAGTTCGGCGCCCAGGCCGATGGATGACAACTGCGGTGTCAGCAGCTCCAGCGCCGGGTCGTGGCGATTGAGGTACTGCATCACCTGGCGATAGCCCTCGGCACGCTGCAAGGTACGCGGATCGAGCTGCGCCGCGGCGAAGGCGATATGGCGGTAACCACGCTGCACCAGGGCACGGGTCATGGCGGCGCCAGCGTCTACCTGAGAGAAACCGACGCAGTAGTCCTCCGGCTCCTCGCTCAGCTCCATCAGCGTTACCAACGGGCAACTGCTGGCGCCGAGGATTTCCCGCGCCGCGTCGCTGCGCTCGAACCCCGTAAGCAAGAGGCCAGCTGGCTGGTGCGCCAGGTAGGAGCGCAGCAGGCGCTCGTCCTCCTCCACCCGGTAGTGACTGACGCCGATCATCATTTCGAAGCCGGCCGGCATCAGCACCCGCTGGATGGCCTCCACGGTGTCGACGAACACCGAGTTCGACAGCGACGGGATCACCACAGCCACCAGGTTCGAGCGTGAACTGGCCAATGCCCGCGCTGCCGGGTTGGGCACGTAACCCAGCGCCTGGGCCGCGCGCATCACCTGCTCGCGCAGCGCATCAGACACCCGCCCCGGCTGCGACAGCGCGCGCGAAGCGGACATCAACGAGCAGCCCGCGGCCTTGGCCACGTCGGACAAGGTGACACGTTCGGCAGATCGGCGTCGGCGTTGAGTCATAGCGCCTCCATTGGTTAGCAGCGGATGATTCTACCAGCGCTGCCGTTGAATAAAGCGCGGGACACGCCGCCCGGGGTAACGCCACCATGCAAGGAGCGTTACCACCTGCGTGCCCCGCAAAACTGCGAGCCCGCCCAGCATCAGCGGCGTACTGGCCGCCATTCCTGGGCCAGCCCTTATAGAGCGGCCTTTTCGGCTTCAGCCTGGACCTGATCGAACAGCTGCTGGCCAACCGTGTCGACGACCTTCTGGATCGCCGGTGCGGCCTGCTCACGCATGCGCTGCACCTCGGCCGGCGCCACTTCGTTGATCTGCATGCCCTTGTCTTTCAGCTCGGCCAACGCACGGGCGGCTTCCTCACGGGTGTCCTGGCGCTCGAAGTCGCGCGCCTTCTTTGCCGCTTCCAGCAGGATGCTCTGCTCGGTTGGCGACAGGCCGTCCCACCAGCGCTTGGACACGGTGACGATCCACGGGCTGTACACATGGTTGGTCACGGTCAGGTACTGCTGCACCTCGTAGAACTTCGAGGAAAGAATGGTGTTGAAGGGGTTTTCCTGGCCATCGACGGCCTTGGTCTCCAGCGCGGTGAACAGCTCGGAGAACGGCAGCGGCACCGCGTTGGCGCCCATCAGCTTGAAGGTCTCGAGGAATACCGGGTTGGGCATCACGCGCAGTTTGACCCCGGAGAAGTCCTCCAGCTTGCTGATCGGCCGCGTGTTGTTGGTCAGGTTGCGGAAGCCGTTCTCCCAGTACACCAAGCCGACCAGGCCCTTCTCCTCCAGCTTGTCCATGACCTGGCGGCCCACCGGGCCGTCGAGCACGGCATCGGCCTGCTCAGCACTGCTGAACAGGAAAGGCGTGTCCCACACCGCCATTTCCTTGGTGATGCCCACCAGGGTCGCGGTGGAGCCGACCATCATTTCCTGCGCGCCGCCAATCAGCGCACTCTGCATCTGATCATCCGAGCCCAGGCTGGCGGCACCGAAGGTACGCACCTTCAGTTTGCCGTCGGAGGCCTTGGCGACCTCCTCGGCGAACAGCTTGGCCGCGCGGCCCTGATTGCTGTTCTCGTTGAGACCGTAACCGAAGCGGATCATGCGCGAACGCACGTCATCGGCATGGGCGGTGAAACTGGCGAGCGGGCTGCACAGCATGGCAGCGGTGAGGATGGCGAGCAGTGGACGTTTCATCGGGACTACCTCTTATTGTTGTGAATGATGTCGGCGCACCAACGCCGTCAGGTCAACTCAGCGCAGCCAGGCCAGCGGCACGGTGACGATGGACGGGAACGCCACCAGCAACGCGACGATGATCAGGTAAATCAGGAAGAACGGCATGACGCCGCGTACCAGCACCTCCATGCGCAACTTGCCGATACCGCCGACGACGTTGAGCACGGTGCCCACAGGCGGCGTGATCAGGCCGATGGAGCCGATCAGCACGAACATCACGCCGAAGTACACCGGATCGACCCCTGCCTTGATCGCGATGGGCGCCAGCACTGGCGCCAGAATCAGGATGGTCGGCGTCAGGTCCAGCACCATGCCCACCGCGATCATCAGCAGCATGATCGCCAGTACCAGCAGTTTGGGGTGCTCGGCCAACGGCCCGAGCATGGCGCCGATTTCGTCAGGCAACTGCGCCAGGGTAATCATGTAGGCCGAGACCGTGGCCGCGGCGCACAGGAACATCACCGAGGCCGTGGTGCGACTGGCACGGGTCAGGGTCTCCATCAGGTCGTTCCAGCTCAGCTCGCGGTAGAGCAAGGTGGACACGGCCAGCGCGTACATGGCGGCTACCACGGCGGCCTCAGTGGGCGTGAAGATGCCGAAGCGCAGACCGCCAACGATGATCACCGGCAGCATCAGGGCAGCGGCGCCGTCGATCAGCACGCGGCGACGCTCGGCAGCAGTGGCCTTGGGCGGCGTCGGTTCGGTGAAGCCGCGAGCGATCAGTGTCCAGGCGACGATCAGGCCGGCGCCCATGATCAATCCCGGCACCAGGCCGGCCATGAACAGCTGGCTGATGGAGGTGTTGGTGACCACGCCATAGATCACGAACGGCATTGACGGCGGAATGATCGGCGCGATGATGCCGCCAGCGGCTACCAGGCCCGCCGAGGAATGCACCGGATAACCGCGCTGACGCATCATCGGCAACAGCAAGGTGGCCAGTGCCGCGGTATCGGCCAGTGCCGAACCGGACATGCTGGCCAGCAGCACGGCGGCCGCAATGGCAACGTAGCCGAGGCCACCGCGCAGGTGGCCAAAGTAGGCCTGCGCCATGGCGATGATGCGCCGGGAAATGCCGCCGGCGTTCATCAGCTCGCCGGCCAGGATGAAGAACGGCACCGCCAGCAGCGGGAAGCTGTCAGCGCCGGCGAGCAGGTTCTGCGCCAGCAACTGCACGTCCCAGAAATCCAGGTACCACATCAGTACGGCCGCAGTGAGGATCAGGGCGAAGGCGATGGGCATGCCGAATGCCATGAACCCCAGCAGGGAAGAAAGAAATACCGCGACAGTCATCGGCAGGTCCTCGCTGGGCAGTGCCCGTCTTGTTGGAATTGGGCCAGCATCATTCGACGTGCGCCTGGGTCAGCGTCGCCTGCGGCGTACGCCGCCAGAGGTTGACCAACTGCACCACCGCCAGAATCGCCAGCACCAGCATGCTCGCCAGCACCGGCAGCATCGCCAGCACCACCGGATAACCGACCACGGTACTGACGTTGCCCCAGCCGAACTGCACCTGATTCCAGGCGCCCAAAGCCGAGAGCAGGCTCGCTCCTGCCACGAGAATCCAGCTCAGCGAATCCACCAGTCGCTGCGCCAGCAGCGGGAAGCGGTCGCGAATCATGCGGAAGGTCATCAGCTCGCCACGGCGCATACCAGAGGCCACACCGACGAAGACCAGCCAGACGAACGCCAGCCGTGAAAGCTCCTCGGCGCCCGGCCAGCCGGTGCCGAAGGCGTAGCGCAGTACCACGTTGGTGAACACCGCCACCACCATGAAGGCCATCAGCACCGCCATCAGGCCATCGGTCAGGCGATCGAACATACGCGCGATGCGACCCTCATAGATCGGTTCGGCGCCTAGCTGGGCTGCTTGGTTAGCGCTATCAATTTCGCTATCGAGCATATCCTGGGCCTGGCTCGACACGGCCTCCGTGGCTTCGCGACGAACCCAGGCCTGGATATCGGCCACCAACGCTTGCCGCGACTGCTGCGCATCGACGACTCGTACGTA
Source organism: Pseudomonas sp. GW6 (assembly GCA_048065775.1). Classification (GTDB taxonomy): domain Bacteria; phylum Pseudomonadota; class Gammaproteobacteria; order Pseudomonadales; family Pseudomonadaceae; genus Aquipseudomonas. The sequence continues at coordinate 9,228 of JBLUOL010000109.1, forward strand.
TGGCTCACCTGCCGGTTTTTCGAGGGTGGCGAACTGGCTGTCGACCAGCGAAGTCGGCATGAAATGTCCGGGCCGAGCGCCGACACGTTGCACCGCGGTGGCGTGATCGATATCCAGATGCACGAACTGCAACCCCGGAACCGCCTGACGCAGGCGCTCGCGGTAAGCGCGCTTGAGCGCCGAGCAGGCCAGCACGAAGCATTCACCTGCGGCCTGCGCGGCCAGCATCTGCTCGCACAGTGCATCCAGCCAGTGGCGACGGTCTTCGTCGCTCAGCGGGATGCCCGCGCGCATGCGCTCTACGTTTTCGGGAGGATGGAAATGATCGGCTTCGATATGGCGCCAACCGAGTGCGGTGGCGACCGCCTGGCTGATCTCGCTCTTGCCGGAGCCACTGACCCCCATGACCACCAGGGTGGTACGGGCAGGCAATGCGCAAGGCTGCTGTTGCATGGGAACTCCATGGGCACCATCGAGGTGGCGCCGCTCATTGTTTGATCCGGATGTTAGCGCTATCCAAATCATCCGACAACCCTATTTCGGCAACATTTCGTAGAGCATTTCCGCTAATGGCTATCACCCAGCTCTGGTCCGCTGCTGACTGACACGTTCAATATCGCCTACCTGCCACAAGAGAGACATTTCGCTTATGTACCGGCTGAGCCCCTGCTTCTGGCTGCCCGCATTGTTCCTGCCACTGACTGCACAGGCCGAAAACGCCACCTACCAGGGCGACCCACTGGTAGTCACCGGCAGCCGTTATCAGGCCAGCGGCTGGCAACTGCCCTTCTCGGTCAACCGCATCGATGCCGAACAAGCCACCCTGGGCAAACCAGGTGTCAACCTCTCCGAAGCACTCGGCAGCGTCCCGGGGCTGGTGGTGCAGAATCGACAAAATTATGCGCAGGACCTGCAAATATCCTCACGCGGCTTCGGCGCCCGCTCGGCCTTTGGCATTCGTGGCATCAAGCTGCTGGCCGATGGTGTGCCGCTGTCCAACCCGGACGGCCAGGGCCAGGCGGCGACCTTCGACCTCGACACCCTGGAGCGCATCGAGGTCCTGCGTGGGCCATTCGCCAGCGTCTACGGCAGCAACTCAGGCGGGGTCATCCAGCTGTTCTCGCGCGATGGCGAAGGTGCCCCCAAGGTCGCGCTCGACACCTCCCAGGCCGCGTACGGCACCAGCCGTACCCGCGTCTCGGCCGAAGGCGGCAACGACAGAGCCGGTTTCATCATCAACCGCTCGCATTTCGAGACAGACGGCTACCGCGACCACAGCGGCGCCATCCTCGACAAGACCTTTGCCAAGCTGACCCTGTACCCGGATGACCTCAGCAAGCTCAGCCTGAGCTTCAGTGAACTGGATCAGAACGACACCCAGGACCCGCAGGGTCTGACCTGGTCTCAGGTACAGAGCAATCGCCGCGCCGCCGCCCCCAGCGCACTGCAGTTCGATACGCGCAAGACCGTCGATCATCGCCAGTTCGCCCTCAACTACGAGCGCAGCTTCGCCGCCGGCACCTGGCAGAACACGGTCTACAGCGGCACGCGACGGGTAATTCAGTACCAGTCGATTCCTGTAGCCGCGCAGATTCCGACCTCTCAGTCCGGTGGCGTGATCGACTTCGAGCGCCGCTTCCATGGCATCGGTAATCGCTGGATCCAGTCGTTCGACCTGGGTAGCAGCCTGCTGACTGTCACCACCGGCCTGGACTACGACTATTCGCGCGATGACCGTCAGGGCTACGAGAACTTCATCGGCACCACCCTGGGCGTGAAAGGTAATCTGCGCCGCGACGAGCGTAATGAGGTCACTAGCCTGTCGCCCTACGTCCAGGCAGCCTGGCAGCTGGGCAAACTCGACCTGCAGGCTGGTCTGCGCCACAGCCAGGTAGAGTTCGACGTGGATGATCGCTTTCTGAGCAATGGCGACGACAGCGGCTCGGTCACCTACCGTGAGCTCACGCCCACTCTTGGCGCCAGTTACGCCCTGCTACCAGATCTGAATATCTATGCCAGCTGGGGCAAGGGGCTGGAGACACCGACGCTGAATGAGCTGTCCTATTCCGGCCCCGACAACAGCTTCGGCTTCGAGCTGAAACCAGCCACCAGCGAGCAAATTGAAATTGGTCTCAAGGCCCGCCTCGCACAAGCGACCAGCCTGCAACTGGCGTTGTTCCAGATCGACACCGATGACGAGCTGGTGGTGGAGTCGGCCAACGGTGGCCGTAGTCGCTTCCAGAACGCCGCGCAGACTCGCCGCAGGGGCCTCGAGCTGGCACTGGAAAGCCGCTTGAGCGACACCCTGCGCGCCAACCTCGCCTACACCGAGATCGATGCCACCTACAGCAAGGATTTCACCAGCAACGGCCGCCTGATCGAAGAAGGTAACCACCTGCCCGGCATTCCCGCGCGCACGCTGTATGGTGAGCTGGCCTGGCAACCGCTGGACTGGTTCAGCACCGCCGTCGAAGGACTGTACCGCAGCCAGCTCTATGTCGAGGACAGCAATACCGCCAAGACGGCGCCCAGCCATGCGCTGTTCAACTGGCAGGCGCGCTTCGAGCAGAAGGCCGGCGCACTGACCTTCAACCAGGTGCTGCGCATCGACAACCTGCTGGATCGCGAGTACATCGGGTCGGTGATAGTCGGTGACGGCAACGGCCGCTACTACGAACCCGGCCCGGAGCGCGCCTGGTATGTTGGCGCGGGCGTGCAGTACCAGTTCGATTGAGCTCGGCGAAGCATGCGCGCATCCAATACCCGGCCCTGAGCCCCCTGCCCCACTTGTGGGGTAAGGCTCCAGATACGCACGCGTTCAAAAACAAAAAGGCCACCCGAAGGTGGCCTTTTCGCGAGCAGTCAGCGAAGGCTTAGGCCTTCTTGACTTCCCAACCGGTCAGCTCGGCCAGGGCCTTGCCGATGTCAGCCAGGGAGCGCACGGTTTTCACGCCGGCGTCCTGCAGTGCAGCGAATTTCTCGTCTGCAGTGCCCTTGCCGCCGGAGATGATGGCGCCAGCATGGCCCATGCGCTTGCCGGGAGGAGCGGTCACACCAGCGATGTAGGAAACTACAGGCTTGGTGACGTTGGCCTTGATGTAGGCAGCCGCTTCTTCTTCAGCCGAACCGCCGATCTCACCGATCATGACGATCGCTTCGGTCTTCGGATCTTCCTGGAACAGTTTCAGGATATCGATGAAGTTGGAGCCCGGGATGGGGTCACCGCCGATGCCCACGCAGGTGGACTGGCCGAAGCCGGCGTCAGTGGTCTGCTTAACGGCTTCATAGGTCAGGGTGCCGGAACGCGACACGATACCTACCTTGCCTGGCAGGTGGATGTGACCCGGCATGATGCCGATCTTGCACTCGCCGGGAGTGATCACGCCCGGGCAGTTCGGGCCGATCAGGCGAACGCCCAGCTCGTCGCAGATGACCTTGGCGTCCAGCATGTCCAGGGTAGGAATGCCTTCGGTGATGCAGACGATCAGCTTGATGCCACCGAATGCAGCTTCCAGGATCGAGTCTTTGCAGAACGGAGCCGGAACGTAGATGACCGAAGCGTCAGCGCCAGTGGCTTCGACAGCTTCTTTCACAGTGTTGAACACTGGCAGGCCCAGGTGGGTAGTACCACCTTTGCCCGGAGTCACGCCGCCAACCATCTTGGTGCCGTAGGCGATGGCTTGTTCGGAGTGGAAAGTGCCCTGCGAGCCGGTGAAGCCCTGGCAGATGACTTTGGTGTCTTTATTGATCAGGACGCTCATTACTTGCCCTCCGCAGCTTTGACGACTTGCTGAGCAGCGTCGGTCAGGCTGGTTGCCGCGATGATGTTCAGGCCGCTTTCAGCCAGGACCTTGGCGCCCAGCTCAGCGTTGTTACCTTCCAGGCGGACGACCACCGGGATTTTCACGCCGACTTCTTTCACGGCGCCGATGATGCCTTCGGCAATCATGTCGCAACGAACGATGCCGCCGAAGATGTTCACCAGAACGGCAGCGACGTTGCTGTCGGACAGGATGATCTTGAAGGCTTCGGTCACGCGCTCTTTGGTTGCACCGCCACCTACGTCGAGGAAGTTGGCTGGCTTGCCGCCGTGCAGGTTGACGATGTCCATGGTACCCATGGCCAGACCGGCACCGTTGACCATGCAGCCGATGTTGCCTTCCAGGGCCACGTAGTTCAGCTCGAAGCTGGCAGCGTGGGCTTCACGAGGATCGTCTTGCGACGGGTCGTGGAAGGTCTTCAGCTTCGGCTGACGGTACATGGCGTTAGCGTCGATGTTGATCTTCGCGTCCAGGCAGTGCAGGTCGCCGTCGGCCTTGATGACCAGCGGGTTGACTTCCAGCAGAGCCAGATCGTGATCCTTGAACAGCTTGGCCAGACCTACGAAGATCTTGGCGAACTGAGCGACCTGCTTGCCTTCCAGACCCAGCTGGAAAGCCAGCTCACGACCTTGGTACGGCTGAGCGCCGACCAACGGATCAATGGTGGCCTTGAGGATCTTCTCAGGGGTTTCGTGGGCCACTTTCTCGATGTCCACGCCACCTTCGGTGGAAGCCATGAACACGATGCGACGGCTGGAGCGGTCCACTACAGCGCCCAGGTACAGTTCCTTGGCGATGTCGGTGCAGGATTCGACCAGGATTTTGCTGACCGGCTGACCATTGGCGTCAGTCTGGTAAGTCACCAGACGCTTGCCCAGCCAGTTGGCGGCGAAGGCCTTGGCGTCTTCTTTGCTCTTGACCAGCTTTACGCCACCGGCTTTACCGCGGCCACCAGCGTGGACCTGAGCCTTGACGACCCACTCGCTGCCGCCGATTTTTTCGCAGGCTTCTGCGGCTTCTTCCGGGGTGTCTACCGCGAAGCCCTTGGATACAGGCAGGCCGTATTCAGCGAACAGCTGCTTACCCTGATACTCGTGAAGATTCATGCTTGTCTACCGTCTTCGTTTAGGTATTGCGCATTCGGCGCTGTACTTGTGATACCGCGCCACCTGTGACTGCCGAAGCAGTCCGCCGGGCCTTCCGCCGCGAGTCGAACTCGACGCGGGCCACCCGACGTGGTTCTGCTTGCAAACACCACCGTGGCGATGAGGCGATTACACGACGCCCCGCCTACCACGGCGGCTTACAACAACTACTGCAGTGGCCGGACGCTACCGGCCACTTGCACACTCAGCGCTTCTTGCGATTGGCGATATGAATCGCGCCACCGTTGACCGCCAGGGCCGCTTCGTGCAGCGCCTCGGACAGGGTCGGGTGGGAGAAGACCATCATGCCCAGGTCTTCGGCGCTGGTGCCGAATTCCATGCCGATCGCGCCTTGCTGTACCAGCTCGGCAGCGCTTGGGCCGATCACGTGAACGCCCAGTACACGGTCAGTGTTGGCGTCAGCGATGACCTTGACGAAGCCGCCGGTGTCGTTGGCCGCCATGGCACGACCGCTGGCAGCGAACGGGAAGGTGCCGACGTTGACGGCAACGCCTTCGGCCTTCAGCTGCTGCTCGGTCTTGCCGACCCATGCAATTTCCGGGTGGGTGTAGATCACGGACGGGATCAGGTCGTAGTTCATCTGCGCCTTGTGGCCGGCGATACGCTCTGCAACCATCACGCCCTCTTCCGAGGCCTTGTGCGCGAGCATGGCACCGCGCACCACGTCACCGATGGCATAAACGCCTGGAACGCTGGTTTCGCACTGGTCGTTGACGAAGATGAAGCCGCGCTCGTCCAGGTCCACGCCGCTGTCAGCAGCCAGCAGATCAGTGGTCACCGGACGACGGCCTACGGCCACGATCAGCTTGTCGAAGGTCATTTTCTGCTCGCCATTGGCGTCAGTGAAGCTGACCACAACCTGCTTCTTCTTGACTTCCGAAGCGGTCACGCGAGCGCCCAGGCGGATGTCCAGGCCCTGCTTGGTCAGGGTCTTCTGGGCTTCCTTGGCGATCTGCTCGTCAGCAGCAGCGAGGAACTTGTCCATGGCTTCCAGGACAGTGACTTCGGCACCCAGGCGAGCCCATACCGAGCCCAGCTCCAGACCGATCACGCCAGCGCCAATAACACCCAGCTTCTTCGGTACGCTCTGGAATTCCAGGGCACCGGTGGAGTCAACGATGACGTCCTGATCGACCGGGGCCGGCGGGATCTCGACCGGCTTGGAGCCAGAGGCGATGATCACGTGAGCGGCTTCGACCACCTGGGTCTTGCCGTCGGTGCCAGTGACTTCCACTTGCTTGCCGGCCAGCAGCTTGCCGTGGCCTTCGAGCAGGGTCACGCCATTGGCCTTGAACAGGCCGGCAACACCGCCGGTGAGGTTCTTGATGATGGTGTTCTTGCGCGCCACCATGGCCGGAACGTCGATGGTCACGCCCTTGGCTTCGATACCATGCACGGCGAAGCCGTCTTTCGCTTCGTGGTACTTCCAGGAGCTGTCCAGCAGCGCCTTGGACGGAATGCAACCGACGTTCAGGCAGGTGCCGCCGAGAGCGACCTTGCCGTCGCTGCCCTGGTACTTCTCGATGCAGGCAGTCTTCAGGCCGAGCTGCGCTGCTTTGATGGCGGCTACATAGCCACCAGGGCCGGCACCGATGACTACCACGTCGAATTTCTGGGTCATAACGTATTCCTTCTCGAATAAACCGGACGGCCCTGAGAACAGGGCCGCCGTGGAGGAGACTGGCTTTTAGATTTCCAGCAGCAGGCGAGCCGGGTCTTCAAGCAAGTTCTTGATGGTCACCAGGAAGGTCACGGCTTCCTTACCATCGATCAGGCGGTGGTCGTAAGACAGCGCCAGGTACATCATCGGACGGATCACCACCTGACCATTGATCGCCATCGGACGCTGGATGATGTTGTGCATACCCAGGATGGCAGCCTGCGGCGGGTTGACGATCGGCGTCGACATCATCGAACCGAAGGTACCACCGTTGGTGATGGTGAAGGTGCCGCCGGTCATTTCTTCGATCGACAGCTTGCCGTCTTTGGCTTTCTTGCCGAAGGTGGCGATGCCGCTCTCGATTTCAGCCAGGCTCATCTGCTCGGCATTACGCAGTACCGGAACGACCAGACCGCGGTCGCTGGACACTGCAACGCCGATGTCGGCGTAGCCGTGGTAAACGATGTCGTTGCCGTCGATCGAGGCGTTGACTGCCGGGAAGCGCTTCAGGGCTTCGGTGGCGGCCTTGACGAAGAACGACATGAAGCCCAGGCGCACGCCATTGTGGGACTTCTCGAACAGGTCCTTGTACTTCGAACGCAGGGCCATGACTTCAGTCATGTCGACTTCGTTGAAGGTGGTCAGCATGGCCATGGAGGACTGAGCCTCGACCAGACGCTCGGCGATCTTGGCGCGCAGACGAGTCATCGGCACACGCTTCTCGGTGCGATCGCCAGTGGCGACGACAGCAGCGGCGGCAGCAGGAGCAGCAGCCGGCTTGGCAGCAGCGGCCGGAGCGTTCTTCTTGGCTTCAACGGCAGCGACCACGTCTTCCTTGGTCACACGGCCACCTTTGCCGGTGCCGGCGATGCTGTTCGGGTCGATGCCGTTCTCTTCAGCCAGCTTGCGCGCGGCAGGCG
>JBLUOL010000110.1:0-16520 GCA_048065775.1 Pseudomonas sp. GW6
TCGCGACCATAGCCGACCGCCACGCACCAAAGACCGGCCATGCCATCGAGGATCTTGTTGCCCTCGCTGTCCCACAGGTGCACGCCTTTTGCCTCGGTGATGATGCGCGGGCCCTTCTCGGCCAGCTGCTTGTAATCACTGAATGGTGCCAGGTGGTGAGCCTGGCTCAGGGCCTGCCAGTGTGTGGTCTTGGGGTTGTTTACGGCGTTGTTCATGGCGCCTCCTTCTATCCGTGACATCACAGGTACCAGCGGTATTCGCGCGGGCTGATGTCGTGCATGAAGGCCAGGTGATCCTGGCGTTTGTTCTCGCAATAGACCATGACGAACTCGCTGCCCAGCCCCGCGGCAACGCGCTCACTGGCCTGCATGCGGCGCACGGCGTCGAGCATGTCCTTGGGAAAGTCGACGCCGCTGGTGCGGTCGTCATTGAGCGGTGCAATGGGCTCGACCTTGGCGTCGAGGCCATGCTCGATACTGGTCAGCAATGCCGCCAGCACCAGATAGGGGTTGGCATCGGCGCCCGGCAGGCGGAATTCCAGGCGCAGGTCGCGCGCGTCCGACTCGGGAATACGCACGCAGGCGTCGCGGTCTTCGAAGCCCCAACTGGCCTTGCTCGCCGAGTTCACCTGAGCGCCGAAGCGACGATAGCTGTTGTGGTTCGGCGCGTAGATCGGCATCAGCTCCGGCAGCAGTTCCAGGCAACCGGCCACGGCATGCCGCAGCGGACGCTGCTCATCACGCGCCAGCAGGTTGTCACCGGCTTCGTCGTACAGGCTGACGTGGATGTGCATGCCGCTGCCGGGATACTGCAGATAAGGCTTGGCCATGAAGCTGGCGCGATGGCCGTATTTGAGCGCCACACCACGGGTCACCCGGCAGAACAGCGCCGACCAGTCGGCCGCCTGCATCGGATCCATGTTGTGGCTGAAGTTGATCTCGAACTGCCCCGGGCCGATCTCGGCGGTGATCACCGTGGTGTCGATGCCCTGCAGACGCGCGGTCTCGGTGATGTCGTCGAGCACCTCGGAAAAACGCGACAGCCGTTCGATGTGCATGTTCGGCTGGTCGTCGGCATCGCCACTCAGGTCATCGCGCGGGTACTGCGGCAAGCCGTCCTTGAGCGCCTTGTCGAACAGGTAGAACTCCAGCTCGAAGGCCACCACCGGACGAATGCCACGCGCGGCCAGGCGCTGCACCACGCGCGTCAGCACCTCGCGCGGCTCGAATTCGATGGGCGCTTCGGTACCATCGGAGCTGATCAGCATCTGCCCCAGCGGCTGGCGCTCCCAGTTCACCAGCTTGAGCGTGCCGGGGATCAGCCGCCGTGGCGCGTCCGGGTCGCCGTCATGGAAGCAGTAGTCGCCGATCTCGTACAGCCCGCCCTGAGCGCCGAGCAGCACGCAGTTCTGCGGCAGTTTCAGGGCGCTGCCGGCGGCGACCTTCTCCAGCATTTCGATGGGGTAGCGCTTGCCATAGAAATGCCCGGGAATGTCCAGGCAGATCAGGTCGACGAAGCGCACCTCGGGGTGGACCTGGCGAAATTGACGGACTTCGTCGAGCAGCTCGACTCGGGTGGCGTTCATTGTGGTTATTTCCGGGTTCACGGGAAGGTTCAGGTGTAGATCCACAACACCCGCGCGGGGGTGTCGCCCTGGTTGGCATAACGCAGGCGCGCATAGCTCGGCACCTGGAAAACATCGCCGGGATAGAGGGTGGCACTCTCTTCGTCCTCGCCCAGCCACAGCGTCAACTGACCTTCGAGCACATAGCCGGCCTGCTCGGAACGATCGCTCATCTGCCGCTCGCCACTGCTGGCCCCCGGTTCGAGCAGGCTATCGACGACCATGAAGGCGCCCTGCAAGGTCGGCGACGCCATGATGTCGGTGATGCCACCGGCCAGGTACAGGGTGCGGCGCTCGTCCGGACGGGTCACCCAGTCCAGCGCCTTGGGCTTGGGCAGGCTGTAGAAATAGGTGGTGGGTACGTCGAGTGCCTCGCTGATGGCAGTCAGATCTGCCACGGTCGGGCGCGACAGGCCACGCTCGACCTGCGAGAGAAAGCCCACGGAACGACCGATGCGCTCGGCCAGCTCGTTGAGGGTGACCTTCTTGTGCTTGCGCAGGTCGTGAATGAGCACGGCCAGCGCGGCCATCTCCAGATTCTTGTCCATGTCAGAAATAGTCCCTTAATCGATACCAGGCCTTGCCGATGGCCTCGAGCGGTGCCGCCAGGCGCTCGCCGAATGGGAATTCGGGATTGCGCAGTTGCTGATACAGCGCCAGTTCGTCGTCATTGCCGAGAATGGCATCACTGACTGCCCGCGCCGCCGCCAGGGTCGGCAGCACACCATGCCCGGAAAAGCCCTGCAGCCAGTAACGGCCGTTCTCGCCGCCAACGTCGGGCGTGCGAGCACGAGTCACGTCGATATGGCCGCCCCAGGCAAAGTCGATTGCCACGCCTGAAAGCTGCGGGAATACGCGCTCGAGGAACGGTCGCGTGGCCGCCGCCATGTCTCTCGGCAGGCCGCCCAGATAGGTACAGCCGCCGCCAAACAGCAGGCGGTGATCCGGGGTGCGGCGGAAGTAGTCGAGGACGAACTGGTTGTCGGTCACACACGCATTGCGCGGCAAAAGTGCCTCGGCGCAGTCGGCGCCCAGCGGTTCGGTGGCGATCTGGTAGGTGCCGACAGGCAGGATGCGCCGCGCCAGACGCGGCTCGAGGTGATCGATATAGGTGTTGCAGGCCAGCACCAGGGTGTCGGCCTGCGCGCTGCCGTGCTCGGTACGCACCCGGTAGCCCGCGCCCTGCTTGTCCTGACTCAGCACACGGCTTTGCTCGAAGATCTGCCCACCGGCGCGAACGAAGGCTTCGGCCAGCCCGAGCGCCAACTTGAGCGGATTGAGATGCCCGGCCTCAGGGTCGTAGAGGCCAGCGCGGTAACGCTCGCTGGCGACCCACTCCGGCATCTGCTCACGGGAAACGAACTGCAGCGCGCGATGCCCCCATTTATAAGCGGCCTCCTCCTGCCACTCATGCAGCAGCGCCACACGACGTGGCAGCACTGCCGTCCACAGATGGCCGCGGCGGTAATCGCAGTCGAAGCCGTGGCGCTCGGGCAGTTCACGCAGCTCACGAGCTGCCCAGCTCATGCCATCCCACAGACGGCGGGCGCGTTCGATGCCCAGCGCCTTTTCCAGCGGCGGCATATCGCAGGACCAGCCCAGAATCGCCTGCCCGCCATTGCGTCCAGAGGCCGCCCATGCCACACGACTGGCCTCCAGCAGAATGACCTTGCGCCCTGCTTCGGCCAGGCGCAAAGCAGTGTGCAGACCACTGAAACCAGCACCGATCACCAGCACCTCGCACTGCAGATCATCTTGCAGCACGGGATGATGCGTCAGTCGATCCTTGCAGCTATGGGCGTAATAGCTGTCGACGTGCTCACTGGCATGGCGAAACATAGACGACTCATGAAATTTAAAATAATTAATTCCATGAAAATCTATATAGATAATTTCACAAAGGCAAGCCTGAGCGGCTCAGGCGACCTGCTGCTGCAACTCCATACCGCATTCGAGATGAGTGAGCAGCCCTTCATCTATCGCCTGGGCCAAAACCCGACGCAGGCCGTCGCTGCCGAGAAAAGCGTCGCGTGCCGCTGTCGAACGCCACTGCCCTTCGACCTGCCAGATCAACGGATCATTGCGCAGTGAGAACACACGCAGGCGCTCACAACCTGGAATATCTCGCCCGACCTCATGCAACCGCGCCAGGCACTGCCCCAACCGATTTGAACGGCCGTGACGGGCGCGAACGGTCATACGGTGAATGATGCTCATGGCAACCTCCTGGAACTGAATCAATACATACCAGCAGCGTTTCGCTGCAGAACATGGGGCGCTGCGTCCGGCTCGGCAAAAGCCGCTTCGCCAACGGCTCTTGAGTCAAGCCAGGCCGTGGCGAGCAATAACAGAGTCAGCGGTGCGATCAGCCATTTGCTGGGCATGGTTCGCTCCTTTCGTGAGGTATGTGGGCACCACTTAGCGGGTGATCGGGCTACTGCACGTGTTCGAGCCGATGCAGAGACACCGCTCGATGGCTACAAAGATCAGGCAGAAAGTCATCAGAGCGTTAGTCGATTTCTGGCAAATCCTTGCCTAAAACTCCATAACAAGGAAATTGCTGCAACCGAGTGCAGCGCACCCTGACTACCCTTGAAATACTCTGTATCACCGGTTATTTGCCCATTACTGGCAAATATTTGCCTAATCCTGCCGCCCCTCATGACTTGCCTGAAAAACCTGGCTAGGCTTCGCTGACTTTCCGGAGGCGCGCCATGCAGTCACCCATTCACACCGCCACAACTCTCGACACCCCCCTTGCCGAACTTAGCCACGAAATGGCGCGTCTGGTCGATCGCTTCGTCCCCGATGACGGTCTACACCTCACAGCGATTCCTGGCCTGAAGCTGGCACGCGCCACGACACCCAGCCTGCCGATGCAGACAGTCTACGACCCCTGCCTGTGCATCATCGCCCAGGGCCGTAAAGAGATACGTCTGGGTGACGAGCTCTACGTCTATGATCCGTTGAATTACCTGGTGGCGTCGGTGGTGCTGCCGGTAACCGGTCGGGTGATCGAGGCCAGCCCGGATCACCCCTATCTGAGCATCGCTCTGGAGATCGATCCCGCGCTGATCAGCAGCCTGCTCACCGAAATGCCAGCGATTCCAGCCCCGGACGCGGCTTCCCAGCGGGCGCTGTTTCTCGATCGTCTCGACCCGCGCCTGCTGGATGCGGTGATCCGCCTGCTGCGCCTGCTGGAAACCCCATCCGACATCGCCATGCTGGCGCCATTGGCATTGCGTGAGATTTTCTACCGCATGCTGCTCAGCCCGCAGGGCCATCGCCTGCATGAAGTGGTGATCGCCGACAGCCAGAGCCAGCGCATCTCCCGCGCCATCGAGTGGCTGCGCAAGAATTTCGATCAGCCGCTGCGGATCGAGGAACTGGCCCGCGAGGTGAACCTGAGCCCCTCGACCCTGCACCATAGATTCAAGGCAGTCACGGCATTCAGCCCGCTGCAGTATCAGAAGCAGCTGCGCCTGCAGGAGGCTCGCCGGCTAATGCTGTGCGACAACCTCGAAGCGGCAGCGGCCAGCTACCGCGTCGGCTACGAAAGTCCATCGCAGTTCAGTCGCGAGTACAGCCGTCTGTTCGGCGATCCGCCGCAACGCGACATCGCCCGCCTGCGCCAGGCCGCGCAGAATCAGGTCGCTTCCTGATAACCGCGCAGGACCATGCCCCCGTGGGAGGCGCTTCAGCGGCGAGCTTTTCCGCCCTTTTTGAGGATGATCGCGGCTAAAGCCCCTCCCACTGCGCCCCGACTACAGCCCCATCTGCTTCGCGATGATCTCGTTCATGATCTCCCGCGTACCACCGCCGATGGAGAGGATGCGGTTGTCGCGGTACAGGCGCTCGACCAGGCTTTCGCGCATGTAACCCATGCCACCCATGATCTGCACCGCATCGTAGGTCAGGCGATCGGCGATATCGGTGGCGAAGTTCTTGGCCATGGAGATCTCCTTGATCACGCTCCTGCCGGCCGCCATCTGCGCGGCCTGACGGTAGGTGAACTCACGGGAGACTTCGAGCTGCGTGGCCATCTCGGCCAGGCGGTGCTTGAGCACCTGGAACTTGCCCACCGGCTTGCCGAACGCCTGGCGCTCGCGCGCCCACTTCAGGGACTCTTCCAGGGCCAGTTGTGCGGTCATGTTGGCCATGATCGCCAGGCTAAGGCGCTCGTTCTGGAAGTTGGCCATGATGCAGGCGAAACCGGCGTTCTCCACGCCGATCAGGTTCTCCACCGGCACCTTGCAGTCGTCAAAGAACAGTTCGGCGGTATCCGACGCCCACCAACCCATCTTCTTCAGCTTGCGACCGACACTGAAACCCGGCGTGCCCTTCTCCACCAGCAACAGGCTGACGCCGCCAAAGCCCTCACCGCCGGTGCGCACCGCCACCGTGTAGTAATCGGCACGCACGCCGCTGGTGATGAAGGTCTTGCTGCCATTGACGCGGTAATGATCGCCGTCGCGCACAGCGCGGGTCTTGAGATTGGCCACGTCGGAGCCACCGGAGGGCTCGGTCACCGCCAGCGCCATGATCTTCTCGCCAGCCAGTACCTGCGGCACCACACGTTCGCGCACGGCGGGCTGGGCCCATTTGACGATGGGCGGCAAACCGATATCCAGCGAACCGAGCCCAGCCACCAGGCCGCCGGAGCCACTACGCATCAGTTCCTCGCTGGCCGCCACCTTGGCGAACACGTCACCCTCATGACTGCCGCCGAGCTGCTCCGGGTAACCGATACCGAGAATGCCCGCAGCGCCAGCCTTGAGGTACAGCTCACGAGGAAAATCCCCGGCCTCCTCCCACTCGTCGATATGCGGCAGGATCTCGCGCTCGACGAAACGCCGAACGGAATCGCGAACCAATTGGTGGGACTCATCGAAATACGACAGAGAGGCGGCCATGCGGGTACTCCCGTTATTATTTTGGCCACCCTAACCTAGCGCTTGCTTGGTTTTCAAGCGAGCGTTTCATTTCTGCCCGCGCAACGCTTTTCTCACCCGCTCGCCCATCTCGTAGGCTGGCCCTTCCACCGACTGGAAATTGCGCGTGTAACGCTGGGCGAAGCCATCGGTGCCCCACTCGCGGTATTGCTGCACATGCCACAATTCATGCGCCCACAGCGCTGCATCCTCTGCAGCAGCATCGGCGTTGCGAAATACCACCACGTCGACCAGCGTCACGGCCTGCACATCGGGGTTCTGCAGCATGACGGTGGCGGCGTCCATCTCGTCGGTGATGCCCACGCGAAAGCGCACTTCATCAAGCAATGCATCGTCGTAGAAAGGCGCGAGCTGGGCACGAATCATCAGAGGGATAGGTTCGGTGCCGGCTAGCAGTGCTGCCTGGCGAGATTGCAGCAACCAGGCTTCGAGACGCGCCGCCGCCATATTCAGGCCATCTTCGCGTACCCGTACCGGATCGGGCACGCACAAGCAGGAAGCGCCCAGGCACACCTGTACCTGCCCGGTCGGACATTGAGCCTGTACGGCCAGAGGCGCCCCGAGCAGGAGCAGCAGAGCAATACGGCGCAGAGTGTCGGTGGTCACTGGCACTCCGAATCGAGAGGGTTTGACTGCTTACAGGCTGATCGGGCGCCGACCTGCCAAGGCATGGGCCAGGGTGCCGCCGTCGACCAGTTCCAGTTCGCCACCGAGCGGCATGCCATGGGCGATGCGCGAGGCGACCAGACCTTTACCGGCGAGGATCTGAGCGATGTAGTGCGCCGTGGCCTCGCCTTCCACCGTCGGGTTGGTGGCCAGGATCACTTCGCTGAAAGCACCGGCATCGATACGCTCCAGCAGCGCCGGAATACCGATGGCCTCTGGCCCCAGACCATCGAGCGGTGAGAGATGCCCCTTGAGCACGAAATAACGGCCGCGAAAGCCGGTCTGCTCCACGGCATGCACGTCCATCGGACCTTCGACCACACACAGCAGGCTGTCGTCGCGGCGCTCGTCCAGACACAGCTGGCAGATTTCGTCCTCGCTCAGGCTGCGGCAGCGCTTGCAGTGCCCCACGCCTTCCATCGCCGCATTCAGTGCCTGCGCCAGACGCAGACCACCACTGCGATCGCGCTCGAGCAGCTGCAGCGCCATGCGCTGCGCGGTCTTCTGGCCGACGCCGGGCAGGATGCGCAGAGAATCGATCAACTGGCGAATCAGAGGGCTGAAGCTCATGGAAGTCCTGCAAAAGTTGGCGGGCAATGATCTGGTGGGCTAAAGCCCACCCTACGAACGGGTGCGTTTTTGCACAGCATTATCACGGGGCGACCGGACGGTATGCAGTACAAGGCGCGAAAGGCCCCGAGCACCGGAGTTTAAGTCTGTAAATGAGGATGCTCGGGGCCTTTCGCAACGCAGTAATGCGTGCCGGCTGGGCGTCACATGCTCAGAAGGGCATTTTGAAGCCGGGGGGTAGCTGCATCCCTGCGGTCATGCCGGACATCTTCTCCTGGCTGTTCTGCTCGACCTTACGCACCGCGTCGTTGACGGCAGCGGCGATCAGGTCTTCCAGCACTTCCTTGTCTTCCTGCATCAGGCTGTCATCCAGGGTGATGCGCTTGACGTCGTGACGACCGGTCATCACCACGCTGACCAGGCCGGCGCCGGACTGGCCGGTGACTTCAGCGTTGGCCAGTTCTTCCTGCATCTTCTGCATTTTTTCCTGCATTTGCTGAGCCTGCTTCATCAGGCCTGCCATGCCACCTTTCATCATGTCGGTATCCTCGGTGTTCGGGGTTAAACAAGTCGTTGAAACGACCGGTTAGCTGGGAATATCGATAGGTTCGATGCTGTCGTCGCGAACCTTGGCCGCGAACTGCTGAATCATCTGCTGCACCAGCGGGTCGCCGTGGATCGACGCCTCGGCGCTGCGCTGGCGGTCGGCACGGCGCCGTGCTGCGGCCTGCGCCGGGGTTTCCTGCTCAGGCTTGCACAGCTCGATACGCAGTTTGATGCTGCGCCCCTGTTGCTGGTTCAGCGCGTCATTGAGACGACGCTGCTGAGTCGGATTGAACAGTGCACTGTGCGCCGGATCCAGGTGCAGCAGCCAGTCATCGCCATTGGCTTCGATCAGGGTGCAGTTGGCGGCGATGCTGCCAGTCATGCCACCCAGGCCAAGCTGCGGGAACAGTGACAGCCACTCTGCCGCCAGACCGGTTGCGGGTTTAGCCGCAGGCAACGGCTCTTCAACCACGGGCGCCGCGGTTTCGGCTTGGCCGAAATCGTAGTCCAGGGTTTCGGCGTCCATTTCCACATAGTCGTAGTCGCCGAGCGGTGGCTCATCTTCGCCACCATCTGCATCGGCTACCGGTGGCGCGACCTCACTCGGTGCGGGCACTTCGACCGATGCAACTTGCGAAACTACTGGCTCTGCGGTTTTCACCTCTGGCTCTGCTGGCGCAACAGGCTGAACGGGCTCAGCCACAGGCTCGGCAGCCTTGGCAGTTGCCCAAGGCACATCAACCACAGGAGCAGCGGGCTCGGGCTCGGGCTCGGGCTCGGGCTCGGGCTCGGCGGGCAGATTAACGGCCGGCGCTACAGGCACCTCAACAGGCTGAACCGGCTCAGTCACGTCTGGCATGACGCTCGCTGCCGGCACAACAGGGTCAGGCTCGACCGCCGCCGCAACAACGGGAGCCTGTGCGACGGGAGCGATAACAGGAGCAGAAACCACGGGAGCCGGCATAGCGGTGCCGGCCACTGGGCTTTGTTGGGAATCAGCAGTGGCCTGGCTGATCCCCAAGGGCTTTAGCGTGACCTTGGGCGCATCGTCGCCTCCCGCTGGGCGGAAAGCCAGCATGCGCAGCAGCACCATCTCGAAGCCACCGCGCGGCTCAGGCGCCAGCGGTAAATCACGACGGCCAATCAAGCCCATCTGATAGTAGAACTGCACGTCTTCGGCCGGCAGCGCCTGGGCCAGTTGCAGCACGCGTTCGCGGTCGCCCTGGCCATTGTCCACGGCCTCCGGCAGCGCCTGGGCTATCGCCACACGATGCAGGACGTTGAGCATTTCCGACAGCACGCCATTCCAGTCCGGCCCCTGCTCGGCAAGATGACGCACCGCTTCGATCAGTGCCCGCGCATCACCTTCGATCAGCGCATGCAGCACGCCATAGACCTGACCGTGATCGAGCGTGCCGAGCATGGCACGCACGTCAGCCGCCAGTACCTTGCCTTCGCCGAAAGCGATGGCCTGGTCGGTCAAGCTCATGGCGTCGCGCATCGAGCCATCGGCAGCGCGGCCAAGCAGCCACAGGGCATCGTCCTCGAACGGCACGTTCTCGGCGGTCAATACGTGGGTCAGGTGCTCGACCACTCGCTCCGGCGGCATGTTCTTCAGCGAGAACTGCAGGCAGCGCGACAGCACGGTAACCGGCAGCTTCTGTGGGTCGGTGGTGGCGAGGAGGAATTTGACGTGGGGCGGCGGCTCCTCCAGGGTCTTCAACAGGGCGTTGAAGGAGCTGGTGGAAAGCATGTGCACTTCGTCGATCAGGTAGACCTTGAAGCGACCCCGACTTGGCGAGTACTGCACGTTGTCGAGCAGCTCACGGGTGTCTTCGACCTTGGTGCGGCTGGCGGCGTCCACTTCGATCAGGTCGACGAAACGCCCCTCATCGATTTCCCGACAGACCGAACAGGTGCCGCAAGGGGTGGAACTGATGCCGGTTTCGCAGTTCAGGCACTTGGCGATGATCCGCGCAATAGTGGTCTTGCCCACACCACGGGTGCCGGTGAACAGGTAGGCATGGTGCAGGCGCTGACTGTCCAGGGCGTTGATCAGAGCCTTGAGCACATGCGTCTGGCCGACCATTTCGCGGAACGAGCGCGGACGCCATTTACGTGCAAGAACCTGATAACTCATGGAAAACCGTCATATGAGGAAAGCAAAAGTGGGCTAATCCTAGCGGAGCAACCGGCAAATTGCATCCGCCACCCGCTTGTGTGGAGCAGCATCGCCCTGACTTGAGAAATAACACTGGTCATTTCTTGCACAAAGCATTAGTATTCGCGCCGTTCGTACCACGCTGCAAGTCATTAAGGCCTTTGCGCCCCCTCGCTGGTTTCCCGGTTCAACGTCTAGCGCATCTCTGCGCTGCCGCCCTCCAAGATCCCATCTGCTGACTGATCAGGCCGACTCGCCGTTTATCGGCGCAGTTCCTCTGCCTGCCTCCGACGTACCGACCACGCCGAAGAACCGTAACAATGGAACTTTATCGTGCTAATCAAGCTCCGATCGGTTGACATGCTATGGCCGTTTTTCGGCCAACCACATGGAGCTACACCACGCGCAACGAAGCGCACATGCTTTAAGGAATACTTAGAAAAATGAATGCTCAACATCAAATTCAGAAAGCCATCAGCACCCTGACTCACGCCTTTGCACCGTTCGATTGCCGCATTCAGGCAACGCGCAAGGGCAGCTTCAGTTTTACCCTGGTCGACAAGACCGGTATCGCCCAGTACAGCCAGCGTCTCTACCCAGGCCAGTACAGCGACGAATCGCTGCAACAGGTGATCGAGCGTACCCGCCAGTCGCTCACTGCCTGAACTAAGTCGTCATCCTGAGGTCGAAGGTGACCAACCTCAGGATGGAGTAGGACATGGAACTCACCAACCAACAGCTCGTCGATCACCTGTTCAATCCGTTGCGTGCCAGCTTCAGCTCACCGCGCCCGGACGGCAGCATCATCCTCGCCCTGCTCGACGAGAGCGACATCACTGTCTACAGCCGCGTCCTGGCCAAGCCACAGATCAACGACCAGAATGCCTTCGCCCAAAGCCTGGAAGAAATCCGCCTGGAACTGGCCGTACGCGCCGGCAATATCCCAGCCGATCTGCGCAAGACGCTCAAGGAACAGGACAGCGTGTTGAATTACCGCATCGCCTGAGCCTGCAAACAGCCGAAAGCCCGCGCCCAAAGCGCGGGCTTTTTATTGCGCACAGCAAAAAACCGCCAGATAGACGCTGAAGATATTGAGATAGAAGGATGCAAGGGCTTGGAAACTGGAGGTGGACCCTACCAGCCACACCCCGGCACACAATGTTCCCGCTGTGGCTGCTCCCTTCCGGGCCTGACCAGGTTGACGGGTAATCGTTGCGAGGGGACCGGCAGGGCCACCATAACGCTGCTCGCCATTGCGGCGAGCCGCGCCATTGTAACGGCTAAACGTAAACTTACAACTGCTTCAAACACTTAGATACGCGAGACACTGACGTCACACCCGGAAACGTCCCACCAACTGGGCCAGCCCGTGGGACAGCTCGGACAGGTGTTGGCTGGCCCGCGTGCTCTGTTCGGACGTCTGCGCCGCTTCGTTGGAGAGGTCGCGAATGTCACTGATATTGCGCGCGATTTCCTCGGTAACGCTGCTCTGTTCCTCGCAGGCGGTGGCGATCTGCGCAGCCATGTCGTTGATGCGCTGCACCGAATCACCGGTCACGCTCAAAGCCTGGTCCACACCGGCAGCCTGCTCCACGCTCTGCCGCGCCCGTGCGCTGCCTGAGTGCGTGGCCTTGACCGCATTCTGCACACCAGCCTGTAGACGCTCGATCATCTGCTGGATGTCCTTGGTCGACTCCTGGGTACGTGCTGCCAGCGCTCGCACCTCATCGGCGACCACGGCAAAACCGCGGCCCTGCTCCCCTGCCCGCGCTGCCTCGATGGCCGCGTTGAGCGCCAGCAGGTTGGTCTGTTCAGCGATGCCCTTGATCACCGCCAGTACCGCACCGATGTTGGCGGTTTCCTGCTCCAGGGTCTGGATGGTGTCGGATGCGCTCTCCACTTCCTGGGCCAGTTGGCGAATCGAATGAATGGTCGCACCGACCACCTGGGCGCCTTCTCGCGACTGGACCTCGGCATGGCGCGCAGCATCGGCAGCATTCTGCGCATTGCGCGCCACCTCATGCACGGCCACGCTCATTTCGGTGGCCGCAGTGCTGACCTGATCGACCGCCGCGTGCTCGCTGCTGATCAATCGATCATTGGCGGCCGCCATGCCTGCGAGACTCTGTGCCGAGTCGGCCACCTCACCAGTGACCCTGCCGACTTCCTTGATCAACGGCTGCAGTTTGTCGAGAAAGCGGTTGAAGGCGTGGCTGAGCTTGCCCAGTTCGTCCCTGGAGAGCACGTCCAGGCGCACCCGCAGGTCGCCGTCACCGTCAGCGATCTGTTCGATGCGATAAAGCAGGTTATGCAGCGGACGGGTCACCAACAGCGGGAAGCCCACCACCAGGACCAGGCACACCAGCAGGCCGATGGCGATGATCAGTCCCTGCTGCCAGACCAGCGCTTCGCCGCGGGCAATGGCATCGGTGCCAACGGCATTGGCGGCGTTGTCTTCCAATTCACCGAGCTTGTCGATGGCAGTGCGCGCCTCTTCGAACTGCGCCTCGCTGTCGCCAAAGCTAAGCCGACTGGCGCCTTCCGGATCACTGGAGGCCAGCTCCAGCACTCGCTGCGAGGTGGCCTTCCAGCGCTCGAAGCCACGATCGAACTCGGCCACCAGCGCCAGCGCCTCGCTGCCGGGCTGCATGTCGGCGAACTTGTGCACACGGTCGTAGGCCTGCTGCAGGTTCTCGGCGTGAGTTTTCTTGAGCGCGGCGACGTGATCCTCGGCACCCTCATCAAGCAGGCTACGCTCAGCGACGAAGGCCTGATAAAGATCGCGGTCGGCGTTGAGCAGCAGGCTGATGGCCGGCAGATGGCGATTGGTCAGCGTGGTACTGGATTCGGCGACCTGAGTGATACCGCGCACACCCAAGGTTCCCATCGCTACCAGCAAGGCGGCCAGCAACAGAATGGGCAGGGCAATCTTCCAGCGGAACCCCAGATCGGCAAATGCGCGCAACATGATGGCACTCCAGCATTAGGCAAGTATCAGTAGCTTAGTCGAGCCTTGCCAAGTCGCCGTCTGGCGGTGCAAAAATCCGGAAAACCTCTGGCGCTGAACTAACCTTCTCCACTATTACCCGCGCCACTCGTCGCATCCCGCAGTTCGGCCATGATGAGCATTCCCGAGGCACGCGCACGCCACCTCAGGAGCAACCATGGCCAATTCGCATAGCCCCTTCCATCCGATCATCTACGTGCGTGGCTACGCCATGACCCCGGGGGAGATCGACCAGACCAGCGCCGACCCGTTCTGCGGTTTCAACCTCGGTTCTACCGTCTACCGCGCGGTAGCGGAAAAGACCCGCCAGCCACGCAAATTCGTCTTCGAGTCGCCAGTGATCCGCCTGGCCACGGAATTCGACTATCAGGACGTATACGAAGACGGCTACGACATTCTCGACCCGGAATGGGCCGCCAATACCGACAACCGCCTGGGCAGCCGTTCGATCATTATCTATCGCTACTACGACGAGGCCTCACGGCTGCTGGGCATCGGCAGCACACCGAGCCTGGAGGTATTCGCCAGCAAGCTTGGCGAGCTGATACTCAAGGTGCGCGAGCTGATCTGCGCCAACCCCAAGAACGGCATTAGCAAGACCGACTTTCGCTGCTATCTGGTGGCCCATTCGATGGGTGGCCTGGTCTGCCGCGGCCTGCTGCAAAATCCCAAGCTGGACCCGGGCGGCGCGGCTCAGCTGGTGGACAAGGTGTTCACCTACGCTACTCCGCATAACGGCATCGACCTGCTTGGCATCAACCCGCCAAGCTGGCTGAACCTGAGCGATATCAGCAATTTCAACCGCCAGCGCCTGGCGACCTTTCTGGATCTGGAAGCTGCCTACAAGCTCACCGAGCGCGTCGACTGGCTACCCGAGGCACGCTTTGCATCCAAACGCTTCTTCTGCATGGTTGGCACCAACCGTATGGACTACGAAGCTGGCCTGGGCCTGTCGCGTACCTTCGCCGGCCATGGCAGCGACGGCCTGGTGCGCATCGACAACGCGACCCTCTGCGGCCTGGACGCTAGCAGCAAACCGACAGCGCCCTGCGCCAAGGCCTTTACCTATCGAGCGCATTCCGGCTACTTCGGCATCGTCAACAGCGAGGAGGCTTACCAGAATCTCACGCGCTTTCTGTTCGGCGATGTACGTGTGGACATCTGGGCTGAAGTCGACGCCATCACCCTGCCCAAGGAGCTGCGCAAGTCTGAGAGCCAGGGGCAAACGGTCAACGCCCTGTACCAGTTCGAAGTGCTCGCCGCCCCCCGTGGCAAGCTCTGGTACCTGAGCCGGCGTACTGCCGAAGAGGATTCGGTGGCCTGTCTCGCCCACCAGCACTGGCTCAAGGCACCGCAGGAGAACGGCAAGCTGTTTCTTGGCAGCCTGTTTCTGGCTGATCGGGCGCGCGTGAACAGCAGGCGCAAGGGGCTGGCCTATACCTTGACCTTTAACGTGCGAGTGCCGGACTACGAGGTGGAGCGCAAGCTATGGGTCAACCAGCATTTCGAGGGCAGCTACCTGTTCCGCAACAGCCTGGTGCTGGAAATAACCCCGCCTGGCGCCGACAGCGGCTGGCAGGTGAGCCACGCCTGGCAGAACCAGGGGGTGCACAGCGCCGACCATAAACTCGATGGCAACCTCCAGAACGATAGAAGCCTGGAGATCGAGGTGCCGTTCGACAGCGCCAGCGAACCCGGCATCAGCGGCAGGCTGCGTTTTTTGCTAGCACGCTGGAACCACCAGGACTGATGCGACACTAAGCCCTATCGGCAGTGCCCGTTGCGGCACTGCCGAATCATGTCTTTTATGTTAGCGTTCCCACGTTTTCGACTGCGCAGATCCATATCGGCAGCATCGAACCTCTCACCTGCAAACGGAGTTACATCATGGCAATCACCAAAGACCAACTGATCAGCGACCTGGCCGAGGCCGTATCCCTGCCCAAAGCCACTGTCCGCACCCTGATCGATCAGCTGGGCGAAATTGTCGGCGACGCACTGGAAAACGACGGTGAGATCACCCTGCCAGGCATCGGCAAGCTGAAAGTGAGCGAGCGCCCGGCACGCACCGGCCGTAACCCGCAGACCGGAAAAGCCATCGAAATCGCTGCCAAGAAAGTGGTCAAGCTGGTACCTGCCAAGGCCCTGACCGACGGTCTGAACTGAGTGTTCGCCAGCCCAGGCGCAATGCCTGGGCCGGCTCTCCTGGCTACTCCACTACCTGCAGTTCGGTAACGATGTAACGGTTACCCCGCTGCTGCACTTGAAACTTCACCTTCTCTCCTGCTGAAACCCCTTCCAGTAGTTCCGGCTTCTCGACTTCGAAGACCATGGTCATCGGCGGCATGCCGATACTGGCGATGGGGCCGTGGCGCAGGGTGATCTTCTGCGCGGCGGCGTCCACCTTGCGCACCTCGCCCTGGCTCAGCGGCGCGGGGTCGGCGGCCTGCAACGGCAGACTGAACAGGGCGGCCAGCGCCGCGATCATCAGTTGCTTCTTCATGCGTGTTTCCTCTCGTAGGTCAGTCGGCCAGCACCTGGATGGTGCCAACCATGCCGGCCTGATAGTGGCCGGCGATCAGGCAGGCGAAATCGAATTCGCCGGCGCGGTTGAAGGTCCAGATCATCTCGCCGCTCTGCCCCGGCGCAACGTGAGCCATGTAGGGCTCGTCGTGCTGCATACCGGGAAAACGCAGCATCGCCTCGGCATGTTCATCCAGGGTTTCGCGGGTACCGATGACGAACTCGTGGAGGATCTTGCCGTCGTTGCGGTGGACGAAACGAATGGTCTCGCCCTGCCTGACCTGCAGCCGATCCGGAGTGAAACGCATCTGATCAGTCATGCGGATCTCGATGGTGCGGTCGACTTCGCTGGCATCGCCGGCGATACCCCAAGGCTTTTGCTCCCTGATCGTTGAGGCGGCCTGATGCCCCTCGTGCATTTCGCTGTGGGCCAGCGCTGCCGGGCTGCCGAGCAGCCCGATCAGGCTCAGA